>CAZMCN010000125.1:0-5704 GCA_964564845.1 uncultured Pirellulales bacterium | reverse complement strand
TCTGAGGTGCACTGTTTGCACCACCTGCAACGGTGGCATTTCCAGTACCTACTCCAGCCTCGTTGAGCCCGAGGTACACGCTGCCGCCTATATTGCAGACGCCAAGGTAATTATATGGAGAGCCGGAGACGTAGATAAGCTGTTGTCTACCAGAGGCATCACGCACCTTCCACATAATCGGACGACCATCGACAGTCGCTAAACCACTTGCTGTGCCGACAGTGCAGGCAGGTGAATCCTCTGGAAAAAACAAAAGAGATAATACCGCCGATATGAAGAATATCACAGCCAGGCCCTGTTTTTCTTCTTTTACGTGGGTGTAATCCTTCATCCCCGACCCCTTAAGCCCCATAAAAACCACAAAATATTACATCGATACTATGTAATTATACCTAACTTGCTGAGTGAAATCAACGAAAAAAATGGCTTATTTTGAGCCAAACTCATTATATTCTGTGTATTTTCCGCCGTCTGTCGCCAGGCTGGGAACGAACATGAGTTGTCGGTCCCTTGCGTAAGGTTTGTAACGTTGGCCAAAAACGGTAACCATAACCTGCTATTTCGGTATTATGCTTATATCCTTATTTGAAATCAAGGTTTTTTCCTCATCCCCTGTAAGCAAGTTTCTGCCGAACCTACCAATATCGACCGCCGATTGTCGATTTCCAATCGAAAATCGCAAATCGAAAACTTAAAATGTACAGCCCCGCACTGTATTCTGGAACTATTCTCCGAGGTGACGGACGATGCCGTATCTGCGAAGCACGACCAGGTCCACCTTTCTGGCCTGCTGGTCCTGCTGCGATTTATAATCAACGTCCATAACTTCAACAAACTCTGCTGTGTAGTCCTTCAGCACGCCGCAATATTCAAATATTTTATCGCCCTGCAGCAGTTCAAGCACAACTTTGCTGCCGATATATTTTTCCAGCAAAGGCTCGAAAGAAGTTCCTGCCGAGCCTACCAACTCCTGCTTCATCCGGCTAACATATTTATCCTGAGAAGTCAGCACCGCCCCGGCCGGTGTAACTCTCTTGGCATGGCTGATTAACATATTCAACACTTCCATCACCGAATCTCTTACCGTTTTGAAAACATTTTTTATCTTTCTTGTAAGCCTTCGAGCAAGTGCTGGATGATATGTTCTTTTTAATTCCTTTTCCCTCTGCTTTTTATTACTTTCGCTCAACCGGTCATGGTAGCGAATCAGTGCAAAAATATTAGAATACTCGGATTTATAGAGAATATAGCTTGTCTCGTCGTGCCCGTCTTCATTTTTATGCACTTGGGGATAAATGAATTCCAGGCCGGTATTCTCCACCCGCAGTTTACCCCAGACTGTCCTGCCGTCTAATGCCTGAAGAGTTACCATATTGCGCTCAAAATCTTTCAGACATTTGTCCCTGCTTGTCCTTCTGACAAAGGCGGCGACAAGGGTAGCTAAGACGATAAAAATTATAGTTATGGCTACAGGCATTTCAGATTTCCCTTAATACCAACCCTGGTTTAACTTTGCCGTTGCTACAACCGTATCAAAATAATCAGTCAGATAAACCCCCTTATTTCGATACTGCTCATCGCGGGTATTGTATCCGGCCAAATTGCTTCTGTCAAATCAAGAAAACCCATCGCTTTGATGGGGTTCCATCGTGTTTTCCTCTCATTTTTGCGCAGGATAAAGCCCCGGCCTTGACAGCGATGCTTACAACCAGCCCTTCGACCAATGTTCCTGCCGAGTTCCGTGGTAAGTGGTCAGAACATACTCAAATTTCATTGCCGAGGCCGGTTTCAATGTAAGAGTGAATTTGACAGTGTCTTTATCAACCTTTTCGTATTTCCCGAAATCGCCGGTTTTTTTCAGGTCCCAGTAAGAAGTGCCGAAGTTGCGTTTTATTTCTACCTTGATTGGAATGTCCCGCGTGTTTTTAACTTCAACCTTGAATTTACGGATTTCATCCCAGCCGGAAATGTTGCCCTTGTGGTCAAAGTCATAGTTGTCCGTGGCAAAATCCATAAGCTTCGGCTCAACAACAACATCAGCGACCGGCCCGAGATTAAGCTCGATGTCCTCATCGACGGGAATATATTTGAAAGACGATTGACCGGTGTAAGATAAGTGGCCCTGGGCATCAGCGCCTCTGTAAACTTTCAGCATTCCGCCGGGGATGGGTGTATCGCCTAAATTGTGCTTTTCGTCATTTTTGAAACTGATAAACCGCACGACGAAATTGCCGTAGCGCTGCTGCTCATATTTATACAGATTGACCACCGGCACATCGTCAACGTCAAAGCTAATCAGCCGTTTCGACCAGCCGGTAGGAATTGTCTCAGTCCCTTCAATCGTATAAAGAAAATACTCGCTAAGGCCCTCCTTTCTGATTTCCTTCGGCCTAATCGCATAGGTCCCTGCTACTGCTTTGTCAGACTCCATCATGCTTCTTTTGGCTTCTTCAAGCTTGAGCGGCGGCATCCCTTTAGGTACTATCTCTGACGGCCTGCCATAGGGGTACTGCCTGCGGGCAAGGTCAGCAATTTGGTCAAGGATGTGGACTTTGCCGACAATCAGTCGTGTTTGAGCGTTTTCATAGTCTTCGCCGCTATTGTTGGTTACTCTGACATAGCCCTGCAAACGCATTTTCTTTTCATCTTCTGTCAGCGTCCCCATATAGAACGCCCGCCAGGAAAGGCCGCTGGTCAGATACGAAATTTCGACCGGCACATTGCCCTTTACGCCGCTTTTGATGTTCCACAGGCCGAGGTTCCTTACTCTCGGCGGAAAGGTCAAATCAGCGATGTTGATTTTGTCGGCATTCGCTTTAGGTAGCATTTCCAGACTTGTCGGGTCAATAAGCGTATTTGCCCAGGAAAACTGCAGCTTATTTGCACCTTCTTTTAGCGTAAGGCCCCTGCTTTCACGCACTAAAGTCATATCCGCCGAATTATAGATAGTAAGCTGTACGGTATCGCGAGTTGGCAGCGTAACCAAATCGACCTTGGCCTGGCCAACCGAAACCATCGCAACAATTATAACTAACACAGAAATTAAACGTTTCATTTTGCTGCTCCTTTAATTTGAAAGGTTCTGTTGTTTATCTGTTTCTTCACGGCCTAATATTCCGGCGGTGATAGTGCATCTTCAGTTGCTTTGTCGCCGGGCCGGTTTTGCTGCGGGCAGGCAATGTTATCTCAAATTCAAGCATATGGGCGTCCTTTTTGACATACTCCATATTGCATTTTTCCATATCCCACTGGCCGGGTATGTGCTGTATCATCGTAAGTACAGCAGGACTGTCTTTGAAGTTTTCAATCTTGGCAACAATTTCTTCATCGGTATCATAGAGAACGATTTGTGTCCTTTTATTGTTGTATCTTACGTTTATTCTTTTGTCCGTCATTTTTCGCTGCGTTACTACGATGTCTCTGCTGTCGCCGATATAAAGTTCGGCTTTTTCGCCGACCGGCACCATCGCCGTTATGTCTTCACCTAAAAAGATGGTGCTTTTCTGCCCATCGTCCTGAAAGATTCTCGCCTTGCCGCCCCACAAGGCAAATTCACCTAATCCGCTTTCGGTGTTATTTATAATTCGATAGCTGACCGGTATGCCGACATTTCTATTCTCGAGTTTTTCCGGGTCCCAGGGCAGCTTGTCCGCATCGAACGTCCATATTTTCGTAATCGGCACTTTCGGCTTCTTCAGAAACAGCATCTGCTTGGTTTCCTCGTGTTTGACGCCCTGCTCGAATGTCTCGCCGTAATCCAGCAGCACGCGTGCCCTGTCAAAATCTTCGCCTGAAAAGTTGCGCAGCACAAGAAAGCTGGTCAAATCGACCGCCGTCTCGGCCTTGTCGGCAATGGCCTTGTAAGTTATCAGCCGGTCGATATTACGCAGCAGATAGCTGATTCGAACCGTCTCGGCATAGTCGCCGTCACTGCTGATTTCCCAGACAAGGGCCGCCTCAGCAGGAGGATAGCTTACATTAAGCAGCGTTACTTTTTCCGGATTGTCGAGAGCAGCCAATCGAATTGAATCGGCATCGATGCTGACGCCCTTCCAGGAAAAATCCACCTTGTTAAGACCCTTCTGGAGCGTAAGCACACGTTCTTCCTCAATCAATGTAAAATGGGGATGGTCCAATCGAATCACCGTCGCAGCCCGCTCGGGTAACGCCACCAGTTTAATCCTCGCCTGTGCGATTGTACTGCCGACAAGCAGCAATACAATTGCTGTTAGTGCTTTTCTTTTGCCGTTCATAATTAAATCTCCTTAAAATAATTGACACAATTTTACTTTCTTATTTGTCCTGTTTGGCAGGGTTGGAAACCCTGCCCATGAACAGTATGCTGCCGGAACTGTTATCTTTAATCATAAATATAAAGGGATGGTCGGTGCGAAATATCGGCGGCGGAGTCGGTACGGCTGTAAGTTTCATCACAACAGCGGTGGCTGCAGCCGCCTCTGTGCCTTCCTCATTTACCTCAACAATCCCCTTTGCAATCACTGCTGATATGAAAAGGTCCCTCTTGCCGTTCATCCCGGAAAAATCAGCCGCTCCTGAAAAAGCGTCCGGCATACCCATAGCAGCAAGCATCTCGGCCATACTAAATTGTGAAGTCATTTTGAACTTCGGCAGATAAACCATGACTTCCCGCTTGTGCAGTCTCTTTGTCCATTCGGCCAGCCTTTCCGGCGTAAGGGAGCTTTCCAGTTCCGCCAGGCCGTCGACTTCTTCAGGCAAAAATACAAGCATACTCAACTCCCTGCCTTTATAAGGCAGCTCAAGAATCTGCAACTTCTCTTTTTGAGCGTATTTAAATTCCTCCTTTTGTTCCATCATCGCCGCCTCTTCGCTTCTTTCTTTGCTGATATGAAAAGGAGCGGGCTTTGTATTCTTTTCCTCGAATTTACTTGCCCAGTCGCCCTTAAAGTAAATAGCATTTGTCAAGACCAGCCGGGTAAAGGCATCAAGAACGCAGGGCTTGATAAGCTCCTTGATTTTGTCTTTTGTTTTTTCTTCCACCCAGGCATTTATGGTTTTACGTACTTTTTCTGTCTGTCTGATAAAGTCAACTTCCTTAAGGGCCGCCCCGTAATTTTTCTCCGTCAATTCCAGAAACGGCTTTAGAAAGCCATAGCCCCTCTGTCCCCAGAGCGCGTTGGCAACGCTAAGCTCATAGTTGCCTTTTTTGCCGGCTGCATTTAGCTGCTTTTCCAGTATCCCGAACGCCGGATGCAATCGCCCCTGCCCCAGAGTAAAATGCAGAACATCAGCCATTTGCTTTTCCGTCTCGCCCCTTGCGCCGGCATACGTCATAGCCAGGGCCGTCGATATACTGTAAGGCGAGAAAAACAGGTTGCCATCGGCCTTTTTAACCGCCGGGTCATCCCTGAGCTTTGCGTAAAGGTCAAGTGCAAAGCCGCTATTGCCCAAAACAACAGTATTGACATCTTCCTCGGGGAGCCATTCTTTGCCCTGTGCCACTACCGCCAACAACAGGCTGCTCGATACCCCCATCACAATCGCACTAAATACGAAATATCGTTTCATTTTACCGCCCTTCCTTTATGTTATTGCCTTGTCTTTTTACTTCCCACTTTGTTCTCTGTGAACTCCTATGAACCGGAGCCGAGTCAAGAGTCTTTTTCAAAGGTCTGTTCAGATAACTGTGTAAATGGCCTTAACGTTCATTAGTGTTTTACGTTTT
>CAZMCN010000124.1:0-5723 GCA_964564845.1 uncultured Pirellulales bacterium | reverse complement strand
TTATAAGCTGCTAAAGCTTGTTGCTTAGCGTTTTTCTTTTTGGAAAGTACAGTTTCTGTGATATAGTCACTATATCGAGCTTGAATGTCCTGGAGCAAAGCGTTTATTTGTTCATCAGAACCCTGTGCGACCAATTCAACAGCGCCATCGGCGAGGTTGCGGACAAAACCGGTTAGCCGATAACGATTGGCCAAATCAAGAGCGGTGAATCGAAAGCCGACCCCCTGTACTCTGCCCGTAAAAATTATATGTCTTGCAATGGCGTTCATTTCGATTTTTTTAACATAAAACGCTCTTTTGTTCAAGGACTGTGGGGAAATAAATTAGATTGGCCTATGCAAAAAAATCCTGTATAATTACCCAAATTTATAATTTTGTGGTAATGGTTGGGTCCCATTTTGTAAAGATTAGTAAAATGGGGTCCCTTTGATATGTCAGGTGCTCAATGGGACAAACAGAGCGTGATGAGCAGATTTATCAGCTTACGACCCTCGTGGCGGGCAAATTTACCCTTCAGGAGGTGCTGGACAAACTTGCTGAAGCGGCGGTAAAAATTGTCGGCGTAAAAGCGTGTTCGATTCGGCTGCTTGATGAGGAGGCCGGGGAGCTTAAGATGCGCAGTACCTACGGTCTTAGCGAAGAGTACCGTAATAAAGGTGTTGTTTCGAAAAACGACTCCGTTATTAAGGCTGCTTTTTCCGGTGAAGCGGTGGTTTTGGATGATATGCGAGTTGATGACAGGGTCAAATATAAAGAGGCGACCATTAAGGAGGGTTTGGTCAGCCAGCTTACGATAGGGATGCGGTTCAAAGGTGAGAACATCGGTGTAATTCGGCTTTACAGTCCCAAACCCAAATGCTTTGATGAAGATGATATCGGGATGGCGCGGGCTGTTGCATCGCAGTGTGCGGTGGCAATAACCAATGCCAGACTCTATGCGGAAGCGATTGAAGGTGCACGCATAGCCGAGCAGATGCGTCTGGCAGGGGTGATACAGCGCAGAATGATTCCTCAAAAGGGACTGGAGATACCGGGTTTGGATATTGCGGCTACCTATATTCCTTGTTTTGATGTGGGGGGCGACCTTTATGATTTTTTTCAAATCGGGGATGGTCGAATTGTAGTTATTATTGCTGATGTCGTTGGAAAGGGGATTCCCGCTGCGATAATGATGAGTATGTTTCGCGGTACGGTTCGTGCTTATGCGGTAGGCGAAAACGGCAACAAAACTATCGAAAAGATTGTTGGCAAGCTGAACGGGGTGGCCTGTCTGGAATGTGAGAACGGCGAGTTCATCTCGTTGTTTTATGCCATCATCGATGTTAAAGAAAAAACCATAAGATATTGCAATTGCGGTCATGAGCCGACGGTTCTGATAAGAGAGGGGCAGATTCTGGAATTAGAAAGGGGGGGACTTGTTCTTGGGGTTGAGACAGAAGCAAGATATGAAACGGAATCGTTGGAGCTAAAAGCCGGCGATTGTTTACTGTTCTATACGGATGGGCTGATTGACGCTGTGAACTTTGAGGGCGAATTCTGGGGCAGAGAAAAGATGCTGGAAGCGGCAAGGCGGTTTTGTAACGATTCGGCCGAACTACTGATTAAAGATATTCTCACTTACAGGCGAAGGTTTGTCGGCCTGGTAAGGCAGATTGATGATACGAGTGTCATTGTTGTTAAGGTAAAGGGGGAAGGGTCTGGGGCTAAAGAGTGAAGTCGGTTTTTTAGATGTCGAAACTGATTGTTACGATTGATGGTCCTGCGGCAAGCGGTAAAAGCACCTCAGCACGTCTGTTGGCTGAGAGGCTTGGAGCCAGCTATCTCGATACCGGTGCGATGTACAGAGCCGTTACGTTAGCTGCGATGCGGGCAGGAGTTGATTTGAGCAGCGGGGAAAAGGTGCTCGGTGTTTTGTCAACAACGAAATTTGAATTTTCAAGTAGTCAAGGTTTAATGGTAGTCCGCATTAATGGTGTTGATGTTACGGAGCGAATACGGCAAGCCGACGTTACTGCCAATGCTCATTATATTGCATCGTCGGCGAAAGTTCGTGAAAAACTGGTGCAGATGCAGAGGGAATTTGCGGGCAAAGGGGAAAAGATAGTTACCGAGGGAAGGGACCAGGGTACGGTGGTATTTGGCGATGCTGATGTGAAGATTTTTCTGACCGCTGATGCAGCCGAGAGGGCGAAAAGAAGGCAGGCAGAGTTGGTCTCTAAAGGCGACAGAGGGGATTTTGAGCAGATAAAAAAAGCTATTGAAGAGAGGGACAGGCATGATGAGAGCAGAGCAGCGGGACCGTTAAAGCCGGCAGAGGATGCTGTTGTTGTCGATACTACCGATTTAAGTGTAGATGAAGTTGTGGAGAAACTTTACACGATGGTTGTTGCTCGTAGTCAGTCGGGCGGGACTGGTTACTCGATATGGTTCCGATTTGCTCGTTTTTGCTGCCGGATGTTCTGTTCTTTGTTTTTTCGTGTCAGTGTTTACGGCAAAGAGAATGTTCCCGACAAAGGAGCTTTCATGCTGATTAGTAATCACCAAAGTTATCTTGACCCGTTATTTTGTGGGGTATATATAAAGCGGGAATTGAATTTTATGGCTCGTGACACTCTTTTTGCTAATCGTTTTTTTGGCTGGCTGATTTCTTCTGTTGGTACGATACCTGTGGTGCGTGGTCAGGCGGATTTGTCAGCAGTAAGAAAAAACATAGAGCGACTTAAAGAGGGGAGAGGTGTTTGCCTTTTTCCTGAAGGGACTCGAACAAATGACGGGAGAATTTCTTCGTTTAAGGGCGGTTTTGGTCTTTTGAGCAGAAGAGGGGCAGCGGCGATTGTGCCGGTAGTGATTGACGGTGCATTTGAGTGTTGGCCGAGGCACAAAAAAATCTTTTCGCCAGGACGGATTGTAGTCTGCTATGGCAAAGCTATCTCAGTCGAAGAGGTGAAAAGTATGCCAGATAAGAAACTGGCGGAGAAATTGACCGATACGATGCGGCAGATGCAAAAGAATATAAGACAAAAGCAGGGCAAAGAGCTATATAGCTATTAACAGTCGGTGGCTAGGGATTGTTTTAAATTGAATTTTAGAGAGAGGAAAAAACTATGAAGGCAAAGAGCAGGTTTTATCTAGGTTTGTTTTTGTTTGTTTTGTTGTTGAGCTCCTGTACGAGTACTCAGTCACTTGAGCGCGGCAACTGGGTTGAGCATGGTTTTAGTGCTGAGGACAGGGAATCGCTTTATTCGTTTGTTCAGGAAGCGGTGGATAATAATGAAGTTCCTGGGATGTCGGTTTTGCTTTTGCACAAAGGCGAAGTGATTTTTGAAGAGGGGTTTGGTTATGCAGATATTGAAAACAAAGTTCCATTTAAGGCGAATGCGATTTGCAGGATAGCATCGATTAGCAAGCCGTTAATGGCGACAGTTATTGTTCGCCTGGCCCAAAAGGGTCTGCTCGATATTGATAGGCCCATCGATTTCTACCTGCCTGAGTTCAAGGACATTAAACTAAAGAATGGGCAAAAGACAAGTCGTGCTCCGACAGTTCGAGAGCTTCTTTCGCATACCGGTGGTTTGGATGGCCAGACGCCGTGGAACAGAAAGGAAAATCAAAGGCCGGGTGTGACGCTGGAGAAGATGGTTAAAAAATATGCTAAGGAAGGGCTTGTGTACGAACCTGGCCGGTACAAGCTGTACAGCGGTATGGGGACAGACACAGCGGCGCGGGTGGCAGAGGTTGTAACAGGTAAATACAGAGATGAATTGCTGCTGGAAGAGTTGGCAAGACCTTTGGGGTTGAAAACTTTGACGTATTGTCCAGAGAAAAAAGTTGTAGACTCTATGCCGCGAGTATACCGCAAAAGGGGCGAAGGTTTTAAGCTTGGCAGTCATTACATTGACACAATGGCACCGAAGCCGAAGAACCAATATTCTTCGACTGGGGGTGGTATAGTTTGCAGCCCACAGGATTTGGCAGTTTGGCTTTTGATGTGCCGCAATACCGGCGTTCATCGAGACGAGCAGTTTATCTCTGAAGGGTGGATGCGTCAAATGTTTACTCGCGGCCCGCCTGGTCAGATTGGCATAGGTTTTGCTGTTGGTGAAGGGTCTAAAGCGGGTTATCCGAGAGCGGTTTGGCACAGCGGCTCAACAGGCACGTATTGCTGGATTGATTTTGAGCAGGATATAATCGGGATAACATTCCTCCAAAGCGGCAGATACTTTCGGTCGGCGGTCAAAGATAAGTTTTATGAAATTTTAGGGGCAAGTCTGCCCAAAAGTAATCCGGAGCTGGGAGCTTATCCTAAGGATAAATAGCGTATAGCAGGTAGTATATTACGTGGGAAAGGCAGAGGGCGGGTGGGCCTGCGAGGTATAATGTTTTTTGTATTATGAGAGTTTTAGTTGCTGAAAATTGTGGATTCTGCCCGGGCGTTAGAAATGCCATCAGTATTGCTGAAGAAGTACTGAGCAAAGAAAGATGTGTTTACAGTCTCGGGCCGATTATTCATAACGAAAATGAGGTGGAACGATTAGCAAAAGCGGGATTGAAGACTGTCAGCGGTGTAGAGCAAATCGAGTCAGGAGTGAGCATCGACAGGCTCAGTCCAGTGGTACTTATTCGTTCTCACGGAGCGAGTCCGGAAGAATTGGCAAAGCTGAAAGAGAAAGGTCTTACAATAGTAGATGCTACATGTGTGCTGGTTAAAAGAGTGCAGTCGATAGCGCAGGAGCTTGATAAGCAAGGCTACAAGGTTGTAATAATTGGTGATGCGAACCATCCGGAGATTCAGGCGGTTATGGGCTGTGTCCGAGAGCCCATAGTGTTTTCTGAAAGAGGTGATTTGGATAGATTGCCCGAAAACGGCAAATTGGGAATTGTATGCCAAACGACGCAGAGCGTGGAGTATTTTGCTGAAACGCTCGGCGCAATAGCAACCAGAGGTTTTACAGAGATGAAAGTAATTAATACTCTCTGTAAAGAGGTGATAAAAAGGCAGAAATCGGCAGTGGAACTGTGCAAGCAGGTGGATATAATGTTCGTGCTTGGAAGCTTTGAAAGCGCCAATACACGGAAATTGGCGGAACTTTGTAAAAAATATAATAACCAGACGTTTCATTTGCAAAATTGGAGTGAACTTGATAGAATAATTCCTTTTGGTAAAAAAATAGCGGGCGTTACAGCAGGGGCCTCGACCCCTGAGTGGATAATTGCCGAATTTGTAGAGAATTTGACTAATCTTGAAGACAATGACGGCGGCGGGTGAGTTAGAATTTTCCGCTGCCTGCGCAAAATGTTTGTGTTTTTGAAAAGGCTTAACGAAAACCGCAAGAAAGGAATTGCAGTTGGAGAAGGAAATTAAAATAGTAAATGAAGCGGTATGAGTAGAGAGATTATGAAGGCGTGTAGTTTGCACTGGCTGCGTTGGCCGATGTATTTATAAGCAATTAATGGAAAATATGTGTTTGTGCGATGTCGCACAATGCCTTGCCGGCGTAAATGTGGGGCGCCAAGAGGGTTAATTACAGACTCCACAAAAGGAATTTTGGTTTTATGGTAGATAGAAATATTGTTAACAAGTTAGGTCTTTCACAAGAACAACTCGACAAGCAGGTCGATGAGATGTTCACTGATAAAGAAAGTGAATTTTTGGAGGAGGTGCTGAAATCCAAGGTGGATTCACATCTGCCGGGGACTATTCTTAAAGGCACAATCGTATCGCA
>CAZMCN010000123.1:0-5776 GCA_964564845.1 uncultured Pirellulales bacterium | reverse complement strand
GCGAAAAAGGACAAAGCCGACGAGCGAATCGAAAAGGCCCAGGAGGCAATCGAGAAAAGCCAGGCCGAGCTTGAAGATGCTCAGGCAAGACTGATGACGGCCACGCAGTATTATGAAGTTGAGTATGACAGAAAAGCCGTTCATTTAACTCACGAAGGCCTGGGGGCCGCCCAGGAGATAGCCGGCGTGGGGTCTTTCTTTACCGGCTCAAATATGGAATGGCCACATCTTCTGGAACAATCTTTGCGTGCCTATATAACGTTTGAGAAAGAAAAAGATTATGTTGTTATGGACGGCAAGGTCGTTATTGTGGATGAATTTACCGGCCGGCTGATGCACGGCAGGCAGTGGTCGGACGGGCTTCATCAGGCTGTCGAGGCGAAAGAAGCAGTTACCGTAAAAGAGGAAACCCAGACCCTTGCCACTATTACCCTGCAGAATTTCTTCAAGCTCTACGACCAGATAGCGGGAATGACCGGCACCGCCGCCACCGAGGCCGAGGAGTTTATGAACATTTACAACCTTGAGGTTGTTGTTATACCAACCAATGAACCGTGCATCAGGGACGACCGTGATGATGTAATCTATAAATCGATGGGCGAAAAATTTAATGCGATATCAGAAGAGATAAACGAAATCAGCTCTTCCGGCAGGCCGGTCCTTGTCGGCACGGTGAGCATTGAAAAAAATGAGGCACTGTCCAAAGCCCTTAAGGAGCGATATGGTAAAGAGTATAAGCACGAGGTACTCAACGCCAAGCAGCACGAAAGAGAAGCGGTTATTGTCGCCAAGGCCGGCCATCAGCACAAAGGCCGGGACGGTCGAATGCGAGGCAACATAACAATCGCAACAAATATGGCCGGTCGCGGCACGGATATTAAACTCGCACCGGGAGTAGCTGATATCGGCGGACTGCACATACTCGGCACCGAACGGCACGAGGCCAGAAGAATCGACAATCAGCTTCGAGGACGCTCGGGCAGACAGGGCGATGCGGGTTCGAGCCAGTTCTTTCTGAGCTTCGACGACGACCTGATGCGAATCTTTGCGCCCGAATGGACCATCAAGGCCCTCTCCTGGATAGGCTGGGAAGAAGGTCAGCCGATTGCACACAAACGGATAAGCAAAGGTATCGAAAAAGCGCAGAAGAAAGTCGAAGAGCGGAACTTCGAGATACGAAAGAGTCTGCTTGAATACGACGAGGTAATGGACTATCAACGCAAATTTTTCTATGCACGCAGACGTGAAATCTTAGCAGGCAAAGGACTAAAGAAAATAATCGAAGAAATGATTGATGCCACTATCACAACAAATTGCGACACAATCTTTGATGAGAACTATCCTGTAAGGTGCATCGTTGAGTGGGCCAGGACCAATTTCGGCGTTGATTTAAGGCCGTCGGACATCACCGGTATCGAGCCCGAAGAAGTTGCCAGATTAATCAAGCAGCAGACGAAGGACAATGTCGCTAATGAGATATCGCTTTCTCTGGGCGAATATCTGGAAGACTATTCGGATGTGCGAAGCTGGGACATTGCGGGTCTTTGCAAATGGGCGATGAGCTCTTTTAGCGTCAGTTTGAGCCCGGCCAAGGTCAAACATCAGTCGCCTCAAGAGATTGAAGAGCAGTTGATTTCGGCTTCCGCCGAGCAGATTGAAAAAAAGGACTGCTCGCAGTTGATTGAATTTTTGAAGGAGGACTTCTCCGCCCGAACGTTTGTCGAATGGGCACGGGCTAAATTTGATATAAAGCTGGACATTGAGCAGCTAAAGAGTTTGAACAAATCTCAAATTCATCAGCAGCTTAGCGAAGAGACCTCGGCCTTATACAAGCGAAGGGAGATTGAGTACCCGGTTGAATTTGCGATGAATATGGTTTATGGCCCGCAGGGGCCTAATGTATATGCCTTTGAGGCGCTGACGGAGTGGGCGAGGAAAAAATATAAGGTCGATTTTTCAATCGAGCAGGTGCAGAACACCAAGCCGAGGGTGCTGCATAAACAGCTTCTCGAATTGAGTGAAAGCTTTAACAATGGCCGATTGGATAAAGAGCTCGAAGACAAAATCGCCGCGTTGAATACTACTGAATTAGTGAGATGGGCCAATGAGCGGTTCGACGGCTCTTTGACCGAAGAAACAATCGGCGAAGGCCCGCAGCGCAGAGACAGACTCTCTGAACTGGCAAGAGAGTTCCTTCGAATAGAACTTACCGAACTTGAAAAATATGTGCTGCTTCAGGTTTACGACAGCACTTGGAAGGACCAGCTGCGCAATATGGACCATTTGAAAGATAGTATCTGGATGCGCTCCTTTGCGGAGAAAGACCCCAAGACCGAATATAAGCGTGAAGGTTTTCGGATGTTCAACGATATGCTTGAGACCATTGAAGAGCGTGTTACTGATATTATCTTCAAGGTCCGTCTCGAATCCGGCGCCAGGGCCAGGAGCGTCTGGAATGTGAGCCGGACGGCCCACGACCAGGTCGGCCAGTTCGCTATGGCCGAGCGTCAACGTGCCGCTGCACAGGCCCCGCAGGGCTACAGAGAAGTAAAACAAATCAAACTTGAACATCCCAAGGTCGGCCGAAACGACCCATGCCCGTGCGGCAGCGGGAAAAAGTATAAAAAATGCTGCGGAAAGAACTTTTAGGGCAGAGGGTCGTTTTTCACCTCCCAAGGGGATTTTGCAATAACCTCAACAGGCCGCTGCAAGTGGCAATTTCGATAGAACCGGTATGACCATTTTAAAAAGAAAACATCAAGCAACATTGCCTTGCTTGATGTTTCCCGGAGGGGAGAAAATTCTTTTGCTGATGTTTTTATATCGGCGATTGTGCGATAGTTACTTTAGCCAAAAAACGAATCAAATGATATTTTTATAGTTGTTCTGACAGTCAATTAATCGAGTGTCATTGGCTCGGGCTTTCGGCTGGAGCGGCGGTAAATCGTGATACCTTTACAGCCAAGCTCATAGGCCAGTTTGTAGGCCTTGTCCACTTCGGCTGTGGTGGTTTTTTCGTGGAAGTTAATTGTTTTGCTGACTGCTGCGTCGCAGTGCCTTTGAAAAGCAGCCTGCATTCGGATGTGCCATTCGGGTTTTATATCGTAGGCGCACTTGAAGACTTTGCGGATTGTGGCGGGGATTTGGGAGATTTTTTGGATGCTGCCGGCCTTGGCGATTTGCTGTTCGAGTTCTTTGCTGTAGAAACCTTCCTTTTCGGCGATTTGTTTGAAGACCAGATTTACGTGCAGCATTTTTGTCCCGTTTAGTATCTGCCGAACGAATACCAGTGAATAGGCCGGCTCGATTCCGCTGGAGCAGTCTGCGATAATGCTGATTGTGCCGGTCGGGGCCACACAGGTAATAGAGGCGTTGCGGACCTTTTTGGCCCTTTTGGTTCGCCAGATACTATCATTCCAGTTTGGAAAAGGCCCCCGTAAATTGGCAAGTTCACCGCTGGCCTGACGCGCTTTGTCGTTAATAAACTTCATAAGCTCGGTGCCGAATTCGATACCCTGCTGTGAATCATAAGGGACGCCGAGCAGGAACAGACAGTCGGCGAAACCCATAACGCCCAGTCCGATTTTGCGGTTTGCCTGTGCCAGGCGCACGGTGTCCCTGACCGGATAGTTGCAGGCATCGAGGATATTGTCCAAAAATCGTACCGCTAACTTAATGGTTGCAGCCAATGCTTTCCAATCCATATCAATTTTTCCGTCGGCGGTTTTTACGAACCTGGTAAGATTGATACTTCCCAGAGTACAGGCCTCGAAAGCAAGTAAAGGCTGTTCGCCGCACGGATTGGTAGCTTCGATGGGACCTAATGAAGGTGTCGGATTGTCACGGTTGATTCGGTCGATAAAAACTACGCCCGGCTCTGCGCTTTTGTGGGCGCAGCTGACTATCGTTTTCCAGATATCGCCGATGGTGTAGAATTTAGCCGCAGAGACGGATGATACCGATTTTTCTGTCAGCTTCGTCAAATCGTTTATGGTGTATCCTGCAATATCAAGCTGAAGCGGCAGCAGATACTGCTGCTGGGTGCGTGGATTTTTTACGATGTGCAGCGTTTTGGGCGAGTTAAGGAGCTTCTGCATCCACTCATCGCGGATTTTCACCGAGATATTGAAATTGGTAAAGGCCTTTAAGTCTTGCTTTGCGTGCAGAAATTTCAGTATGTCGGGATGCTCGACACTCATCATACCCATATTTGCCCCGCGGCGGAAGGCTCCCTGTTGGATTGCGTTGGTGGCCTCGGAGAAGACCCGCCAGAAGCTGATAGGCCCTGAGGTTGTTCCGCCGGACGATGCCACACGGTCGCCGGTTGGTCTTAATTTGTCGAATGAAAATCCCGTTCCGCCGCCGGCCTTTTGAATAAGGGCCGTTTGCTTAATCGTCTCGAATATTGCTTCTATACTGTCTTCAATCGGCAGCACGAAGCAGGCACTGAGCATTCCGCCGGGGCGGTTTGCGTTCATAAGGGCCGGTGAGTTCGGCAGAAACTTCAGCGACGCCAAAAGGTCGTAGAATCTTCTGTGCCATTTTTTGATTTCGCCGGCCTCGGGCCTATATTTGATTTCAGCTTTGGCTGCGGTTTCTGCCACTCTGCTGAAAAGTTGCGCCGGCGTTTCGGTACATCTGCCGTGCTCATCTTTGATAAGATAGCGGCTTTGCAGCACGGTTACGGCATTTTCGCTAAGTTCAGGGTCCTTGCCCGGGGCGGCTTCTATACCAAGTTCAGACATAAAAAACCCCAATAGTTAAAAAAGCAAATACGATACTACATTTTTTTAAGCCATCTGAACCGAAAAACATCTCGAATTTTTTTAGTGAACCGAATCCCCATCTGCTGAGTACTGGTTTTAAACTCAGTTTGCCTCAAATCGTCAACCGAAGGTTTTTTCGGGCCTTTGCCAAAGAGCGACAAAATCCCGCCGGCAAGCGAACTGAGAAATGTATTTGTTTTAGTGCGAACAGACATTTAATCATTCGTGGTTCGTGCATCGTGGTTCGTTTCTCGATTCACGATTCCCTATTCACGATTCCCTATCATTAAATTACCTTTGTATTACCGGCTTTGTAGCGGCTAACAACTCTTCGCCGGTACGACTTATAAATTCGTCTCTGGCGAATAACTGGTGCCTGTCGAGGATTTGCGGCTTGCGGTCGTAATAATTTTGCACCGCTGCGGTGCCGCCTTCTGCGGGGCCGGCGGTTTTATAGCCGCCATCCAGCAGCCACGAGCTTATTTCATCGTCGTACTCAGCGGGATAAATCAGAGCAACCACAAATTTGTCTTCGCTGTACTTAGCTAAATGTACCTTTGCCCTGCACGGCCCAGCGGTCCTGACAGCTAAATTAACAAGCTCCTTAAAGTTGCGCCTTGCAGTTGCAATGTCGCTTGAGTAGAAAAACATTCCCGCCTCTAACTGGAAAGTTTCTTTAAGCAGGCCTTTTAGTTCGAGCTTACCATCCGGATGGGCCTTGTGAATTTTATAGACCTTGCCGTCTTTGTATTTTTCACTTTCCAGAAGCTCGGCCACCTCTTCGGCGGTAAAGCCCACGCCTGTATGCTCGCCAAAGTCAAAGACATACAGGCCGACATACTTGTCAGGTTTTTCAAGTTTTGGCAAGTTCATATTATATATATTTTAACCGCGGATTAAACAAATAAGCTATGTAACCGGAGCCTTCCGGTGTAAACTTATACGGGGTCGCACTGGGCGCCCCAATCTTTATTAACGTGCTCTTAAGCACAAAAGTTTTACAGGAGGCT
>CAZMCN010000122.1:5027-5823 GCA_964564845.1 uncultured Pirellulales bacterium | reverse complement strand
GTCTTTATAAGCCCGCTCTTCAATGATAGATGGCTCTTTTTCTATTCTCTCATCTCCAATTTTTGTTCTTATGGCGAAATCTGCACCAGTATTAAAAGGCGGGTCAATGTAAATGAGATTTATCTTTCCAGCCCAGCCCTGCTTTATCAAAGAGGACATCACAAGTTTATTATCACCCCAGATAAGCAGGTTTTTCCAATCTTTAGGATAGTTATCAGGAACGGATTCATATAGTCCTTTTTGTAAATCTTTAGCTCTCGGCTCATTTATAGTTTCAACAACCTGAAAGGGCAGATTCGGCCTTTCGATAGGTATTTTCTCTCCCTTGTCGAGAGTATCGTATTTTTGATGCCACATTAACTCCACATACTTCTTATTTTCCGCCATTTTGCTGTTTTCTCCATAGTCTTTATTATAGGCCGATTTTTGGTAATGATACTACGTATAGTAAAATAAGGCAAATATAAAAATAGCGTTTAGCATACGGCGGATATCAAGAGGAAATTTTTATAAATTTATTGATTTTCATTGAAAATTATAGGGGAGTTTGGTATAATTACAAATCGCCATAGAAATGGCAGGTATTTAGCGGAGACCCGCAAATCATGAACAATGAATTCTGAACTATGAACTATAAAACACTTAACCAATTATCCAATCTTTACCCTATACCCTATACGCTATATATGCCCTTTGTGCCTTTTGTGGCTATCATCTCTGTGCTCTCGGTGTGCTCTGTGGCAAGACTTAATTATGCAAAACAAACCCAATTTCCGAAACAGTCCAAATGAACATA
>CAZMCN010000122.1:0-4927 GCA_964564845.1 uncultured Pirellulales bacterium | reverse complement strand
ACTTGTTGTCTAACAATGAACTACGAACAATGAACTATGAACAATGAACTAAAAATCAAACCCAATACAAACCCAATTTCCGAAACACTCCAAATGAACATAACTTGTTGTCTAACAATGAACTACGAACAATGAACTATGAACAATGAACTAAAAAACAAACCCAATTTATCGCGGCGTAACGTACATCGAAGGCCCGATTGTAGCTGATCCGTGCCTGCGTGCAAGCCACAACTGGTATTACGGGGGGGGGCAAAGAAGAACATTTAAGAATTTAGAATTGAGAATGTAGAAAAAAAGTTTGGGCAGGTTTGGTTACAATTACGATTGCGTTTGTTTGAGCAGCTCGATGAGCAGGGGTTTTAATTTTCGGATGGCATCGCCGCGGTGCGAAATTGCATTTTTTTCCTCCGCCGTTAATTGCCCAACTGTTTTATTCAGGCCCGGCACAAAGAATATCGGGTCATAACCAAATCCGTTTTCCCCAATTTCCCTTTCTGCTATAAGACCTTCCAGTCTCCCTTCGGCCTCAACCAATATTTTCTCGGGACCCGCCAGAGACAGACAGCAGACAAATCTCGCAGTCCTTTCTTCTTTCGGCACGCCTTCGAGAAGTTTCAGAACTTTGGCCATATTCTTATGGTCGATAAGTGTTCTGTCTTTTTCTTTAGCACCGGAGTATCTTGCCGACTTTACTCCCGGCTCACCCCCCAGCGCATCAATTATCAGCCCGGAGTCATCGGCGATTGTCCACAGCCCGGCCGCTTTTGCGTAACCCAGCGCTTTCCTGCGGGCATTCTCGGCAAAAGTAGCGCCGTCCTCTTCAATTTCGGCGATGCCACTAAAATCCGACAGCCCCACCCACTCAACATCGCCGCCGAGCATAGACCTCAGCTCCGCAATCTTCCCCGGATTCGTACTCGCAACAAAAATCTTTTTCATGTTTTTTCACCACAGTTTTTCACCACAGAGGCACAGAGAAAGAATAAAAATAATAAAAAGAAAAGACTGGAAAAGCATCGGTTACAAAACGAATCTTTTTATACCATCTTTCAAAAGAGCAACATTGAAATTTATCAGAAGACCTGTACTGATATTAGCCAGCTTAATATATGTTAAAAGCTGAGCTTCATGTACAGAAAGGAGCTTTTCAACGGATTTTAGTTCTACGATTAATTTATCTTCAATCAATAAATCGATTCGGTAACCACAATCAAAATCGGTGTGTTTGTATTTTATGGGTAATTCTTTCTGGACATCATGGTGTATATTATTGGCTGATAATTCAGACGATAAACATCTTTCATACACAGATTCCAGTAATCCCGGTCCGAGATTGCGGTGAACTTCTATGGCACAGCCAATAACTTTTCCGGTCAGTTCATTTTCATCTTTCATATCCACCCAGGCTAATAATCCTAAACTATATTTTCCTCTGCCTCTGTGGTGAGCAGTTTTTTCAGCAGCGCCCGCTGGAAGTGGATGCGGTTTTCGGACTGGTCGAAGATAATCGAATTGGGCGACTCGGCGACCTCATCAGTGATTTCAAAGCCGCGATGGGCGGGCAGACAGTGCATAATCTTGGCATGGGGCGCAAGCTTGACCAATTCAGTATCGACCTGAAAACCTTCGAAGGCCTTAATACGTTTTTGCTTTTCATTTTCCTGGCCCATACTCACCCACGTGTCGGTATAAATAACATCGGCTTCTGCTACCGCCTCAGCGGGATTAGTCGTTTGGCGGACGCTGTCGGCTGATATTTGATTTGCCTCTTCAATTGAATCGGCATCGAGTTCATAGCCGGCCGGCGCCGCAACAACCATTTTCATCCCCAGCTTTGCACACGCAAAGCTAAGCGACCGCGCCACGTTATTACCGTCACCGATAAAAGCAATTTTCACCCCTTCCAGCCGACCGCAGTGTTCGTTAATGGTAAGCACATCAGCCATAGCCTGGCAGGGATGCAGCCAGTCTGTCAGCGCATTTATAACCGGCACCGATGCAAACTCAGCTAACTCGGTAACGGTACTATGTTCGAAAGTCCTGGCCATTATACCGTCAACGTATCGGCTCATAATCCTCGCCAAATCCTTTATCGGCTCACGTTTGCCGACGCCCCCGATATCTTCCGGCTTAACGTAAATCGCAGCACCGCCCAATTCCGTCATAGCCGCCTGAAAACTCATTCGCGTTCGCAGGCTCGGCTTCTCAAATAGCATCACCAGACTCTTGCCGCCAAGACACAAATCCCGCCCCCCGCTTTTGTATAGCTTCTTCAGTTCACTGCTCAACGCAAGCAGCTCTTTTAACTGCTCGCACGAACAATCATTTATGGAAAGAAAATCCTTCATTTTGCATTTTAATTTTTAACTTTTGATTTTTCACTCAAAACGCTGTCAAGTATATCAATCGCCTCATCAATTTGGCTCTTACTCGTTATCATTGCCGGCATAAAACGCAGGACCGTCTCATTGGTGCAGTTTATTCGCAGTCCCTTTTCCAGACATTTATCTACTATTTTAGCGCCTGAAGTTGTTAATTGTACGCCTATCATAAATCCAATTCCGCGCACCTGGTCGATGACAGGATATTTTTGTTTTAACTGTTCGAGCTTGTCTTTGGCATAATGACCGACTCTTTCAGCGTTCTCTAAAAGCTTATCTTCTTCTATTGCTTCGATGACCGCAACTGCCGCCGCACACGCTAAGGCGTTACCGCCGAACGTCGAGGCGTGTTTGCCCGGCACCAGCACAGCAGCAATTTCTTCTTTGGCCATCATAGCTCCTATCGCAACGCCGCCGCCAAGAGCTTTTGCCATCGTCATAATGTCCGGCTCAATATCGAAATGCTGATATGCAAACCATTTCCCTGTTCTGCCCATCCCGCTTTGCACCTCGTCCAGAATCATAACCGCCCCGTTTTCATCGCACAACCGACGAATCGCCGCCAGATATTCTGCACCGGCAACGTTTATTCCGCCTTCACCCTGAATCGGCTCAACCATAACCGCTGCAACCTCATCGCTGAAAGCCGATTCCATCGCCGCAACGTCATTAAACGGCACATAAACAAACCCCGGCAGCAAAGGCAGAAACCCTTCGTGATATTTCGGCTGGGCCGTCGCCGCCACCGTCGCAAAAGTCCTGCCGTGAAAGCTGCCCTCGGCAGTAATGAATTTATATTTCCCTTCTGCCGTGTAAAGCCGTGCCAGCTTCATCGCTGCTTCATTTGCCTCGGCGCCGCTGTTGCAGAAAAAACTCTTTCCACCGAACGCCCGCTCGCTCAGCAGCTTCGCTAATTTGCCCTGCGGCTCAGAGTAAAACGTATTATCGATATGCAGAAGTTCTCCCGCCTGTTTGCGTATCGCCTCGACGACCTTCGGATGGCAGTGACCGATACCGCTGACAGCCCAGCCGGGAAACATATCCAGTATCTTATTGCCCTCGGCATCGAACATATAACAGCCCTCGCCCTTGACAATAACTCGCCGCAGCCGACCATAATTGGCGATAACAAACTTCTCAAACAATTCTATTGTTTCCTGCGTCTTCATAATCTGTAATTCATATTTCCTGTTTTGTTGTTTTCATTCCTGTTTTTCTTCATAACTTGGCTCTTAGTGGCTGCTCCTTTATTTCTTAACAATCTGCGTCCCGATCCCCTTGTCGGTATAGATTTCAAGCAGCAGCGAATGTTCAATTCGCCCGTCAATAATATGCGCCTTTTTCACTGCCCCCTCCAGTGCCGTCAGACACGCCTCGACCTTTGGCAGCATCGCACCGGCGATAGTCCCCGAATCAATCATATCTTTAATTTGTTTTTCGTCGGCGGTCGAGACCCTGCTGGCCGGGTCGTTAAGGTCGTTCAGTATCCCGTTTGTGTCACTTACAACGACCAGTTTTTCCGCCTCCACCGCCGCCGCCACTTTACCTGCGGCACTGTCGGCATTGACGTTTAACCTTCCGCCGGCTTTATCTTTCGCTACCGGTGCTATAACAGGGATGGTGCCGGCCGCACAAAGCGTCTTCAACAGACTGCCGTTTACTTCGACAACCTCACCGACCAGTCCCAGGTCAATCTTGCGCCCGTCTTCACCTGTCAGACGCAGCGTCCGGGCAGCAAGCACACAACTGCTGAGGGTGTGCAGCCCCATCGCATCACATCCTAATTCTTTCAGAGCCTCACATATCGGTGTATTGACCTTATGCACTAATGTATGTTCGGCTATCGTCAGCGTCCGTTCATCGCTATATCGTCGGCCCTGCACCCATACCGCCTCCAGCCCCGCCTCGTTCATTGCCTTTGTAATCGCCTTGCCGCCGCCGTGAACGATAATCGGCTGCATCCCGACCGTGTCCATAAACGCTATATCGGCTAACAGCTTTTTTTGCAGACCGCTATCGTCGAGAACGCTTCCGCCCAGTTTCACGACCACTATTCGGCCGCGAAAGCTGCGGATATATTCCATCGCCTCGATTAGCGCACCCGCCTTTGCAATCGCTTCTTCCAATGCATAACTCCTCAAAAATACCTGTTAACGAAGGAATAAGTCTATTATCACCCGCCCAATCCGTCAAGATATATTTAGCTCCAATCCTGCACGGCCTTTGGGCACTCGAATATGAACAATTCAATATACGCTAAACGTTGCCAGCTATATGCTATTCCCCCTTTTTCCTTTTTTCCCTTTCGCCCTCTTACCTATTCCGGCGTATAATACCTCGTAGGCTGGGCTGTAGCCCACTATGTTAGCTTACGACATTACATAAAACCACGCTAAAGCGAAAGGAAAACTAATATGGACATCGAAGAACTAAAGCAATTCACAAAACAGATTGGCTGGAGTTTCTTGGGCACTACCGATGGCCGAACGGTCGAGCCGGTATTTGGACAAATCAAGGATGTTCGTGGCTTTGACAGATTTATG
>CAZMCN010000121.1:0-5888 GCA_964564845.1 uncultured Pirellulales bacterium | reverse complement strand
CATTATGTTGAAACGTAAAGCTCTAATGGAATCAATATCGTCTAACCTTCCTGAGCGATAATATGCATCAGAAAGGCACAACTTATTCAAAACTCATTGCTTACAGCCAAACCCCTTACAAAAATCCGGTATCACGAAGTTATTTTGCTTGATTTTTCAGCAAAGCACGATTATATATGAAAAGTTAAGAAAAGGTGCCTGGGAAACAGAGAATTGAGCCGTCTGTCTCAGACAGCCATCTGATCCAACGGTTGGATTCGAGAACCATGGTGCAACAGGCTCCATATCAATTTAATTTTAAGGAGAAAAAGATGAAGGTCAGAATAATCTTACTGTTAATAGGGCTTCTTATATGTGACTGCAAAAGTGCGGAGACTCGTGCATCCAGAGCCCAGGAAATCCTCACTGCTTGCGAAAAAAGCGGTTTCGAGAGATATTGCACTCATGAGGAGATGATGGATTATCTCGGCAAAATCAATGCCAATTCGGAGGAAATGATATTTTCAACCTTTGGTAAATCTGTTCAAGGCAGGGAGCTGGTTTACGCAGTTTTCAGCAGACCTATGGTAACCAACCCCTTCGAGGCAATGACCAGCGGCAAACCGATAGTCATTTTAGATGCCGGGGTGCATGGCGATGAGCGGGTCCTCAGAGAATCGACTTTGATTTTGATCCGCGAGCTGGCGGAAAAAGGCACCGAAATGAACGCTTTGCTCGATGAGCTGGTGGTGATTATGGTGCCTTGTTTGAATCCCGATGGTACCGAACACGACAAACGTAGAAACGCTAACAATAACGATATCAATCGTGACTACATCAAACTCGATGAACCCGAAACTCAAGGTTACGTCAGCAAAATGCTCCAAAAATGGCACCCTCACGTTCAGATCGGCGGCCACAACAGCTCTTATCGTCCTTACAACATGCTTTATCTGGCTCCCACCAACGCTGCTGCTGATCCGGCTTTATCGAAAATTTGCGATGAGGGGATTTTTCCATTGATAGATAAAAACCTGGAAGCCGCCGGCTACAGGGCCTTCTATTACAGTAGTGGAAATGAAGAAAGATGGAAAGCCGGGAGCCCCTCTCCCAAGATATTCCGAAACTACGGCGGAATCAGCAACTACATCTCCATCGTCTTCGAATCCCCCAGAGGACAGAGTATGGAAGACGGTATCAAAAGCGGGGTCATATGTTATAAATCCATTCTCGAATATTGCTCGGAAAATCCCGAACAGGTTATGGGAGTCGTCGAAAAGGTCCGCAAAAGGACCATCGAGCTGGGACAAAAAGCAGAGGGACAAATCCCTGTTCAAATGAAGTATGTCCCGGAAGATTACAAGGTTTCATATCTGCTCGGCAGCGATGAAGCGGGAATTCCCGTCAAGAACGGTGTCCCGACCGCCATTACCATCTGGGCACCCCTGCCGGATGATGGTAAAGAAATTCTCGTGGATTACTGGGGTGTCGATCGTTTTGACGACGACAGCTCGGATCCAGAGCTTGGTGACGGCGAGATGCACTTCGTTGCTCTTACAACGACTGCCGGCGACTCGGAACTATGGTTGATTGAAAATGGAACCGCCAGCTCTTTGGGGGAAGACAGCGATATGGTCCCTGGAGGCGACTGGACTAACTCTGTGATAAATGTCGGTAACGGCGGCGCACTAAGAAACTGGAAAAACGGCTTCTGGGAAGGCAAAATCGGTTTTGTCGGCGTGTGGAACTGTGTGCTTTCACCTTCGGAACTCGGTGAGGTGGCGTCTCTGGATGCAAGGGTGAAAAACAGGCTGACCTTGTCGGAAAGAGGCGAGATGCTTGTGCAGATGACCTTCGATGGGCTGACTGATTCTTTGGGCAATGAATTGAAACTCTTTGGCGACGCTGAAATATCGAACGGTAATCTGATTCTGGACGGCGATGGCGACTATGGTGAAATTACCGGCGATTTCGGTGAGGCAATTGGCGTGGGTCAGGAAATGACCATTGTTCTCTCTATTGCCACTGACGTAGAGCAAGACTACCGTGAAGCCGCCCTGTTCGGAATGGGTCGTCCTAATGTCGATGCCAACCAAAAGCCAAGTGTCGGCAGGGCAATAACTAAAATAACTGATGCTGACCTGCTGAAAAAGCCGGTTGCCACCAAGACCAGACCAAGGCCCTATGCATACATTTTGCCTTGCGATGCCACAAAAGCTATCGACCTGCTGAAGATGCACAACATCACCGTGGAAGTTCTTCAACAAGATACTCCCATTGCCATAGAAGCTTATGTATTGAAAGATATCAAGCATGAAGAAGAGGATAATCATCCTCAAGCTACATTTGTAACTGTTGCGGATGATACTGTTAAAAAGGTTATGAACTTCCCGAAAGGAACTTACGTTGTGAGAACCGGCCAGGTGATGGGCCGAATGGTCAGCCACATGCTCGAGCCGGAAACCCCTGAGAACATAATAATTTGGAACACGATGGATGATTTGCTCCCACAGCCCGGCCCCAACTCCTTGCTTCCAATTTACAAACTCCCTAACCCCACAGCTCTGCTCCTCATTCTTTTAGAAGACTAAGTTTTTATGACAACAGATACTATAGTAACTGCCTAAAAAAATTGCGGGATATAAATTAAAGACAGGAGGTAACAATGGAACTTAAACGAGCAGGTGTTTTTTTAGTATTGGCGGCATTTCTGCTGCTGGTGTTTTGTTGTTCGGTGCAAGCGGTGCAAAACGTCAATCCCGGGCCTAATGAGCTTATAACAATGGCTTTAGTTGGTGATACTATCATTACCCGCAGAGTTAAACAGTTTGACGATCTGCGGGACCCTCGCTTCCAAAAGATGGCTGCAATTATTAGAGAAGCTGACGCTGCATTTTTGAATTTAGAGCTTTCGCTTTTCAGGCCGTCGGAATTTAAGGGCCAGCCACAGGCAGAGCACGGCGGCAACTGGGAACTTGGGCCTCCCGAGGCGGCATCCGACCTGAAATATATAGGTTTTGACCTGATGGCCAGGGCCAATAATCACACAACCGACTACGGAGTTGAGGGGGTGCGGCTGACCAACAAGCTTCTTGATGAGCTTGGCATAGTTCACGCCGGCTCCGGGATGAATTTGGGACTGGCCAGCAGGCCGGGCTATCTGGATACCATCAAAGGAAGGGTTGCGCTTATCAGCTTTGCGAGCTCATTTACGAAGATGTCGCGTGCAGGCGCCAGTCGGGACGATATGGTTGGCAGGGGCGGGCTGAACCCCCTGAGAGTTGCCGATGACGAGGTACTCAAAGAAGATAAAGAGCGTATCCTGCACGAAATTAGGAATGCAAGACTGTTGGCAGATTTCGTAATTGCAACATCTCACACACACGGAGGCAATAGGAATATTAAGCCACCTTCCTGGCAGCCTGGTTTTGCGAAAGAATGCATTGACGCCGGGGCTACCGCCTTTGTTTCACACGGGCCTCATCAACTCAGAGGAATTGAGATTTATAAAGGTAAACCAATATTTTACAGCTTGGCCAACTTCATTTTTCAGAACGAAACAATCGACCCGATGCCGGCGGATAATTATGAGCGATACGATTTACCGCCCGACACGCTGGCCGGTGAATTATACGAAGACCGGTTCGAGGGAGGCACGAAGGGCTTTCCATCGGAGGCCATCTGGTATGAAAGCGTTATTGCGGTGCCCACATTTTCGCAGGGTAAACTGGTTGACTTGAAGCTGTATCCGATTGAGCTGAACCAAAAAGCCCATCGTTCGCAACGTGGGACACCGAGAATGGCCTACGGTGAGGTGGCCGAGAAGATTATCAAACATTTAGCTGAATTGTCGGCGCCGTTTGGGACTGAAATAAAGTTTAAGGACGGTATAGGGGTATGGGTTCAATGAATCAATTGATAAATGTATCATCAGAGCAGGAGGTAAGATGTTTTTTAGAACGGCGAGGATTACTTTATTACTGGCGGGGATATTAACAGTGTTGGCCGGTTGTTCACAGGAGATGGTGGTTGAGCAGGAACTTATTGACAGAGCAAAGGTGATTCATGAGAGGGCGTTGACTCTTGATACGCATGTTGATATCAGGCTCACATACGCCACGGCGGAGCTTGACCCCGGGATAGACAATCCCAAGCTTAAATGCGACCTTGTTAAAATGAATAAAGGCGGGGTGGACGGTGTTTTTTTGATTGTGTATACCAAGCAAGGTGAGCGGAATGCTGATGGATACAAAAAGGCATATGAAACTGCGATGGTGAGGTTTAACGCCATTAAGCGTCTGACGGGGCAGATGTATCCTGAGCGATGTGAGCTGGCAACCAGTCCCGATGCTTTTGAGAGGATTGCAAAGACCGGCAAAAGAGCTGTTATGATAGGGGTTGAAAACGGCTTTGCAATTGGTAAGGACCTCAAAAAGCTTCAGGAATTTTATGATCTTGGTGCAAGGTATATTACACTGACTCATATCGGCCATAACGATATTTGCGACTCATCCCAGCCGAGAGATGCTTTAGGTGATGAGCAAACCGAGCACAATGGACTTACGAAGTTTGGCAGGGAGGTTGTGGTCCAGATGAATCGGCTGGGGATGATGTGTGATGCGTCGCATATATCGGACGAGTCATTCTTCGAGCTTATTAAGGCTTCGAAGGCGCCTATTATCGTTTCTCATTCAAGCTGCCGGGCACTTGCCGAGCATCCGAGGAATCTAACGGACGGGCAATTAGTGGCGCTTGCGAAAAATGGTGGTGTTATTCAGATTACTTCTGTTAAGAATTTTCTGCTGCCAGCTTCGGGCGTTGAGGCCGATGTGAAAATATTTGTTGACCATATTGAACATGTAGTTGAACTTATCGGCATTGATTATGTGGGTATCGGCAGTGATTTTGACGGCGGCGGGGGGATAGAGGGCTTTAATGACCATTCTGAAGCTCTTAACGTAACGATTGAACTTGTCCGGCGGGGTTACAGCGAAGAGGACATTTGCAAAATCTGGAGCGGAAACTTCCTGCGTGTCTGGCGCGAGGTGGAGGTGGTAGCGAAAGAGCTATAAACCGACACTAGCTGTGTTGCGAAATCAAGTTTTGGCTATTTTGCTCTTTCCGGCGTCCAGGTTTTAAGTTTGTCATATGCTTTGTTCAAGACATCCAGTGCTTCGGCTGCGAACTGTTCTTGTGTTTGCAGCATTTGTTTTACTTCAGGGTCGGTTTTTCGCCATTTTGCGAGTTTTGCTTCGGTCTGTGCAAAGATTTTATCCTCTGCAGGAAAGAGCATAGTGAAAAGTCCGTTGCCTTTTGCATCGCGAAGCTTGTAGGTGTCGATGTAACGTTTTTTGCTGTCAAACAGCAGCGACTTTATTTTCAGGGCGGTATCGCAAAGCGGTGCGGTTTGTTTGCCATCGGCCTGTGTGGGAGTTTTTCCCACGGGCCAATAAGGTACTGCGATGGATGTTGCCGGCTGGCCGAGAATAGTCCACATTGTCGTAAGGCGGGGGTTTTCCGAAGGCAATACTCCAACAAAAAGAGAAGCAGAGACTGTGAAGTCACGGCAAATGCTGTAGTAATCATTGATATAGCCGAACGGCACATTCGGGTCAGCTTTGCCGGCGAATGGGATGGTAATCGGTCTGCTGTTTATGTCTGAGAAGTCGCGCATCAGGACACGCAGAATGTCTTTATAAGTTAGCTTTCCATCGGCATAAAGCTTGGCAGTTAAATCTGACGCTCTTTTATAACGGTTGAAACTTTTTTTTCGGCTTGTGTTTCCGTTGTGGTCTGCACTGAAGGCAAAATTTGAGCGGACGATGTAGCCATTTGGGGCGACTTTTGGGTCGGCAGCGTCGAACTTCCAGTATTTTTTGCTGGCGGTCTCGAATATTGCGACGGCACCG
>CAZMCN010000120.1:0-5976 GCA_964564845.1 uncultured Pirellulales bacterium | reverse complement strand
GGACCCAATGGGCTCTCTGGCAAATTAATTATCCTCAGCTGCTTTAGATTTAGTATTTCTGCAGCCAGTCGAATGGTGAAGTATCAATACATCACTTTTCATGGGCGATTAGGTCATCGTATATTTGGCGTTTTCTGATGATGGTGAATTTATCGCCGTCAACGAGGACTTCGGCGGGCAGGGGGCGGGCGTTGTAGTTGCTGGCCATACTAAAGCCATACGCACCGGCAGTAAAGACACTGAGCAAATCGCCCCTTTTTACAGGCGGCAGTGCCCTGTCCTTTGCAAAGAAATCCGCCGACTCGCAAACCGGCCCAACGACATCCACAGTTTCAGTGCCGGCGGGCTTGAGGCGGCTGTCTCGCCGACGAGGAACGAATTGTTCGTCCACTTTTGCAGGCCAGATGAAATGAAATGCGTCGTAAAGCGACGGGCGAATCAGGTCGTTCATTCCCGCATCGACAATAACAAACTTTTTACTGCCGCCCTGTTTTGTATAAAGGACGCGTGTAAGCATTATCCCTGCGTTGGCGGCGATGGTTTTGCCGGGCTCGAGGATGAGCTTAAGCTCCTTGTCTTTCAGCAGCGGGACGATGCCTGTTGCGTAGTCGGCTGCTGAAGGCACGGTGTCAGACTCGTAGTCGGCGCCGTAGCCGCCGCCCAGGTCGAGCGCCTCGATAGTGTGGCCTTCGCTGCGCAGCCGGTCGATAAGCGGCAAGATTTTTTTTACGGTTTCGACATAAGGGTCAATCTTTTTTCCGCTTGACCCTAAGTGCACGTGAAGCGCACAAAGCCGCACAGCCGGGTTGTCACCGTAATCGGCGAAAACCTTCAGTGCATGCTCGATGTCGACACCGAACTTTGTTTCTCTTTTGCCTGTTTTCAAAAAGATATGAGTTTTATATTCAATATCAGGATTGACACGGAGGGCGACTTTGGCCCGTTTGCTTTGCTGCTGCGCCAGACGAATAAGGTTTTGAAGTTCCGCTTCCGATTCGATATTGAAGTAACCGATGCCGGCATTTAGAGCCTGGACGATTTCGGCATCGGTTTTGCCGACCCCGGCGTAAACGATTTTTGATGGTTGGCCTGCGGCTTTTAGAACACGATACAGCTCTCCGCCGCTGACGATGTCAAATCCACTGCCTGCTTCTGCAAGAATCCGCAGGATATTTATATTGCCGCACGCTTTAACGGAATAGCAAATCGTGGTTTCAAGTTCGCTGTATGCGTGCTGAATCTTTTGCAAATGGTCGATGAAAGTGGCTTTGCTGTAGATGTAGAGTGGCGTTCCGACTTCGGCGGAAATTTCTTCGACGTCTGTCTTTTCAGCAAACAGCTTTCCGTTTTTATAATTGAAGTAATCCATATTGTTATTATCTATCGTGAAGGTTACAAAAATCAGCCCTGCTGCAACGGCACTTTCAACAAGTATTATAGGCAATTATCGGACAATTGCAAAAGAATTGTCAGGGGTGCAGCCATGCTCGTAGGAGAAGATTATGAGGAAAATATATTGAGGATGCTGCGCAGAAAAAGATGGAAGGTTCCATCGCAACGAGAGAACCTTCCATCTTAGCATAATCAGTTGTAGTGCTGATATTTTTGCTAAATCGTTATGCTATCTTTTTTTCTTCTTGGCTTTTTTCTTCTTCGTTAGTTTTTTCTTGGCTGTTTTCTTCTTGGCTTTTTTCCTTTTTGCTTTTTTCTTTGCCATTACTTTACCACCACCTTTCGATTAATTAAATTCCTTTTCAAACTAATTTCATAATACTTGTGTGCTTAACAAACACTTTCAAATAACTCATCAAGAGCTATTAACCATTGTTATAGTTTTTATCGTCCAAATGTTTAAAAATACTTCATAAAAATTTTTACTATCGGTCTTTCACACAACTTTTTAGATTGTCAATTAAATTCTCCGATGCAATGATGAAACTTGTTTTGTTGTTGCTAAAGTTTTCAATTAAGGTTGTTCGTAATGCAGGGTTTTATTTGGAATGCAAAGACCCTTGTTGGGAATGCTTGTGATAAGTGCGTTTTATTTAACTTATAGGCCTGTTTGGGCGAAATTGACTGTAAATGAAAGTGTCGCATTTTTGTCACTGAATAGTTGTTTAGCGCGTTTAGAAACGTTATGAATTGAGCTGAAGCTGAATCGCTCTATAGAAACCTTCGCTGTTTTTTAACTTATTTATTGCTGGAAAAAATTTGTTTTTTTTTGTAATATTTTCTAAAATAACACACAGTTTTTTTGTTAATTGTTTTATGGCGAAAAGAAAGACAGTCTTATTCGGCGGTACGTTTGACCCGATTCATATCGGTCATACTACGGTTGCTGCCGAGGCGGGCGAATATATCGGCGCAGAGGAAATCATTATTATTCCTTCAAAGTGCTCTCCTCTCAAGGAAACTCTTCCTATAGCAAGCGATGATGACCGTCTTAAAATGATAGCACTTTCAATCGCCGACAAGGAGAAGTTCAAGTTAAGTGATTACGAACTGAAAAAACCCGGACCGAGCTACACTTTGGAGACCATAAGATGGTTTCAAAAAGAGCATGGCGGTGATACTTCAATCTATTGGCTCATCGGCGCAGATAGTATTGATGAACTGCCGTATTGGTATGGCATTGTTGAGTTGATTGACCAGTGCAGTTTGTCGGTGATGTACAGGGCCGGCTGCGAACAGCCGGATTTTGACAAATTTGTTTCTCTCTGGGGCCCTGAGCGTGTAGAAAAGCTTCAGCGAAACGTTATCAAAACCTCTCTGATTGATATAAGCAGTACCCAAATACGAAACCGATTGGCAGCAGGACGTGATGCGGCTGATATGCTGCATCCGTCTGTCGCTGACTACATCCGCAAACACAGCCTCTACAGGTCAAAAGCCGCCCCTTAACAAAAATTACAAACGGCCAATCGAAGGCAGAAAATTATTTGCCTTTATGGGATGTCTGTGTTAATATTAATGCAGTTTGGGGCCATAGCTCAGATGGGAGAGCGCTTGCATGGCATGCAAGAGGTCGTGGGTTCGAATCCCATTGGCTCCATTTTGCCTGTCCTCTTATATTCTTTTATCCCTGGAAATAGAATCGATTCTATCCGGTTGCGGAAAAATCCCTTTATATTCGGAGGTGTTTTAACTTGACCGGATGGATGTAGCCTGCTATCATCCTTGAATTATTTTTTGAGAGAATCGGAATAAATTGTATGAAGTCATTTAACCGGATATTCAAATACGTTTGGCCGCAATGGCCTCATATTATAGTCATTATCTTCAGTGCGATATTGATTAGCCTGTTGTTTTCGCTCAGTTTTATGACGATTATACCTTTGCTGAAGGTGATGATGGAGGAGGAGGGTCTCCACGGGTGGGTTGACCGGAAGGTATCTTGCCGGCGGTATGGTTTGGAGTTTTATGTCCCCAACAGAAGCGATTTTGTCGACCCTGACAAAGCTGATATTCTGTACTATCTGGTTGTGACAGCTGTTGAAGATGATTCTGCGGCCCAGGGTGCCGGCCTGCGCGGCGGTGACTGGATTGTCGGGGTTGGAGATTTTCTGGTTGGTCAAAAGTACAGCAAAATCAGTTCAACGATGCTCCTTGAGGAACTTTCAACCGCAGGCAGTAATATTGATTTGGCCGTTCAATATAAGCGTTTCGACGAGCTTGGCAGATACCAGTTGCAACTTGGCCGGTTTAATACCGGACAAAGACCGTTTTATCTTGACTTGCTTGAGCGGGCAATGAGTTATATTCCAAGGCAGCAAACTCCCGCTAATAAGACGCGTGCCGTCAGTATTATCATAATTTTGATGGCGGTCTTTACCATTGGAAGGTGCATAGCAAGGTTCCTTCAGCAGTATCTGGCTGAAAGAGTTGCACAGAAGGCGGTCGGCAATCTGCGAGAAGAGATGTTTGCACACGTGGTCGATATGCCGATTGGCTTCTTTGCAAAAGAAAACCCAAGTGACGCCGTAAGCAGGCTGATTCGCGATACAGGCGAACTTAGCAATGGTGTTAGAATTCTTTTTGGCAAAACCCTCAGAGAACCATTAAAAGCGATAGGCCTGGTTGCAGGTGCAATGTGGCTGGACTGGAAGCTGACGCTGATATTTTTGTGCAGTGCTCCTCTGGTAATAGGGGTGGTTGTCAGGTTAGGCCGAAAGATTAAACGCGCCACCAGAAAATCACTTGTCAACTGGAGTTTGATGCTTGGTAAGCTTGAAAGCGCTTTTAGTTCGATGAAGGTCATTAAGGTTTATAACCGCCAGGATTATGAGAATGAGAATTTCCACGGGATTAATAAAAAGCTGCTAAAACAATCGTTCCGGATAGCGAAAGTTAACGCTGCTATGGCCCCTGTTCTGGATGTGCTTGGAATGTTCGCTGGCGGAGCTGCACTGCTCTTCGGCGCTCACTGGGTCGCCAGACAGGAAATTGACCCATCCGAATTTCTTGCACTTGTTGCACTTTTGGGAGCAGCATCTGATTCTGTCCGCAAAAGCAGTGATATATGGAACAAGATTCAGCAGGCCAACGCCGCTGCTGAGCGGATATATTCGATTGTAGATGAGTTACCGGAGAAAGAAGCCGCCGATGCTATAGAGCTTGAGCCGATGAGCAGTGAAATCCGGTTCAGAGATGTTGTATTTACTTATCCCAATGCGCAGGAGCCGGTGTTAAAAGGAATTAATCTCCGCATTAAGGCAGGGCACAATATCGCCCTTGTCGGCCCAAATGGCTCAGGCAAAACAACGCTGGCTAATTTGATACCGAGGTTCTACGACCCCGACAGAGGCCAAATATCGATTGACGGCAAAGACATTCAAAAGGCGACTCTGTTTAGTCTGCGAAGCCAGATCGGAATGGTTACGCAAAATGTGGTAACCTTCAATGATACAATAGGTGCAAACATCGCTTATGGCAAAGCCGCCGCCACCAAAGAAGAAGTAATTGCAGCAGCCAAGCGTGCCTTTGCTGATGAATTTATTTCTGCAATGCCGGCTGGCTATGATGCGATAATCGGCGAATATGGCAGCGGCCTCAGCGGCGGACAGTTGCAGAGAATCGTTATAGCAAGGGCAATCCTGAAGAACCCGGCGATACTGATTTTCGATGAAGCCACCAGTCAGGTTGACGCCGACAGCGAGGCCAAGATTCACAGAGCCATCGAGGAAATTATGCTCGACAGAACCTGCTTGATAATCGCACACAGATTCAGCACTGTGATATCGGCTGATATGATAGTGGTTATGGATGCAGGCCGAATCATCGCTCAGGGCCAGCACGAAGAGCTGATGCAGACCTGCCCATTGTATCAAAGTTTATACGAAACACAGCTAATCACTCCATAGTGATACCAGGTTGCAAAGAAAGGACATTTTGTTGAATCATTTTTTGTGCAAGGCGGGATACAATTTCCCGGCTGTTACCAACCACCAAAATAATGATTTTAAATTTGGATACCTTCTGAAAGATTGAATTAGTACCTGATGTGCCGTTTCTATTAATCCTTCTTTTATTGCTGCCCGGCCGGCCCTGTAACCTTCCTTGCTCAGTCGACGCATTGCGATTATTTTATATACCAAGCCGCTCGGCATTCAGAAAGATGGCATTGCCCCACATGATTAATCTGTTCGAGTTGTATTTTGGCTTGTATATGTCATATAGAACAAATCCGTATTTGCGCAGGAACAGATCAATCTCACTGTAAATCGCGCCATCTTCATATGGACAGTTAAACCAGATTTCTGTATATACTAACAGTGTTGAATACTGAAGCATACGAGTTGCACCACGAAGAGCCTTTAATTCGCCGCCTTGAATATCGAATTTCATAAGCTGGATGGCAAGATTTCCATTGTGCTCTGCCCAGTCATCGATAGTAACGATCTGGACCTTTTCTAACCTTTCCGCACCCGAACCTCGAGGGTCTATCTCTTTTAGGCGTCTTCCCGGCATAAGAAGGGA
>CAZMCN010000119.1:0-6010 GCA_964564845.1 uncultured Pirellulales bacterium | reverse complement strand
TAAAGAATGAAAGACCCAAGCTTGACTATGGCAGATGCTGTTTTTGCGGCTTATGTGTGGACATTTGTCCTGCTGGTTCCCTGAGACTGGCCAGGGACTATTTCCATATCCACTTCGATACGAATACTTTTGCCTTTTTCCCGAAGGATGAAAAAACCGATTATGAGCATTTCCTCGGCTCCGGACAGTATTCTATACTTAAAGCAAGCCTGGCACACCGCAAAGAAAACTACGAAGGATTTACCTCTGACCTTGAATATGCTTTATTTGAGCCGCAGCGCGTCTCTATGCCTGAGGTCCCGCCTGAGGAAAGGAAACTATCCTTTATTGAACAGGTTATAGGTTACAGCAAAGAAGAAGCTAAAGCCGAAGCTTCCCGCTGTCTGGAATGTAAGTTATGCGAGCAAGCCTGCCCGGCACATCTGAAGATTTCTGATTATATCAAGGCCGTTTACGAGGACAAACCCGATGAATCCTTAAAGAAAATATTCGAGGACAATCCCATCCCCTCAATCTGCGGAAGAATATGTATGAAACACTGTGAAACAGCCTGCTCTTTGAGCATAAGAGGAGAAGCGCTGGCTGTAAGATGGCTCAAGAGATTCGTTGCGGATTCTATTAAAGATTACAAAGCCGCTTTAGAACTCCGAGCCGCCGAACCTACCGGAAAGAAAGTTGCTGTTGTAGGTGCAGGGCCAGGCGGTTTATCGATAGCTTATTTTCTCACCTTGAAAGGTCATAAGACAGTTGTATTTGACTCCCTGCCCGGCGGCGGCGGAATGATGCGGATAGGACCGCCGCTTTACAGATTACCAATTGAAGCAATAGACAAAGATGTCAATCATATTGCTTCTCTGGGAGTTGAGTTTAGATTTAATACCACGGTGGGCAAAGATATTCTATTTGAAGATATCCTAAAAGAATACGATGCAGTTTATCTTGCTATAGGAACAACTGTTAGCCGTTCCACAAAGGTCAAAAATATCGACAAAGCTCACCTGGCACTCCCCTTTCTGCAAGAAAACAAAATCGGTTCAGGAACCAGGGTAGGTAAAGAGATAATTGTTATCGGCGGTGGAAATGTGGCTATGGACGTAGCCAGAGAGGCCCTGCGCTTGCAACATATCCAATATCCCGGCGACAACGTGACAACCAAAACGGTTTCTCTGGAAGACTGGGACGAGCTGCCCGCAACAGAGGATGAAATCGAAGAGGCAAAGGAAGAAGGGATTCAATTTAATCCTGGCTGGGGACCAAAAGAGGTGCAAGTTGAAGACGGCAAAATAAAAGGACTTTTATGTGTAAAAGTGAAGTCTGTATTCGATGAACAGCGAAGATTTGCTCCCACTTTTTATGAAGAAAATCAGATGCTCCTGCAAGGGGACATGATAATTGAAGCCATTGGCCAGGCCCCTGACTTCTCGTTCATACCGAAAGAGCTTTTTGAAAAACTGGAGTTTACGCCCCAAAGAAAAGTAAGCGTTGACGAGAATGGGCAGACCACAATCCCCAGGGTATTTGCCGGCGGCGACATAGTAAATCTGAATTTAGATGCGGTTACTGCCATTGCCGATGCTAAGGTAGCAGCGGATGGAATTGATAGAATGCTGCGAAATGGATAAAAAAAAACGCCCCCAGGCCGCCAGCTATGCAAAGCCACCTCCGGCGTACTGTCAGAGCAAAAGTGGTCCTGACGAACCAAAGCAGACGAATATGATGATTGTGAAAGAAGCTTCGGTAGGACAGAGCGTGGCGATGTAATACCAATCATAATTAATTTGTGCGCTCGACGTAGGTACAGCGACATATGCTGCGGACAAGCCCAGGAGCAAGACAAACCTCTCGACAAGCATCGCACGAGGACAGACGTAAAGCAGTACTGCGCGCACATTGTCAGATATTGTATTATGAAAGGTTTTTTAGTGAGCAGCGGTGGAGATTTTTGTTGCAAATGGGCCGCTTATTATTGAAAATGGCCGACTGAATTGTGAAAGAACCTTAAAACAAGAAGCAACACGATATGAAATACGAAAAATGATTTTCATTCTGCACAGATATATATTTCGCGAGGTTTTCAAAGTTTTTATCCTTACGGCGGTGGCTTTGACGCTAATACTGAGCCTGGGCAGCGTCTTAGGTCCTGTGCAGAAATACGGTGTGGGGCCTCGGCAGGTGTTGCAGCTTATGGGTTATTTTCTGCCGATTACGCTGACGTTCGTGCTGCCGATAGCGGCCTTGTTCGCAGCCGCTCTGGTTTATGGCCGATTCGCAGGTGATAATGAGCTTGACGCCTGCAGGGCAAGCGGGATTTCTCTGGTGTCGCTGATTTATCCGGGCCTTGCTCTTGCGATTATGGTCGCAACAGCAAATCTGCTATTGAGCTTTTATGTGATGCCGGTTTTCGTGCACCGGGCGGAAAAGTCGATTAAGGCCGACGCTAAACAGATTCTTTTCCGCAACATTCAGAGAAGAGGATATTACGCCGTGCCCGACCGCAGGCATATGATTTATGCAGACCAGGCTAACCCCCAGAACGATACGCTTTCGGGGGTTATTATCACCAAGACCAAATACGGCGATATACAGGAGATTACCGTTGCTGAGAAAGCAAGGGTGCATTTCATTTCGCATGATAAATTTAACGAAGTCCAGCTCACAGCGTACAACACGTCCCAGATGGACTCTGAGGAGGAGGCGTGGTTTTATGCACAATCGCTGTCGCTGACGGCTGAGTTCGGCTCGCTGCTCGGTGATAATATCAGGTTCAAAAAGATAGACGAGATGAAAAGAATACGCGATGTTGACCCGATGGTGTTTTATCCAATTGCAAAACTGGCTCGTCAGGTGCAGGCACAATTTTGCGCAGAGCTGCTTGCAGAAGACATCTCGTCTCACGTGACCCGTGACTCGTGGCCCGAGCGACAAGCGACGAGCAGCGAGAGACGCTTCTACAAGCTTCACAGCGGAGAGAAGTTCATTGAATTCAGAGCCGACCGATGCAGACTGCGGGATGAAAAGAGAGTGGAGCTGACAGGAGACGTTATTGTTAAGGAGTCTGACGTGGCCAGCAGCAGGCTTTTAAGGATATTGCGCTGCACAAAAGCGGTGCTTCGCATCGAGGGTGAAGAGGTTGCGCCGAACTTGACGATGGAGCTTTACAGCCCACACTGGCAGCAAGCAGACGGCGAAGAGGGAATGGCTGCAGGATGGTTTAGAATTCGAGGCCTGATTCTGCCAAATACAGTCAAAGACCATTTCAAATCAAACAGTATCCTCGAGAATATCCAGCCGGAGGTGATTGTCTCGGCACTGAATCGACAGCCAAAGGTCGAACTCGAACGCCTGCTAAACGAACTGAAGAGAATACTGCGCAGAACAATGGTTGAAATAGAGGCGGAAACCCATTCCCGGTTGGTATTCGGGACAGGGTGCATCGCTATGATTGTCATTGGTATCGGTCTTGGTATTATCTTAAAAGGCGGACACCTGTTAAACGCTTTTGGTGCAAGTTGTGTGCCTGCGGCGCTGCTGATAGTCTGCATAATGAGTGGATATCAAATTGCGCGAAACCCCGATGCTCACGCAGGTTCCGGAATAGGACTGATGTGGGCAGGACTGGGACTTTTGGTGTTGCTGGCAGCAGGGATATATCACAGATTAATGAAAAATTGACGAGGACGAGAACTTGAAAAAGAACAAAACGGCACTAATGGGAATAGTATTGGCAATAGCTGCGCCGGCGGCCACTGCTGTGCTGGTGGCGCTGTCATTTGTTAATACTTCAGTCAATGCCATTATTGCCATCGATAAGCTCATATTACTTACAATAGGATTAGCACCGTTTGTGTATGTTTTAGGAATCATAGTTTCGGTAACGGCTTTATTAAAACCACAAATGAAGGCGGCCGCACTTGTGGCAGTTGCCTTAAATATTACTTTGCTGATTGGCCAGTTGTACTTTGGCAGACCCTTTTTAATTGAATTTGAGTTTGTAATTTGAGAATACCACTTTATGAATAACGTCGGGAAAAACCGGCTTTCGATATTCAAGCGGCTGCGAGGTTCGCTTGGTATAGTTTTTGTGGTTCTTTTGCTTTTGGGGTACTACGTTGTTTTTTTCGTTGCTGGTGCAAATTTTCGCGAGGTTGTTGCGGGTAAGGTCTATCGCTCGGCCCAGCCGCGACCTGCGCAGCTTAAGAAGTGGATTGGCAAATATGGAATCCGGACGGTGATAAATCTTCGCGGCGACGCAGGAAAAATCACAGAAGATGAACGTGCAGTAGCTGATGAGCTGGGTGTGAAAATGGTAACTTTCCGGCTTAGTGCCGGCGAGCTTGTAAGAGGACAGTTAATGGCTGAGCTGATAGAGGCGATAGAGGCAGCGCAAGTACCTGTGCTGATTCATTGCCGAGCAGGGGTTGACCGTTCCGGCACCGCCGGTACATTGGCAGCGATGGCAATCGGAAAGGCAGACTACGAAACGGCAAAATGGCAGGCTTATGTGCCGCCGGGACCGTGGAAACGAAAACAAAAGAATAATTATGTCCACATCAGTGATACATTGAGATTCTATGAAAGATACTGCAGAGAAAACGAACTGGGAACTGGGAACTGGCAGCAGTTTAAGAATTGGGCGATTGAAGAAAACTCGTTAGGCGATAACGATACAAGGTATGAGCTTAGTTACTCCTATCTGCCATTGACAGGTAAAGAAAAGAGATTCTATCCAATTGCAATGCTGGCTCGGCAGGCCTGGTTACAATTTACCGGCGAGATAATCCTTGTGTTCCTTTTGGCTGTTATAATATATCGTAAGTTAGCGAAAAATTAACGCTGTGCTCAATGCGAGAGTAGTATGAAGATACTGGACAAATATGTCGCAAAGAGTTTTATGACGGGATACGCAATAGCTTTTTGCGTGTTGATAGGCCTGCGAATAATTATTGATTTGTTCGTGAATATTGATGAATTTACTGAGCACGCCGAGCTCGGTGCATTTGTAGTAATCAGAAATATAGTTAGTTTCTATTGTCTGAACACCACGCTTTATTTTCGTGATTTTGCCGGTATGATAACGGTGATTGCGGCGGCTTTTTCGTTCGGCAGGATGGTTCGCAATAGCGAGCTGGTGGCGATAATGGCCTCAGGTGTCAGTCTCAAGCGGGTAATAGCGCCGATAGTGCTGCTTTCACTGCTTCTGACGGGTCTGCTGGTGATTGACCAGGAGTTAATAATTCCGCCGCTTGCCGACAAACTCGTTCGCGGCCAGGATGCCCTACCCGGCCAGGAGACCTATCATGTATGGTTTATCGCCGACGCCAATGGTTCACTCATTTGCACCCAGAAGTTTAACGTAAAAACGTCAACGATGCATAAGCCAACCATTATGATACGAAAAAAGAAAACGGATGCGGTCAGTTGGGAGGTTGTCGGGCAGCTAAAGGCCGACAAGGCAGTTTACAATCCTAAAACCGGAAGGTGGGACTTAGTTAATGGAATATTTATCTCAACAGGTTTTAATATTGGAGCTGAGGAAAAAGATTTTTATGCCAGTGACATTACTCCAAAAGACATTCCTGTCAGACGCAGGGCCGGACACAAAACATTGTTAAGCTGGGCGCAACTGTCTGCCCTTGCGGCACAGGGGCCAAAAATTAAAGACCTTGCCCAGCTTTTCTCGCAGATGCATTTCCACATTACCGAGCCCATAATCAATCTGGTGATGCTGATGGTGTGTTTGCCGATACTGGTTTGCCGCGACCCAAAGTCGATGAAGTCGGCTGTAGTAATAAGCTTTGGTGTTACGACGGCGTGTTTTATCACAACCTTTGTCTGTAAGATGCTTGCCACGGAGGTAGTCTTGTTTAACAAGGTGATACCGGAGTTGTGGGCGTGGCTGCCGATTTTTATCTTTCTGCCGGTAGCTTTTATCGAACTGGACTCGATGAAAACCTGACCTTTTGAATCCGCCTTCGCCAGGGCTACGGCGGACAAGATTGGGTTTGTTTTG
>CAZMCN010000118.1:0-6020 GCA_964564845.1 uncultured Pirellulales bacterium | reverse complement strand
CATCATTACTACCCGCAGCCGTTCCTTTGGCCAAAACCGCGTGAACGCTTACAATAATTTCTTGTATAATTTTTTATTCCCAAAGGAAAATGATGACCTGTCATAGCTGCGGCGAAAAATTGGAAAAGCTGATTACGAATCTTCCGTTTAAGATTAACCGTGACTCCATCGTGATTATCAAGGCTCTGCCCGTCCTGCAATGTCAAAATTGCGGCGAATACCTGATTGAAGATGCCGTTATGGAAAAAATTGATGATATTCTGAGTAAAATCGATAAAACAGCGGAACTTGAAGTCCTTAGCTATGCCGTATAAAAACTCGATCGCTTCGGCATCCAGTTGGAACAAATATAGACTGGGTCAGAGGGGTAGCACAAGAATGCTTAAACTTTGTTTGTCCTGATTGGCAAAAGGGAAATGTAAAGAATAAGGACGTGATATGGAAAGAATAATTGACTTTATCGAGAACCTCAAAGAAAACAGGAAAGTTGCTGATTTCGACGAGGCTGCTACGAAACAAGCAATAATACTCCCGATTCTTCAAATGCTTGGTTGGAATATATTCGATGTTGCCGAAGTTATGCCTGAATTCTCAACGGGTGATGGCCGCGTTGACTATTCGCTGAGACTTGAGGGGAATAATAAAGTATTCATTGAGGCGAAGAAGACAAGCGAGGACCTTGAACACCATGACGAGCAGTTGCTGGCCTACTCATTCCGCGAGGGCGTTGAAATTGCTGCTTTGACAAACGGAATAACATGGTCTTTCTACCTTGCGACACAGACAGGTGATTGGAAGGAAAGGAAGTTCTTTACAATCGACCTTGTTAGACAAGATTCCAAAGATGCAGCATCTAAGTTTACTGAATTGCTTTTAAAAACTAACGTAATGTCCGGTGCGGCTCTTGAGAACGCAGGACGTATATACCGCGATCGTCAAAGGAGAACCAAGGTTGAACAAGCCCTGCCGGAGGTATGGTCGAAACTCACCTCGGAACCGGACCCTTTGTTGATGGATCTCCTGGCGGAGGCAACGGAAAAACAATGTGGTTTCAAACCGGAAATTGACACTGTCAAAGATTTCTTGAGGTCTTCTCGTGAGACTGGGGTGATTTTGCCAAGTGCTCCAGCAATCCGATTAGTGGAAAAACGTCAACCAGCTCATAAGCCCGTAAAACCAGGACGTAAGGCGGCAAGGGTAACATTACAGGAATTGGTTGATGCCGGCCTTCTTAAAGATGGCCAGACGGTTTTCTTCTGCCACGCAAGGCAGGTCTTCGAAGAGGAAAAAGCGACAGTTATCTCAGCAGTAAATAAGGTAAAGTATGAAAGGGATGGGGATATTTACTCACTCTCAGAATTGGCGAAAAACCTTTTACAGAAACATTCCGGCAAACGTGACCAACATCAAGTAGCAGGTCCTTTATACTGGCAGACCTACGATGGCCGGTTGCTGAACGATTTGAATGAACAAATAAGATCTCGCCGGGGCGACCGCAAGTGAAATGAGTTACTTTAGATAACATCCAGAGACAAATAAAAATAAAATTGCCAGCCCGCGTGAAACTGGGGGCTAAATACAGAGGATTATGGTGAATACTTTGGGTTATATGCTGACCTGGACGACTTATGGAACGTGGCTGCAGGGTGATAAAAGAAGGTACGTAAAAAAGGGGAAAACATTGCCTCCCGACGAAAAGTTATTTCAGACCAATAAGGAATTACAGGCAAGTGAAACTGTGAGACTTTCACCGCAACATAAACAACTGGTTCGAGAAGCAATTATGAATGAGGCAGAAAAAATCGGTCAGGAAATACTTGCACTCGCCGTCTGTTCGAGTCACGTCCACCTTGTGGCCCGGTACATTCCCAAACCGGTTTCCGATGTTGTCGCATATTATAAAAAAGCAGGCCGCCTGGCATTGAAAGAAATAGGATTACACGGTAAAATTTGGGCGAAGGGATATGACAAAAGATTTTGTTTTGACCAGTTGACTTTGGATAAGAGAATCAAATACGTTCAAAACCACAACATAAAACAAGAACCCCACGTGAAACGTGGGGCTAAATATTTAGCCCCCAGTTGTACTGGGGGTTTCTAGTAACGTATGATTTACGAAGACTTGAAAAATAAAAAGGTGTTGGTTACCGGCTCAAGCAGCGGTATCGGAGCGGCAACCGCTGTTATGTTCAGCGGGCAGGGGGCCTTTGTGGGAGTGCATTATTTCAAAACAAAAACCGGAGGCGAAGAAACTCTCAAACAGGTCAAAGCTAACAGCGATGGAATTCTGCTTGCCGCCGATATGCGTGATGAAAAACACGTCGCCCAAATGGTCGCATCCTTCGTCGCCGCCGCAGCAGGCATCGACATCCTTGTCAACAATGCAGGCTCGCTCATTGACCGACAGACCTTTGAGAACGCAACCCTTGATTATCACGACGATGTTTATGCCACAAATGTCCGCAGTATTTTTCTCGCCACAAGGGCTGCACTGCCTTATTTAAAACAGAGTCGTGGCAGCATCGTCAATGTCGGCTCTGCCGCCGGCCATTACGGTGGCGGGGGAGGTTCCGGAATCTATGCAGGGGCAAAGGCTGCCGTCGCTACTGAAACTATTGCTATGGCAAGAGAGTTTGCTCCATACGGCATACGGGTCAACTCGGTGATACCGGGTCTTATCGAGACACGTTTTCACGAAAGATTCAGCTCCCCACGACGCAGAAAACAAACAGCAAAGCAGACGCCGCTCGGCAGAAACGGCACCGCTGAGGATGTTGCAAAAGCGATTTTGTTTCTCGCCTCTAATGCCGCCGATTTTATCACAGGTGAGTATATCGCTGTTAATGGAGGCCTCTATATGAGGGCCTGAAAAAACGTCTTATTTTTCCTGTTATCCTGATTTTCTGGTTACCTACCCCCTGATATCCTGCTATCCTTTCCCTATTCCCTTCGTGCCTTGGGGGCCTTAGTGGCCAATTTTTCTATCCGCTAAATGCTATCCGCTAATTTCCGTCAAACAATCTCCGCCCTCTTTTTCTCTTATGCTCCGAGATACAATTCACCTGCCGCGACGGGGCGCATGCACGGCGGGCGAGATACGAATTCATTTTACACAAAAATAAAAAGCATCATCCGCTGAAGACAGATTCCACAATTTTTACTTTTCTCTTTTTACTTTTTACTTGCTTCTCGTGTTTTCTCGCATTTTTTTGCACTTTTTCTCACTTTTTTTCTTACCCATTCTACCCAATCACCCCAATTAAACCCTGCATCGCAAAGCGATTTCAACCAAATAATCAATAATCAATAATCCATAATCAATCGATTACTCTGCCTGCCATAATGGCACAATGAGCTGTTCGTCTGGTACCGCTCGATTTGGCCAAAAGAGCATAAGTTCTTGTAACTAACAACTTTATACAGGCGGGAGCCGGAAGCCCCCATAGCTGGCACGCTGTTTGCACAGTTAATAGTTACAAGGCAAATATGTATCGAATACCAAAATTGATAAAGGAAGCTGATTATGGCTAAAATAATTGGAATAGACTTAGGAACCACAAATTCCGTCGTAGCTGTTATGGAGGGCTCTTCGCCGAAGGTTTTAGTCAATTCTTCCGGCTCTCGCCTGACCCCTTCGGTAGTCGGCTTTACCGACAAGGCCGAGCGTCTTGTCGGCCAAATTGCCCGCCATCAGCAGGTTACCAACCCTGAAAATACGGTTTTTTCAATCAAGCGGTTTATGGGCCGACGCCACAATGAGGTCTCATCCGAGGAGAAGATTGTCCCATATAAAATTACCGGCGGCGCCGAGGAACTGGTAAAGGTAAGCATCCGCAACAAGGAATACACGCCTCCTGAAATTTCAGCTATGATTCTGCAGGATTTGAGAAAGACCGCAGAAGATTATCTCGGCGAAAAGGTAACAAACGCCGTTATTACCGTCCCTGCTTACTTTAACGACTCACAGCGTCAGGCCACCAAAGACGCCGGCAAAATTGCAGGTCTTCAGGTGGAACGGATTATCAATGAACCCACAGCAGCAGCGTTAGCCTATGGGGTCGAGAAGAAAAAGAACGCCAAAGTTGCGGTTTTTGATTTCGGCGGCGGGACATTCGATATCTCCATTCTTGACATCGGTGGATTTGAGGAAGAGGGCGGAGTCCTTGAGGTGTTGAGCACCAACGGCGATACCCATTTAGGTGGTGACGATTTAGATGCTGAGATGATAAATTATTTAGCTGATGAGTTCAAAAAAACCGAGGGTATCGACCTGCGTCAAGACCCGATGGCCCACCAAAGACTTAAAGAAGCTGCCGAAAAAGCCAAATGCGAACTTAGTACCCAACTGGAGAGCACGATTAATCTGCCGTTTATTACCGCCGACGCCTCAGGCCCGAAGCACTTGCAGATTACCGTCAGCCGCGGCAAGTTCGAGTCGCTGGCTGAGCCGATTTTTGAACGGCTGAAAAATCCCTGCCATAGAGCGATCGAAGATGCGAAGCTCTCGACTGGCGAAATCGCTGAGGTTTTGCTCGTTGGCGGTTCGACAAGAATTCCGAAGGTGCAGGAAATTGTTAAGGAAATATTCGGCAAAGAGCCAAACAAGAGCCTTAACCCGGACGAGGTGGTAGCTCTGGGAGCTGCCATTCAGGGAGCGGTGCTGGCCGGCGATGCGGGCGTTAAGGATATTTTGCTGCTGGATGTAACGCCGCTTTCTCTGGGAATCGAGACCTTAGGGGGGGTTTTCACAAGGTTGATTGAGCGTAACACCACGATTCCCACCAGCAAAAAGGAGATTTTCTCGACCGCTGCCGATAGCCAGACCACTGTTGACATCCACGTTCTGCAGGGCGAAAGAGAGTTTGCCAATGACAACCGCACGCTCGGCAGGTTCCAGCTTACCGATATTCCGCCTGCCCCGCGGGGCATTCCGCAGATTGAGGTTGCATTTGATATCGACGCCAACGGCATTTTGAATGTTTCTGCCAGGGACCTCGGCACCGGCAAGCAGCAGTCGATTGAGATTAAATCCAGTTCCGGCCTGAGCGACCAGGAGGTTGAAAAGATGACCAAAGAGGCCGAATCCCACGCCGCCGAAGACAGGAAAAAACGGGAGGTTGTTGACCTGAAGAACCAGGCGGACCAGTTGGTCTATTCAATGGAAAAGACTCTCAAAGAGCACGGTGATAAGGTTTCTGCCGAAACTCGCGGCAAAATCGAAAGTGCCGTCAACAATCTTAAGGAAGCAGCAAAGGGTGAAGACGCCGATGCGATAAGAAAGGCCACCGAGAACCTTGCTGCTGCCGGCCAGGAGCTGGGCAAAGTGCTTTATGAAGAAGCAGCTAAAAAGCAGGCTGCTTCGGGTGCCGGGGCGGGCGCCGAGCGGGAGCCACCGCCGCCCGGCGGCGATGAAGGCGAAGCTAAGAGAAAAGGCGGCGATGACGTAATTGACGCCGAGTTCGAGGCCAAAGATAAGTAACTAAAAGTAACTAAAAAACGAAAGAACGAGTTGTTCCTGACTCCTTAAAATACCGCTGAATTTAAAGTCGGCAAATGCAAATGAGCCGGAACAGACACTATTGAACCTGTGTGCCTGTTCCGGCATTTAGTTTTTGACACTACAAGACACAAGACACGAGGAATTTCGAATCATTTGCGCATGTATATTAAGGGGCATAATTTTTAAGATTATTTTTTTAAATTTGGGGAGTTTGGGGGAAGTTTCAGCAATTTCGAGGGCAAATCTCTGCTGGTGGCTTAAAAGGAGAGATGAGGGGGTTAGGTTGTAACGATTGGGTAGAATGGGTAAGAAAAAAAGTGAGAAAAAGTGCAAAAAGGTGGCAAAAATCGCAAGAAAGTGACTAAAAATGTGCCAAAATGTGCCAAAAGAATACCGTTTTGTGCCACTTTTGAGTAGTTCATTGTTCGTAGTTTCCGCCTTCGCCAGGGCTACGGCGGACAGGCGTTGTTCGTAGTTCATTGACTTAATTTGACTGGAACTGCCCTTCGACAAGCTCAGG
>CAZMCN010000117.1:0-6100 GCA_964564845.1 uncultured Pirellulales bacterium | reverse complement strand
TAAAAAAATGTTTGGCTCTACACCTGAAACAACGGTTAATGTTGATGAGTGTGTTGCGCTTGGTGCCGCTTTACATGCCGGCCTGACAATGCTCAGAGAAAAACCTGAGCAAGTACCGGCAGGCATCTCCGGCGGACTCAGCGATATTAACCTCACCGATGTTTGTAATCACAGTTATGGTACGATTTGTGCTCCGATTGATAAGGAAACCGGACGACGAATAGTTGAAAATCGTATCATTCTGAAAAAGAATACTCCATTGCCCTGCCAGGCCTCACAGATGTTCTACACCGTCTCCAAAGGACAGACAGAACTCGAAGTAACCATAACACAGGGCGAAGATAAGGCACCGGAGTATGTAAATAAGATTGCTACCAATAAACTTAAGCTCCCGCCGAACAGGCCGGCCAAGTGTCCTGTTAAGGTTACTTACAGCTACGATTTAAACCAAAGAATGCAATGCAGCTTCGAGGATGTCGAGTCCGGACAGGCCCTTGAAGTTGACCTCCAGTTAGGACAAAATGACCAAATGTCTCAGTGCGATGCGAAACAGAAGAAAGCCGACCACTTGGAGCTCTTTAAAGTTGAATAGTATTTTCCACAGGCATAGATATGGAAAAACTTTTGGTTAAAACCTTGCTTTCCTGGCTTAACGCCTTCAAATTTCCATTGTTATGCCGAAAAATCGGTATTGAGGTTCCGGACATTTCTGCTCAAGCCGACTTGAATCGTTTAAATTGTCGCGTCCGACTGACCAGGCAACAAAAGAACGCCTCTGTTGTTGATGTGCTCTCTGTGGAAATTTGCGGCTCAATTCACGCCCCGGACAATGGGCAATATACCACTGTCAGGATACTCGTAACAGATATAACTGATGGCTTCTCAACGCCTGAACCGGTGCGCTCCAGCGTCAAAAAATGGCGACAGCCGGACTCACAGAACTTTTGTTACAACGCAAACCTTGGCAAACTTCCTCACGCAGAAAATACTTTGGCTGACTGGCTCACTGTCGCTAAACTGCCCTGCAACTGGCTGAAATTGCCTCACAAAGGCAAAAGAATACTGGAGTTTAACACCTCGATACTATCGGCCGCCGGCGGACAGGAACTCGCCTCTGGCACTTGTACTTTCGCTTATGAGAATTCCATCTTTGCTCATATCGACCTGCAGGAAAATATCAAACGAACGAAAACTTTCGCAGTGGCTCTGGCCTTTGCCGTCAGTGCCGCCGACAATAAGCTGTACGACTGTGAGGTTGAACTCATAAAAAACTGGGCAAGAAATAATGTGGCTCTTTCTAAAGCCACTAAAAAAGAGCGGCGCCGGCTCGAAAAGGCGTTGAAAAAAACCGTTGCTTTTTTCCGCATCGGCAACCAAATCAACTGTTACAACATTTGTAAAGAAGTTGTCGAGATAGCACCTGTTGCTGACCGCTATGACATTTTGGGCCTTTGCATTAAAGTAGCGGCCGCTAACGGAACAGCAACCGTTGAAGAGTTGAATCTTTTGAAAAACCTGGCTCACTGGCTCGAAATCGATACCAACAGGTTCCGCCAGATGATGGAAAAAATCCTGCCGCCCAATATGCACCAAATTGAAGATTTGGAAGTTGTACTTGGTATAACTTCCGATATGAGCAAAAAACAGACTCGGCGCCATCTGAATAATGAATATCGAAAGTGGAATTCCAGAGTAACCAGCTTAGACCCCAAAATTCAGAGCCAGGCCGATTATATGCTCACGTTCATCGCAGAGGCAAGAAGTGCATACGCAGGTTAAACACCTCAAATTATCATCCCATTGACAACGAGAAAATCCCTTACCACCAACATGCTTGGGGCCGGTCAAGATTGCATTCAAGCCAGTTATCGGCCAACTCGGCAAAATCAAGCCAGTCAACTTGGCAGTTACCATTAACATCACCGGCTATCTTTGATATACATTCTGCAGCTTCAGGACCGTCAAGTATCGTAAAGTATATCCTCCAGCCTCCGTCACGAGCGTCCTGCCAGACTACCACATTGCCGCTTACGGCAGGTTCAATCTGGTCGTAGGAATTATCGGTAATTTGAAATTCCTGCCGGGTAGTCAGATTGTAACCGTATATGTCCCAGTCGTCGTTTCGGTCGTCCTGCCAGACGATTAAGTTTTCGCTGACATCGGGATTTTCCTGAGAATACTCGTTGTTGCAGACTGCAAATTCAACCGGATTATAAAAGTCGCTGATATTGGCTGCGTAAATGTCCCAGTCCCCAAAGTACATATCCTGCCAAACTACGGTATTTGCATAAACAGCCGCGAATTGCTGGTCGTTCGCATCGTCACAAATCCCGAATTCTGCTGGTTTGTTTCTTAGCCAGATATCGGTGGCGAAAATGTCCTCATTGCTGGCAGTATCGTCCTGCCATACCACTGTGTTTCTGTAGATAGCAGGAGCACGTTGGTGGTAGTAATAAAAAGCAATAATGAATTCTACGAAGTTGCAGGGGTCGGTGATGTCACAGCCGCGAATATCGAAATCCGAATCGTTGCCATCCTGCCATACAATCGTATTGCCGCTGATGGCGGGGGCCTGCTCATTAACATTTATGTAATTGGAAACCCAGAATTTTTGCGGATTGTCCTGGTCGTTGATGTCCGCAGCCCGAATGTCCCAGTCCGTTTCAACATATTCCTGCCAGACGACAATATTCTCGTAAACAGCCGGTGCCTCCTCATTATCAGAGGTTGTGGCAACAGCGAAAACCTCTGGGCTGTTTGGGTTGGTTATATCCGCACCGTAGATGTTCCAGTCCCCCGAAACAAATTCCTGCCAAACCACAATATCACCATAGATGTCCGCAAGCTCCTGGTCACCTTCTGCACCTGCCTCTTTTGCATCGCAGATAGCATATTCCTGCCACTTGCCCGCCTGAGCCATAAGGTTCCCCAAACACGAACTATTGCGTTTGGAGGCCCCCGTCGATACCAAAACAACTGCAAAAAGTATGGCGGCAGCCGCTCTTGTCAAGCGCTTCGTCCTCATCACTCGAGACCTCCACAAAATTCTTATCAGCCATTATCTTCGCTGTTTTCGTTTTTGACTCTTTCCAGCAGCTCAAGCAATATTATCGCCGCCTCCGCGTTGTAAGGCTCTAAGCTGGCCTGCTCCAATGGCTCTATTGCCTCATCGAATTCGCCAACACCGAGTAATTGATAGCCCAAAAGCAGTTGAAGGTCGCTGTCAAAGCTGTAAGTCTCGGCTGTTTCCGCAAGCAGCTCGATTTGCTCAAACAGGGTGTCATCTTCGGCGTACAACCCGCGAGGGAAAAACACGTCCATCTCGTCACTGCTAAGCTCACCGAGGGTTTCTCGTAGAGCTTCAGCCGCCTTGGAGTACTGCTCTTGTGCAAAAAGGGCCTGCACATACGCAAAGGGCAAAACTATATCATCGAGTGCCAGTTCCATAGCTTCGGCAAAATTCCCTGCCGCTAACTCATAATCACCACCTTCGAATGCTTTGACCGCATCTTCGAACAACTGGTCGGTTTCGGTCTCCTCGGCTGGTTCCTCAGCCGCCTGACGGGCAAGTTTCTCACGAACATCAGCAAACGTATTCTCGTCAACCCCGTTAGAAATTTTCCTTTTTGTGGAATTTCTAACGGGGTCAACCGGCCTGATAACATTCGTTACCGGGGCGCTTGTTTGTGGAACGGTCTCATTACTATAGTTATAGCTGTAGTAGTTGTAAGTATCGCCGCCTACTCTGTAGGCCCATGGATAGTATCCATACCAGTAATATGGGTGGCAGCCGTACCAGTAATACCGAATATGTCTGTATCCCAAAGGCCAATAGCCCCCAAGGCTGACAAAAACGTATCTGCGGTGATGATATGGATAAACATATCGGAACGTAAAATGCGGACCCCATCTGTAGCGGATAAGGCAGCGGCTTCTCGGCCATACTATCCTGTGGAATATTCGGCCGGGGTAGTGCCCAAACCTGCGGCGATGCCGGCGGTTATGCCTTACTGCTTTACGCCCGCCGTCTCTAACTCTTCCGCTATGGCTTTCACTTGCCGAATCGCTTCTGTCGGTAGCTCCCTTTTGTATCCATAAACTTGACGAAATGGGTTTTGATGTACGGGGGCTTGACCGTCGCGTTTTGCGCATTTCGCTGGAATCTCTATCATCTGCTGTCCTTGAAACCCGTAGCTTATCTTTAGAAATGTGTTTCGCAAGTCTCTCACGAGCTGCCGATGGGCTCTTTTTAGTTTCTCCTGAACGCTCAGTAGCCTCTTCTGGTGAACTTTTGCTCTTTCGGCTCGATACAGAAGGGCTGTAGTTTATAGTACGAGCCGGCGTAATTACCGTTTTTCCTTGATTTGTGCTAACAACCGTTTTTGCTTCACCTTTGCTCGGACGAACGACCTCAACTGTGCGTTTGACCCTGCTGGAACGAGATGGAGTTGTCCTCGTGTTGAAGCTTAATTTAACCGAACCGCTTTTTCCACTTGATGTTGTTTTTGTCCGGCTTGATAGCAAAGCGATGATTTTCCCGGGTGCATTGTTTCTGTTGAAATTTAGTCTATTTACGCTGCGGGCAGCTAAAGAGAACCGGCTTTTTACTATCTTGCTGGATTTGGGCTGCGTTCTCGTCATTTTACGGCTGAAAGTAGCATTGTTTGTCGGCCGGGTTACTCTGAACGATTGCCTGCTTCTCGTAACAGTTTTGTTCTTTGGAGTACTGACAGCTCGCCAGGCAGATGCTCTGCTTTGGCTGCTGATGTCTCTACCTGTGCCGGCCCTGGAGCTCCTGCTTGATTGGGCGGGGGTGCTGGAAACCGCTTTGGTATTGCTTTTACTTGGCCTGTTCGAGCCGGCCCTCCTTGCCTTGGCGAATGATGGAGCCAAAGCAAGAGCGGAAATTAAAACCAAAGATACCACAACATTTTTTGGCTTTATCAGCGTAGTAAACATAATATGCCTCCTTTCTCTGGCGGCCTTTCTGGGTCGATAGGCCAAGGGGTCTGTTTTCGACCCGCCCGTCAGACATAAACTGCACCATTTCAGATTACATATATGTTTGGCTCAGAGCCAATATAAATTGGGCCCATTATTTTTCAGTACCCTTGTTGAGTCCAAGATGTTTATCTAAATGCGTTAACGCACGCTTCAATACTGTTATTAAAACCCGTTTTTCGTTATCAGTTACGTTAATTGCTTTGAAAAGTGTCTTAAATCTTTCTGCCCTTTGTTTCTGAATTAGTTCAAATGCTTTTTTGCCCTTGTCTGTTAACTCAACTATGGTTGTCCGCTGATTTTCGGGACTTATTGTTTTGGTAACCATTTGCTTGTCACGCCATAGTCTTGTCACATCGGTAGATATTGTGCTGTCGCTTACATTAGGGTCGGCAGCAGCAATTTGAGAAACACTCAACCGACCTCGTTCTTGTAGCAGCCCAAGTATCATCGCTTCTCGCTCGGTTAATACTTCTGGTGCGGATTCGTCTTCCTGCTTGGCCTTAAGCAGCCGCATTCTAAAGCTAAGTTCTCGAATTGCCCTCTCAATAACCTGTTCCATTTCGACTCCTTCTCTTAAAAATCAGCACCTAATTCTATATACTTTTTTACAGTAGAATAGTTCCCTTGTCAAGCTTTTTTTTAAAAGAATATTTCAAAAACTGGAACGTTTGCTGCCACAACTATTCGCTTTTTTGTTAGATATATCGATAAGTCTTTTATTACCAAGGCATTATGTGGATGCAAAATCCGTTTGAGGTGGTAGAAAATTTTGTGTTTTCTCAGTGGATTCTTTGGGATGAAAGGCTGCTCATAGGCGGAAAATTTGCCGTTTGCTTTGCCTTAGTGGGCTGATTCCTATGACAGCCGTTTTGCCAAATCAGCTATCTTTTTAAGTTCTTGTTCGTCGAATGGCCGGAACAGCTCTTTGGCTTCTCTCACTTGTTCGATTTCCTCACTCGTTAACTCCTCTAATTTTCTATCGTCGATGATATTCTGCTGAGGTTGTTCAATGGTTGCTTTTAATTCAGCAGTTTGCTGCTTGAGCTGCTCTTCAGTTTGCTGGTTCTCTGAGATTTTTTGTTGTAGCTGTTCGTTA
>CAZMCN010000116.1:0-6176 GCA_964564845.1 uncultured Pirellulales bacterium | reverse complement strand
CGCTTATCAGCCCGAGAAAGTAAACGTAATATACCGGCGGCCGATATGCAACAATACGATAGCTCATCGTTATAATCCCAACAGGACCCGAAAGCGCCCTGATGTCAACGGCCCTGCTAATCAAACGCTTGATAGTCAGGTAAGTCTGGACAATGAACATTATGGTCTTTCGGTAACCCATCACCATTGCTTCAAAAGGATTGTCCGCTTTATAACATTTCTCCAGCCCTTCAAACGGAATAAATTCAGCCAGGGTGGATTTGACCGTTACAAGCTCCTTGTCCCCGCTCAAATCCAGAACAACGTCGCCGAATGTCTCCTTGCCGAGACGATAATCAATAGTAACCTGCCGGCCGGTACTGCTGCGAATCTCTCTTATCAAATCATAAAAGCTGGACACGCCGACCTCGTTAAATTTCGTTATCACAGCGCCTCGTGGAATCCCCAGTTTCTCCGGCCCGTTCTCAGTTTCTATGCTCCTGGCAACAATCGGATGTTCGACATCCAGTTCAACAAGCACTCCAATAACCACCCTGCCGTGGAGACGTCTGGGCGTAACCGAAACCGTAATCGGCCTTTCAAGCCCGTTGCCGTCCGCACGCAATACCTTCAAAGACAAATCCTCATCTTCATATCTTGCAACAAAACTGTGCATCGCCTGCTCATTAAAATCGGCAACAACGGCACGCATCTCTTCATAGCTTTTTACAAGACTGTCTATCTTCCTGTATCTGCGACTAATGTTACAGGGGTCTCTCTCTTTATAATCGGCGACCAAATCAATCAGCCCTTTGAATGTATATCTTCTGACAAAATCGCCCAGTTCCTTATGTCTGGTAATAACATCGCGCATCTCCTTATAAGTGGGATTTTCAACATCCCCAATCGCAAGGACAACGTCACCGCTTTTAAGGGCCGGTCCTGTTTCCGGTGCTGCTTTGCCTGTCCCCGTTTTATTCAGAAAAGACTTAATCTCATCGAACACAGCAGCGAGCTTGTTTTGCGAAGGCGGCAAATATGCCGTTATTCGCAAACGCGGCACCATCGAACATATATGAAAAAGCTCGGATTCGTTTTCGACAGCGTAGCTGTCGGCAAAGCTCATCTCCAGCCGCAATTGGGTCTCAACCTTTTCAATACTGCCGTCTTCTCTCTCCCGCTCCGCCAGGACCGCCACTTCCGGCACAAGCGAATTCTCAACTATCTCTTCAAACTCCCAGTGTGCCTGAACATCCTGGCCGTTAACAGACCTGACCTTATCGCCCGGAAGTAATCCTATTCTTTCAAACAGCGCATTGGCATCGCTGACTTTGCCGACTGTCAGACTCATTGGTATCATAACCCCAAAAAGTCTCATCTTCGAGCCCGACAACTGCTCAGCCACAAGCCCAAGCTCTTCCACCGAGCCGTCCTTATGCTCTACTTTCAGCTTAACCGTTTCATTCACATCTGACAGTGCTGCCGCCAGGGAGATACTGCTAAAATCCAAATCATCGTTTTTGCCGTTAATCTCGATTATCTTATCACCGGCCGTCAGACCCGCCCGTGCCGCCGGCGAATTCGCAATTACCCCCCCTACCACGGCAGGCGGAAGCTCTATGCCCACAAGAAAAACCGCTACAAAAACTATAATGGCGCTGATGGCGTTAAATAAAACCCCTGAAGCTATGACGGCCATCCGCGCACCGACCGACTTATTGGCATACGAACGCGGGTCATCGCTTTTTTCAACCTGGCCAACGTCTTCCTGGCCTAACATCTTGACAAACCCCCCAAGCGGGATAAGACCAATTCGATATTCGGTCTCGCCCGCCTTGGTCTTTTTGCCGATAGTAAAACTCAGGCCGCCATCGCAGGATTCATCATTTCCTTTTTTGAAAAACTGCGGCAGTATACGAATTCGCCAGCCTCTCTCCGTCCTTAAAACACCAAGCAAAATCGGCGGAAAACCAATCGAAAACGCCTCAACTTTTATCCCTGACAGTTTTGCCGCGATAAAATGCCCGAACTCGTGAACAAGAATAACCGCCCCAAAACCAATCATTACGAGCAGTATATTCCCGAATATACCGATGTTGCGCACAATCAAAAAAATAGCCGCGAAAATGACAGCTATCCAGAAAAACACTCGAAAATTCTTACCCAATAACTTATTTGGTTCAGACATTAAAAAACGCCTCCAAAATCAACGGACGGATTAAACACCGAAGATTATACGCTGCACAATAACTGGGAAACTTCTCTTCTCGCCCAGGCATCGGCCTCAAGCAGCTCTTCCAGCGACACTTTTGTTTTAACATTGTGTTTAATTAGACATTGCTCAACGAGTTCGACTATTCTAACAAATTTAATCCTTCCCTCAAGGAACTCTTTGACAGCCGCCTCGTTGGCCGCATTGAAAACGACCGCCGCCGTACCACCAGCCCGGGCAACATCAAAACCAAGTGACAGCGCACGAAATGTCTCCATATCGGGCCGCGAAAACGTAAGCCTCCCCAGCTCTTCAAACTTCAAACGCCTCGCAATACCGCCAACACGCACAGGATACGTCAACGCATACTGAATCGGAAGACACATATCAGCTCTGCCAAGCTGTGCTATCACCGAGCCGTCGACGAACTCCACAAAAGAATGAACTATCGACTCCGGATGAATCAGAACTTCTATTTTCTCGACAGGCATATCGAAAATCCAGTGGGCCTCGATAACCTCAAGCGCCTTATTCATCATTGTTGCCGAATCGATGGTGATTTTAGGCCCCATATCCCAGACCGGATGCGAAAGCGCCTGCTCAAGCGTAACATTCTGGAGTTCTTGCGGCCCAAGTTCCCGAAAAGGTCCGCCCGATGCGGTCAGAACAATTTTATGCACTTCATTCCGATTGCCTGACAGCATCGCCTGAAAAATCGCAGAATGTTCACTATCCACCGGCAGAACAGTTGCATTGTTTTCTTTTGCCGCTTTCATAAGAAGTTCGCCCGCAATAACGAACGGCTCTTTATTGGCGATTGCCAGATGTTTACCTTTTTTAGCTGCCGCAAGCACCGCCTCTAATCCCGCCGCTCCAACGACCGCCGTAAGAACAATATCAATCTCTTCAAGCTCTGCTATCTCTTTCAACCCTCCCAGCCCGCCTAAAATCTCAACCCCTAAGCTGCCCACCAAATCACGCATCGGCATAACATAATCAACTGCTGTAACTGCGATAACTTTCGGCTTATACTTTCCCACCTGCTCAGCCAAAAGCTCGACATTGCTGTGTGCGCTTAATGCGACTATTCTATACTCCGGCCCAAGCGCATCGATTACCCGCAGTGCGTTTCTACCTATCGAGCCTGTCGAGCCCAAAATAGCGATTTTCCTGACCATAAGCAAGTTATTATAACAAACCCCCCGAAAAACACAAGACAAAAGACGCAAGACAAAGACACAAGACAGAGAGAACAAATATCAAAAATCAAAGTGCAAAAATGCAAAGAAATATCAAAAATAATTCAGCCACGAATTCGCCTGGCGCAGCATAGCCGCAACCAAATGATTAGACACGGATTAACCCCGTTAGAAGTCTGCACCGAGGGCGCAATAACTACTGAAGGCGACTTGCTTTTAACGGGGTGAACGTTGATTTGCACGGATTTTTGAGCCACAAAAGTGCCGGGACACGGGAGGAATATCGAATAATGATTTTCGAGTTACGAAGTTGAGAATCTTTGCTTTGAAAGTGGGCGGGAGAGGGTTTTGTATTGTCGGCAGCAGTCAGATTTTTTTGAAGGCGGCGATTTTTTTCTTTAACATTCGGCAGGCGGCAGTGGGGTCGCCGGCTTCGGTTACCGCAGAGCAGACGGCAATAGCCTCGGCGCCGGCAGTTAAAACTTCTTCGAGATTGTCCAGCGTTATCCCGCCGATAGCTACGTGTGCGATACCGGTATCGGTTAAAATATTGGTGGCCTGTTTGACATAGTCAAGCCCGACAGGCGCTGCGGTGGGCTTTGTCGGGGTAGGGTAAACAGGGCCGAGTCCTACATAAGTCGGCATTTCACGGCAGGCGGATTTTAGCTGGTCGATTGAATGGGTGCTCTTTCCGATGATTAACGGCGTTAGCTGCAGCCTGCGGGCCTGCTCAACGGGTATGTCGTTCTGGCCGAGATGTACGCCGTCAGCACCCGCCGCAACGGCGATATCGACCCGGTCGTTTATGATGCTGAGGACTTTGGCCGATTTGCAAATCCGAACGAATTCCTCGGCAAGTGCCAGGAGCTTATCGTCCTCGATGCTTTTTGCCCGAAGCTGGATGCAGTCTGCTCCGCCGGTAACACAGTAACATAACAAAGAAAGCACATCGGCCGGCAGAGAGCTGGTAATTACTATGTACAATTTCACATTTTTGAATCTTTCGAAGGCATCGCTGAAAAGAACGATGTCTTTTTCGAGCGTGTAAGCGGCGTAGCGGAGTTTTTCGAGAGTTTTTGCAACGTGAGGATTTAGTGTTTGGGTGGTTTCGGCAAGGGTTCGTAATGCCTCTGTAAGTCTTTTGCAGCCGGCGGTGAAGCTGTCCTTTAGATTACCGCGGGAAAGCTGTTCAGCAACCGTTATTCCCACTCCGACATCGCCGGGGGTATCTCTGGATGAGATTAATCTGACAGGGTCGAGCTTGCTGATGGCGGCAGAAAGCTCGTGGCGAAAGTGTTTTGCGCGTTCGGTCAAGGGGGCGCAGTTTAAGGCAAACCTGCAAAACTCCTCGATTACACGAATCGCCTCACGGGCACGGTTGAAATTGGCATCGATAATTCTGTAAATCGAACGCTCCATAACGGCTCTGATTATATAAGCTTTGGGCTGTGTTTAGTAGTGAAAATTGAAACAGGACAGAGAGAAAAAGTGAATTTTGGTGAAGCTGTCTGGCGAAAAAACGGCGAGATTTCGCAAAAAAAACGGGCCGTTACCTCCTCTGAAACGGCCCAGCTTAATATGGTGAACAAAATCAACACTGCCATTAACTCGTTTGAAAAGCTAAAAGCCAATACTGATTTTGACTTTTTCGAAATCGGGCGGACTCATCCTCCTCCGATTACGCTTTTAGGACGTCCGCCCAATAACTCTTCGGTAATTTAAGCCGAAAGAGAATTATGAGCAAAAAATATGCCAGAAATAACAAATTAGCCAAACGGCCTTTTGTCTTTGGCTTAACAATCCACTGCAACAACAGTTATGTTGTTGAATATGTTTTGATTCGGCGAAGGCCAAAATAACGCATTTTAACAACACGTTGTTTTTTTGCAACACCAATCTCCTGTAACTATCCTAATTTTACATTTATCGGACCATAAGTCATTGAAAAACAAAGTGATTTATCAGGTGTTTATAAAAAACAACACTCCTGTGAATAAAAGCAACATCTAAAGGGTGACTTAAATAGTAAAAATGCGCCGGTGTATATAGCAAAGTAATATAAATTTAAGGTATATGGCCGGAGTTGAGCGTACAAATCGACATCATTTTTGAAAGGCACAATGCAATAGCTATTTGCCTTTTTTGAGGTGGGGAAAAGCGTGCAGAGGCTACCTGCCATTATTCCCGTTGGTGCCGTCCTTTTGATAATCAATTATAAAGGTAACCGGCCCATCGTTGATACTGCTGACGTGCATATGCTCACCAAAAATCCCTTTTTCAACGGTGATTTTCCTTTCAGCGATGAATTCGATTGTTTTCTCGTATAGCTGTTGTGCCAGGGCCGGCTCGGCTGCTGCATCAAAACCAGGTCTGCGCCCCTTTCGGCAATTGCCGTGAAGTGTAAAATTGCTCACCAAAAGAATAGCTCCGCCCACATCACCAACAGACCGATTCATTTTGCCTGCCTCATCTGAGAATATACGAAGCCCGACCAGCTTTTCGGCTATAAACTCGGCTTCCCGGGGCGTATCGCCTTTGCCGATGCTGATGTAAACAAGCAGACCTTTATCGATTTTGCCGACCGTTCGGTCGGCGACCTGAACCTTCGCCTGCAAAACACGTTGTATAACCGCTCTCATTACTATTGATACCCGGATTAAAATTCAGTTCCAGCAACTCGAATTGTAACAGAAAAGTATAAACAACAAAAGCTATCTCTTCGACATATAGTTCTCCTTAACGAGGTCATCATGCCCCACATAAACTTATGCAGCCTATGGCCTATT
>CAZMCN010000115.1:0-6416 GCA_964564845.1 uncultured Pirellulales bacterium | reverse complement strand
ATCAACTGCCAACAAGCAGCAAGTCCTGGCCAAACCGGGGCTAATTTGCTCACTATAGAAAGGTTGCTGCCACAAACGAGGTTCAAACTGGCACAAAAAAAGAAACTGAAGAAGATGCTAAAAAATAAAGCCTCTGCAACTTTAGTATTTACAAAGGCTTAAGGCAATGGGCGGTATTGGACTTGAACCAACGACCTCCTGCGTGTCGAGCAGGCGCTCTGGCCATCTGAGCTAACCGCCCATAAGCATTTCGAATATAGTATGCTTAAAAAAACGCAAAAAGCAAGAAATTTTATACAAAACCTTCTTTCAAAAAAATAAACCGAAAAACCAACTGCATAATTGTTTCGTAATAGGGTTGTCTTGGCGAACGTAATGCTTGATATAGTAAGAAGATAGAACAGATTGGTGTCTCCGGCGACGGCGATTGAAAACCTCTCAGGGTAAAATATCGTTCTCAAACAGCGACATTAATCAATTCAAATTTTTCCTGACGACCGCCGCTGCCGAAATCGTTCGTTGCATATTTCCGCTAAAAACAGTCATAGATATTTGAACGCTTTTAATATCCGTTCCCTCATCCGTGAGCGTCTTAATAAAACTCATCGAACTAACGTTATCGCAAAGCAGATATTCCTGATTGTCGCTGTTTGTGATAAGATAAAGATTTTTATCTGCGATTCTGTACTCATAAGTGATATCTTCGTTCGCAGCGGTAAAAAATGTGCACTTATAATCAGGGTCGTCCAGCTTAAATAAATGCCCCGTGCGAAGGTCTGTTGTTATCCGTGACAGTGCCTGCCGGGCGTTGTTGATTGTCTTAAATATATCTTCATTTTCACGATAATTTATGACCGATGCGTTGAAAGCCACCGCTATAGCTGCAAGCAACAGGCCTGCTATTGCCAGGGAAATCAACAATTCGACAATGGTAAAACCATTTTCGTATTTCGTATTTCGTATCTCGTATCTCGTATTCTGCATCCTGTATCTTGCCCTATGCCTGACCGTAGAATCCGGCGTTTTTAGTATCTGGCTCGAATCCAGCTCACAGAGCTGATTTCCCTGGAGTTCAGGAAAACTTTCACAGTTATTCGAACAAAGTGGCTGTTAGGGTCATCATCATCAACAACCTGTTCGAAATTTGAATCTTTGACATTTTGAACCGTAATCTGCTCGGTGAACGCAGCGAAATTATTCAAATCGTTTCCATCAGCATTAATTGGCGGAGAAAAACTCACACCGTCAAAATGTTCCAGAGTATACAAATCATCATAGTCGGCCGCGGTGGCACGTTCTCTTATCTGTTCAATTAAAAACTCAGCGGTTGACAAATCAGCCCCGACACCATTGGCCCGTGTTAATGAAATATTCGCTCCAATCAGTGATGCAATCGCAAGACCGACCAGGATTGTCGCAATTAGCACCTCAACAAGTGTAAAACCGCTTTTGTATCTCATATCTCGCATCTTGCCACTTATCTTTTGTGACTGATATGGCCTGCAGGCGACGAGTTTATTTGCCCATAACAATACTTGACATCTTGAATATCGGCAGGATAATACTCATCGCAATAAAGCCGACCAAAAACCCCATTATGATTATCATTATAGGTTCTATCATCGATGTTACCGCTTTGATAACTGTTTTTAACTTTCTGGCGTAAAAATCGCTTACATCTTTCAAAACGTCACTCATTGTTCCTGATTCCTCGCCACTTCTTATCATTTGCACGACATCGCCGGGCATCAGGGGGCAGCGATTCAGACTTGATGCAATTTTTTTGCCCTGGCGAACATCTTCATAAACTGCCAGCCACATATTTCTGTAGAGAATGTTCCCTGATATTTGAGCTGTTATAGAGATAGTGTTTAAAATCGGCACACCCGCACGCGTCAACACACCCATTGTGTGCAGGCTTCTTGTTATGTAAAGGTTCCGGCAGAGTGTCCTTATAATAGGAAGTCTCAATTTTGTTCTGTCCCACCAGCCTCGACCAACTTTCGTGCCCACAAAGTAAAAGAATCCCCATAGTGAAGCGGCAACAGCAGGGATAATGAGAAACCACCAACTCCGCACAAAAGCACTGCTGGCCATTAAAAATTTAGTCGGACCGGGAAGATATTCCTCCTTTCCCGCAAATATCATCGTGAATCTCGGCAGTACAAACACCAGCAGAAAAACCGTTACTACTATTGCCATAAGTGCTATGATAATTGGATAAACCATAGCAGCCTTAATCTGCGAGCGGGTTTCAGCTTCTGTGTCCAGATACTCGGCCAGTTTTTGCAGCATCGAGCTTAGAGAGCCGGAGATTTCCGCTGCTGCAACCATATTTATATAAAGATTACTGAACACTTCCGGAAACTCAGCCAGCGCTTGAGAAAAGCTTTGTCCGGATTCGATTCTGCTCTTTATCCGACCAATTATCGCCGCAAATTTCTTGTTTTGCTGCTGCTGGCCTATCGACTCAAGGCAGTCTGTCAGACTAATGCCTGCTCGAACCATAACCGCCAACTGGCTGGTAAAGTGCAGTATGTCCTTAGCGCCGGGGCCAAACTCGACCCTGAAATCGCTGATTTTTTGCAGAGTACCTTTTTGGTTTTCACGAACGTCTTTACTTTCTTGTCCCGGCTTCTCAAAGTCGCTCATCTGGTTGTCGGAACTGCTCTGCCCCCCGGAACGCTGCTCCAGACCGACATCTGCAAAACTACCTCCGCTATCCCGAAAACCATCGTCAAACATAAAATCCACCACCCATTCAGCCACCTGGTGATTGTCGATTGCCGATTGCCGATTGACGAATTGAAATCGAAAATCGTAAATCGTAAATCGAAAATCGAAAATCGTAAATCGTAAATCGTAAGTCCATCTATGTCATTGCCACTGGTGATTGTCGATTGCCGATTGCCGAATTGAAATCGTAAATCGTAAATCGTAAATCGTAAATCGTAAATCGAAAATCTATTGTAGTGTTTTATCCATCTTGCCGGGATTGCTTGAGCGGGTAATCGCTTCCTCTCTGTCTATGTAGCCCTTCAGGTACATATCCACGATGCTGTTGTCCATATTCTGCATTCCCACTCGCCGAGAAGTCTCGATAATATTTGGTATCTCGTAGATTCTGTTTTCACGAATGCAGTTTCTAACCGCCGACGTACACAGCAATATTTCCGTACACGGTACCATCCCCGGCTTATCAATGCGCCTAAATAGTGTCTGTGATATCACCGCCTGTAGCGTATTGGCCAGCATCGTGCGGATTTGACCCTGCTGATTCGCAGGATAAATATCTATGATTCGCTCAATCGTCTGCGGTGCGTTAATCGTATGCAGCGTACTGAAAACAAGATGGCCGGTCTCAGCAGCGGTGATTGTTGAACCGGTGGTTTCCAAATCTCGCATCTCACCAACCATAATGATATCGGGGTCCTGACGAAGAACATGCCGAAGTCCGGACGCAAAATCCGGACAGTCAAACCCAATCTCTCTCTGTTCTATCATACTCATTTCATTCTCTAAGGCATATTCGACAGGGTCCTCCAGGGTAATGATACGTTTGGTGTATTTCTTGTTTATCAGCCCTATCATCCCCGCCAGGGTCGTGCTTTTACCAGAGCCCGTATGGCCTGTTACAAGCACCAGACCTCTTGGAAGGTCTGTCAGTTCTTTAACTATTGCAGGAAGGTGCAAAGCATCTATCGAAGGTATCTGGTTGGGAATCACTCGAAACGAAATTGCAATTGTGTCGCGTTGGTAATGGGCGTTCACGCGGAACCGGTGACCGTCATCTATTGTTGTTGAAAAATCAATGTCTCGGTTTCCTTCAAACATTTTGAATCGGTCCGGCCCAATCATTGAGATGACCATTTCCCTGGCGTCTGCGTTTGATTGCACCGGAAAGTCCAGATTAAACAGCTCCGTATTTTTTCGGATTACCGGCGGCAACCCAACGTTTATATGAACGTCACTTACCTCTTTCTCTATCGCCTTTGCTAATATTTCTTTCACATCAACCATATTAAAGTCCCCTAAAAAACTTTCCGAGCTTTCTTTTTTGTCGTTCCTGCTTGCTTTCATTACTCTCACTTGCCTTTGTCACCCCTGCCTTGTTTTATCGTTTCCGTGACAGCACAAATCACAATCCCTTAATATCAGTATAAAACTGCTCCCGTTAGAGCTTTCTTGGCCTATCAGAAGGTTAATTGATATTCTCAACGAAAACATCCTCCTCATTTTGCCCGTACACTTCCGTAACTCGAAGCACTTCCTCGATTGTTGTAAGACCCTGTTTTACTTTTATAATACCATCATCAAACAAACTGGCCGACTTGCTTTCATAAAAGACTCGACGCATATTTTCAGCTGAAGAGTCTTTGTTAATTATATCGCGGAATTGCTCATCGATAACCAAAAGCTCATAGATGCCCACTCGGCCTATATAGCCGGAGTTTCTGCACTTCTCACAGCCGGCACCGTGAAAGAGCTCTTTCGGCCGAACACCTGCTCTTTCCACATATTTGCGTACATTTTCCGGTGCCTCATAAACCTCTTTGCAACTCGGACAAATCTTCCTGACCAATCGCTGAGCGAGCACAGCGTTGAGCGATGCTGCTATCAGGTACGCATCAATACCGATATTGACCAGTCTCGTTACGCTGCTGGCGGCGTCATTCGTGTGCAGTGTCGAAAGGACCAGATGTCCCGTCAGGGCCGCCTGCACAGCTATTCGTGCCGTCTCACAATCCCGGATCTCACCTATCATTATAATATCCGGGTCCTGCCGCAGAAGACTGCGCAGTGCCGAGGCAAAATCCAGCCCTATTTTTTCGCTCACCTGCACCTGGTTGCAGAAGTCAAGCTCGTATTCCACAGGGTCCTCAACCGTTGAGATATTCAACCGTTCACCGTCCATTTGACTAAGTGCTGAGTACAGAGTCGTGCTTTTGCCGGAACCGGTCGGTCCTGTCACAAGCAAAATCCCGTGAGGCAGTTTTATCTGCTCACCAAATACCGTCATCACATCCGCTTCCATACCAAGCTGCTCAAGCCCACGCATAATCGATTTGCTGTCCAGTACTCGTATGACCACTTTTTCACCGTGATTTGTGGGCAGCGTTGAAACCCTCAGGTCAACCCCTCTGCCGCCGACAATGACCGAAATTTTCCCGTCCTGGGGCAGTCGTCGTTCCGAAATATCAAGATTGGACATAATTTTGATTCGTGAAACAATCGCAGGATGCATTTTTAGAGGCGGCTGCATAGTCTCAAAAAGAACACCATCAATGCGGTATCTTATCTTCATAGACTTGTCCTTCGGCTCAATGTGAATGTCACTGGCGCCTTCTTTTATCGCATTGCTTATCAGATAATTAACGAACTTAATGACAGGCGATTGACCTGCCATTTTCTCAAGGTCTTCAAAATCTTTTTCCTGGTCATGAACTACCTCCACGTCTGTCATATCACTGATAATATCATCAAAGTTGTAATCGTTTTTTTCCTCGCCGAATGAATCGCACACCGCCTCAATCTCTTCTGCGCTGCAGACCACGACTTTTACGTCCATCTGCGTCTGTCTTTTCACATCTTCAATCGAAAATACATTTGCCGGCTCACTCGTTGCTACAACCAGAGTTTCTTCTTCTATAGCGACAGGACAGATGGAACTGTTTTTTATAAAATCAATGCCGAGCTTTTCAAAAGCTTCTCTCTCCACCTCTTCCGGCTTTATCGCTCTAAACTCGAATCCATAGAGTTGCGCATGGGCCTCTAAAATATCATCAGCGTTGATTAGTCCGTCTTTCAGCAGGATTGTCTCGATGTCATCGGCGGAGTTTGCTGATAGTTCCTTCCTCGCTTGGGCGAGTTGCTCAGACGCAATCCTGCCCATATCAAGTAAGACATCTGCGATATCACCTGTGCCCCATTCTCCGCCTTTCTCGTATGATTCTTGTTCGTCCAGCTCTTCCGGAGAATACAGGTCACTTAACCCGCGGATAGATTGGTCCTCGGAAAACGGCTGGCCACCATCAGCGCCGTCCAAGAAATCTTCTTCCACTCCCTGCTCTGAGGAGAAATCCTGCTTTTTTTCAAATGTAAAAGGTAGTTTCATTTTGATAGCTTTAATATTATTTGGGGCCCTGAACCTGCTTTATCACCTTGGCTGTTCCACTCAAGTTTAACGTAATTATTACTGATTTGACGAACCTTAAAGTTGCTTATTGAATCGCCCTCGCGCAGAATTTTGTCATCTATTATGCAGCTATTACCCTGCTCGGTTTGCATAATACTCAAAAGCTTCAGCTTTTTTACTTGCTGCCTCAGCATCTCTTCGCTAATCAGGTTCTCTTCTTCGGTCCCGGATTCGTCCTTTAAATTGGCCAAAAACATCTCATACTCGAACGGGTTCTTCA
>CAZMCN010000114.1:0-6653 GCA_964564845.1 uncultured Pirellulales bacterium | reverse complement strand
CGTCCCCATCAGCAAAATATTTTGTGCACATATAATAAAAATGGTCGGAAGTCTGCAATTTTCGCCAGTCTTCAATGATTTTTTCGTTGCCGGTTTTCTTTACTTTCTCTTCGAGGCGGTAAAGCTCATGAATGGCATTGGACTGCATTGCATTTCCCAGCCAGGCTGAAAGGTCTCTTTCAGTGTCGGCCCAGCTTATCAGATTCGACACATCAATTGTACCGGCAGGTTCATAAGACTGAATGACTTCGCTGGGAGTTTTGAAATCGTTGTCCGGGTGCTTCAGAATCTCCTCGGGCAGATGTCGCATAAAATCGAATATTCCGGTATCTTCCCACTGGTGTTCGCCAAATGTTTCATAATCCATAAAGAGATTGACGACATTACCGTTGCCATTAACGTTGTTTATCCATTGTGCATATTTATCCGCTGTTAAAGGCCATTCGGCCCAGTCACGATTGGAAAATCTGAAAGCAATATCGTCACTGAGGGCATAATTTTTCAATAAAAGTTTTAGTCTGCCACAGCCCCTCGGGCGGTAAATGAAATTAGGGCTTCTTGGGCCTAAAATATGGTCCGCTCCCTCGGTCAATATGGCATCGAAAGAGGCCATCGATTCTATAAGGCCCGCCAGGTCGTTATTGTATATCAACTCCGTGTTTCTAAATACCTTTGGCTTTTGACCAAAAAGACATTCGATAGTATCGCAGTGCTTGTTAATCTGCTCGATAAATTCGTCTCTGGAGTACAGGAAACTTAAACTGTGATAATACGTCTCTGCTAAAAACTCTACGCAGCCGGTTTCTGCCAGAGCATCGAAAGTACTTATAACTTCCGGTGAAAACTTAAACAACTGCTCCAGCAACACCCCTGTTATACTGTATGCCACTCGAAACCTGCCCTGATATTTCTTTATAATATCCAACAGCAGTCTGTTGGCAGGCAGATAGCATTTATTCGCCACCTTCCTACAAATAAAAGCATTCTTTGAGTCGTCGAAATATCTGCCGTTATTGTCAAATACGGTATAGTGTCTCAATCGTAAAGGTTGATGAAGCTGAAAATAGAAACATATCGAAGCCATATCTCGTATCTCGTATTGCGTGTTACGCACGGCGCATCACACACGACGCACGGCGACTAAACTGCAACCAGGGTTTCTTCGTAAATTCTGAGACACCTTGCGGCAGATTCCGTCCATCGCAATTTCCGCACTTCAAAATTGCCATAATCCCGCAATGTCGCCTGCAACGGTGGATATTTCAGAACGGCAATAACTTTGTTGGCAATCTCCTCAACATCCCAGAAGTCAACCTTTAGGGCATGCTTTAAGACTTCAGCAACACCACTTTGTTTGCTTATTATCACAGGAACGTCATTGCCCAGCGCCTCCAGCGGCACCAATCCAAAAGGTTCTGATACAGACGGCATTACAAAAAGGTCTGCCATTTGATATATTTTCTGGACTGCATCACCGCGTAAAAAACCGGTGAAGAGTACTTTGTGCCCGATTCCGAGTTCCGCCGCCATTTCCACCGCACGGTGCATCAAATCCCCTGAGCCGGCCATAACAAACTTTACATTATCCATCACATCAAGGACTCTTTTAGCGGCTCTGAGAAAATATTCAGGGCCTTTTTGCATTGTAATTCGGCCTAAAAACAAAACGATTTTCTCGTCTTTTTCGATTCCGGTATCAGCTAAAATATTATCGCCGTTGTGTTCAACTCCGTTATATACTACTTCGACTTTTTCACGGCTAATACCATAGCGGTCAACTATGATACTGCGAGTGCGATAGCTTACAGCAATTATCTTATCAGCCGCGTGAAGTCCTTTTCGCTCTATATCGTAAATCATTTGACTCACATGTTCGCCGCTTCGGTCGAACTCGGTGGCATGCATGTGTACAATTAACGGTTTTCCACTTAGCGCAGCAACAGCAATTCCCGCCGGATAAGTCATCCAGTCATGAGCGTGGACAATGTCAAATTGCTCCTTTTCAGCTAACTCAGCAGCCAATGCAGCATAACGATGCACTTCAGTGTACATATCACCACCATAGTCCGCCCCACCAGAAGAATGCCCCGTCAAGCCGAGCACGCCGCTTTTAATCTGCTTTTGCCTCAAAGTTTCCTCGATTTGCCGCTGGTAGGAACCCGGGGTTGAATACGCCTGTAAAGGCGAATTGATGGTGCGAAATGATACATTTTTCAGTTCACCAAGGTTGAGAAACGAGTTGGATGTCTGCAAGTCTGGGGTCAATAATTTTACATGGGTAACAAATTTCCCATCGGCCATTTTTGGCAGTACAAACGTTACTTTTATGCCGAGCTGGTCCATCGCCTTGGTAAGCCCGTAACAGGCAGTACCTAATCCACCGCTAATAAACGGTGGAAACTCCCAGCCTAACATAAAAACCCTCATATTAACTCCGCCAAACCACCTATGTAACTATCATAACTATTTCTTGCTAAAGAGGTTACACTTATTGCGTCATAAAATTCAACAAGTTCACCTTCGCCACTGTAAAGTTGCAAATCAAAATGCACTTTCCAATCTCCAATCTTGCAACAAGTGGCTTATCGACAAAAAATTACGTATAATTAACGGCAAATCGGGAAATTCAAACCCTATTTACGTTCTCTTCTGTAATATAAATCGGGGCTTTAGCGGGAATAAGTTCAATAAATTTTCTGAAAAATTTGAATTATGGTGCTGATAACAGTGATTTTACCGGTCGATTAAAGAAATTTTGAAGTATCGTAATTTAAACACATTTGGCTTGTTATTAGCCAGTGAGTTTTAATCAACTTTCAGCTAAAAAAACATTTAAGGACTGATAACTAACAACGGAATAAATTTGGAAAGCAAGTTGATAACAAAATAGATAATAAATAAAAAAGCAAGCCCTCCCACCTTGGCAAAAGTGGAGAAAGCTTGCTTTCGTTCGCATTGGCACAAACGTAAGATGTATAAGCAAAAGAAGTTAGCTCATAAATTGTTTATAGGTCCTGTGCCTTGACAGTACTGCGACGGTTGGCCTGGGTCCGAGCAATTCCAGCATCAAGCATGCCATAGACCTTGTCGCTGATTGCCTCAAGGGCATCAGAGGAGGTCATCATCTTTTTGCTCTTGATGTAGGCCTTGACTTTACTGGCTACAATCAAAGACTCTTTTTTTTTCGCCATTCTAAAATCCTCCATGTAAAAAAGATTAATAAGTACGGCATCAAATCCTTGAGGCCGAAAGGGTAATTAATGGGTAATAATTACAGATACCCGGTTGGATTTGCAACAAAAAAATCTATCAAATATTAAATTTCTGCAATCACAGCGCCGATACCTCAAAATTGCTGATGAAAAAGCGGCTGGTAACGGAATTTTTTCTTTTTGGCTTTAATTTTTAATAATTCGCCTGAAGTATTTTGACGAGAATATCTGGAGCAAAGCTTGTCCGGAACCTGCCCCCCTGCATAGTGGGGTGGAGATAATTTGATGGAGAAAAGAAATGGCAAAACGTCCCCGAAAAACACAAAAACCGCGGGTTGAGCTGCCAGATTTCGCTGTCGTTGCATTTACTGAGGATATGGAAGAGGCCAGAAACTACGAGACACTGCTGAAAAACAATGAGATACCGGTCATCATCCGTGAGAAACATGAACAGTCAATGGATATTAACGGCATAGCAGTGATGGTGCCGGAAGATTATATTGATGAGGCCCACGTAATAATCGAGTCTCAGAATGCATATGATGATTTTTATGACCTTGCCTTAGAAGATGACGGTGATTTCAGCAGTGAACTATTTGACGAGGAACTTTAGGCCATAATAGCAGGGGCTCCCCAAACGCGAAATAATGCTTTTGGGGAACCCGGCAGGTTACTATCAAGGACGTGGCTAAGAGCTGCCAGGGACGACCGCAACAAAAATCTTAAAACTAAAAACAGCACAGCAATAAATGGAAGAGAAACAATTTATAGAACGTCGCAGCAGTAAGAACCGCAGAGAAAGCGTTGTTGACAGACGCCTGGGTCTGGACCGGCGTCGCGGCCCCGGCAGACGCAGAAGTGATGAGCGAAAAGCGGCTGAAGAAGGTCAGATGTCCGACGAGCAATTCGAATTTCTAATGGCTGTCAATGAGTATAAAAGTAAAAATGCAAGACCATTCCCAACCTGGACAGAAGTGCTTGAATTGGTAAAAGCGTTGGGCTACCGTAAGGTTGCCGAGCCACAACAACTCGCGCCGTTTAAAAAGGAGCCTGATTGCGATAAAACTCAAAAACAAGAAAGACAACCGGTAAAATAACCCTAAACCTAATATAAAGATTTTGCCATACCTCAAGCAACCTCAGGGTTCCCCAACCGCGAAGTAATGCGTTTGGGGAACCCCTCAATAATATCACCGAGTCAAAACAGACTCACTTAACCTCAGTAACTTCCAAAACCAAATGCATACAGGGTAAACTCACAACTAACAGAAAAAAACTTGATATAGAGGATATTATTGATAAACTCGCAGCGGTAATTGGAAAGAGAGTGAAACAAAATGCAGGACACGAGGTGTTAAAAAATGGCTGATTATTCAATAAGTCCGACAGGAGAAAAATTTCCTATACCACAAAATAATGAGTACGATATGGAATTTAACCGTATTCGGTCGCTGGCAGAGAGCGCCAGAGGCCAAGGCAAAGAAATAGTTGTGGTGATGGGGGTAGGCTTCGTAGGGGCCGTTATGGCTGCTATTATCGCCGATACCATTGATAAAAATACGGGCAAATCCGATAAGTTCGTCATCGGCTGTCAGCGGCCCAGCACTCGAAGCTACTGGAAGATTCCGCTGCTTAACAAAGGCCTCTCACCGGTAAAAGCCCAGGACCCCGAAGTTGAGCCAATGATTGCCCGCTGTGTTCTCGAGAAAAAAACGCTCGTCGCCACCTATAACAATGATTGCCTTAAACTTGCCGACTGCGTGGTCGTGGATGTCCAGTGCGATTATTCCAAACAGGACCTCGGCAATATGCGAACAGGCAAAGCGGAAACAGGCGCATTGGAAGAGACAATAAAAATCATCGGCGAAAAAATTCCGCCGAAATGTTTGACACTGATAGAAACAACCGTAGCACCGGGCACAACGGAATTCGTTGCCTGGCCGATTATGAAAAAGGCCTTTGCGGCGCGCGGCATTGATTCGGAGCCGCTGCTGGCACACAGCTTTGAGAGGGTTATGCCCGGCAGGGATTATGTTTCATCAATCCGTGATTTTTGGCGGGTATGTTCCGGCTGCAACAGCGAAGCTAAAGGGCGTGTTGAAAAATTTCTCAGAGAGGTGCTTAATACTGAGGAATATCCACTGACGGTTATGGACCGCCCTATCGAATCAGAGACAACCAAGATTATTGAGAACTCCTATCGTGCCGCGATACTGGCTTTCCTTGATGAGTGGAGTTTGTTCGCCGAGCGCAATGGTGTTGACCTAATTAAAGTTATAAAGGCAATCAAGACCCGGCCAACACATAATAATATTATATTTCCCGGTCCCGGTATCGGCGGCTACTGTCTGCCCAAAGACGGATGTCTTGGGCACTGGGCATATAAACACATTCTTGGTTTCAATGACGATATATTCAAAATGACAACAACGGCAATCGACATCAACGATACAAGAAGCCTTCACGCAGCGACCCTGACACGAGACGCTTTGCGAAATATGGGTCGGCAAATGGCCGGCGCAAAGGTGCTTTTGTGCGGAGCCAGCTATCGCAAGGATGTTGCCGACACCCGCTACAGCGGCTCGGAAATAGTTCTGCGAAAGCTAACTGAGATGGGGGCGGAGATGCAGGTGCATGACCCATATCTTCAGCACTGGTACGAGCTGGAAAAACAGGATATTTACCCCCCAACCGGCCACTCACTGGCGAGATTTTTCCGCAACCAGGACGATTTGGTAAATATCCGTGTCCAGCATGACCTTGCTGCGGCTGTCAAGGACGCAGAAGCAATCATACTGGCTGTTCCACACGCACCTTACCTGAAGCTTGAACCCGACCAAATAGTAAAATGGGCCGGCGCACCATTGGCAGTTATTGATTGTTTCGGTATATTGGAAGATGAGAAAATCCGCAGGTATTTCGAGCTCGGCTGTGAAGTAAAAGCTCTTGGCCGAGGACATATTCAGCGAATAAAGGAAGAAGTGCGAAAAAAAAGCAAAAAGTAAACACTCTCTATCAGGGCAGGGAAGATGAATGATATTAAAAGCAAACGGATAGCTATTTTATCTCCGGTGGCCTGGCGGACACCTCCGGTCGCCTACGGTGCATGGGAAACCGTCGCCAGCAATATCACAGAGGGTCTGGTGGCTCGTGGGTGGAAAAACGTTACATTGTTCGCCACCAAAGAGTCCGTAACAAGCGCAAAGCTTCAGGGATTTATTGAAAGAGGTTACGAAGAAGACAAAACACAAATCCCATTGGTTTCGACGTGTCTGCATATTTCCAAGGTAATGGAGCGAGCGGATGAGTTCGACCTCATACATAACAATTTTGATTATCTGCCTTTAACTTACCTGCCTTTTATAAAAACACCAATGCTCACGACCATTCACGGCTTTTCCGAGCCTGATATACTGCGGGTTTACCACGACCACAAAGACA
>CAZMCN010000113.1:0-6672 GCA_964564845.1 uncultured Pirellulales bacterium | reverse complement strand
GTAGAAAGCTCAATGTGAAAATCCTCAAATCCGAAAGCCCTATATATCTCAAATGTAAGGTCAATAACCCCTATTATTTCATCTTCTATCTGCTCAGGCGTACAGAATATATGAGCATCATCCTGTGTGAACTGCCTTACCCTGAAAAGGCCGTGCATAACGCCGCTGGCTTCGTGCCGGTGGACCACGCCAAGCTCGGCAATTCGCATCGGGAACTGACGATATGAGTGGCGGCGTGTTTTATAAACCAGACAGAGGCCGGGACAGTTCATCGGTTTTATCGCATAGCCGATTCCGTCCATGTCGGTAAAATACATATTCTCTTTATAATTGTCCCAGTGCCCGCTCTTGTGCCATAACTGTTCATTAAGAATGATGGGTGTTTTTATTTCCTGATAGCCGTATTTATTGTGCACACTTCGCCAGAAGTCCGTAATGGCGTTCCAAATAATCATACCCTTGGGATGTATGAAAGCAAACCCCGGTCCTGCTTCGTTGAAACTAAATAAATCCAACTGTTTGCCCAGAACACGATGGTCGCGTTTTTTTGCTTCTTGTAGTCTGTGCAGATAGCTATCAAGTTCTTTTTTTGTTGGCCAGGCGGTGCCGTACACCCTCTGGAGCATTTTCTGTGTCGGGTCTCCGTGCCAATAAGCCCCGGCCACCGACATAATCTTAAAACCAGTAACTTTGCCTGTACTGGGCACGTGCGGCCCTCGACATAAATCCTCGAAGTCATCTGAGTGGGAATAGAAACTGATAACTTCGCTATCGGAGTGATTTATATTGTCGGTTTTGTATTTGTCAGATGCTAATTTCTTAAGCGCTTCGGCGCGTGTGATTTCCTTTCTAATAAATGGCTTGCCGGTTTCTATTATCTCGTGCATCTTTTGTTCAATGCGTTCGAAGTCACTAGGGCGAATGGGTTCGTCGAGGTCAATGTCATAGTAGAATCCGTCTTCAACGGTTGGGCCATAGACCAGTTTTGTATCCGGCCAGAGAGTGCATATAGCTTCGGCCATTATGTGTGCGCAACTATGGCGCATTATTCCAAGGCCTTCGTCATCTTTGAGGGTGATGATTTGAACATCTGCATCACCATTGAGGGAAGTGGATAAATCCACCAATTGACCTTTTATCCTTGCCGCCACAGCCGAATCTGCAAGTTTTTTACTTATCTGCCGGGCCAATTGCCCGGCAGTTGTGCCGTCAGCGACTGTCAGCGAACTGCCATCGGGCAGTGTTACTTTTGCCATAAACCTATCCGAATAACACCAATCCTTCGATTACCGATTAATTCCCGTTCAGCATTTATAATATTTAATAGTACCCCAACAAGAAGGCTATGTCAATATTATTTATCTCATAGCCGTGGGATGTGCCGGAGATGTTATAACTGGTGAGAATTGGATTTGACATTTCCTGCAAGTTCAGGTATAATAAATGCTTGGCAGTTAATCAAGAAAGGTTTGGACGGGTGAAGGGCTCAAATTTGGAAGAGCGTTTTGATGCGATAGACCTCGGCAGTGTGGCTGATGACTTTGTCCGATATACGATGGATTTGCTCGCTGAGGGCGGTGTTGAGCTTGCTCTCTGCGAAGATGCATATTCGGCTGTTGCAACGTTGGCCAGGAACGGCAAAGGCGGAGATGGATGCTTTACCTGGGGGTTAGACAAATGAAAAGCAACGATTCGTTCTCTAAAAGAGATAGAGGCCAAATTCTGCTGACAGGCAACATAAGCCGAGTATTTTCGGATGCAGAGGCGATGGGCGAGAGTCCATTTGTGTTTTACGCCAATGTGCTTGAAGCGATAGAGGCGGCGGCCAAGAGGGAGTTTGCAGTAATCGCTGTTGTAATGGCGGGGATGCCGGCTAAATTAAAATCGGTTTTGAAGGCCTTTAGAGAAGCTAATCGAGATGCGAAAATCGTTATTCTGGCACAGATGTTCGAAGAGCCGACAGCGATGCAGTTGACTGGTTTGTGGCGAAACGGTGCAGTTTTGGCGGACGATTATTTGATTTGCCCGATGCAGGCAGATAGATTTTATGAATTTATTGTGGGTGGTGAAGGTCTGCGCCAAGCTGTTACCACACAGACCGCTGCCGTTGATTATGCAACAGAGGTGAAAATAAGACATCTTGAGAAGATGGCCACCGAAGATGACCTGACAGGGCTGAAGAACAGGAGATATATGTGGGAATTTGCCAGACAGATTATCGAACGAGCCGGCAAGGGGAATGGGCGGGTAACACTGCTTGTGTTCGATATTGATAATTTCAAACATTACAATGATGTTTACGGTCATTCGGCGGGCGATAAGATTTTAAGGCAGACGGCGGTTTTGATGCAGCGCTGCTGCCGGGGACATGACGTTGTGGGCAGGATAGGTGGTGACGAGTTTGCGTTTATTTTCTGGGACGACCCGCCGGCCAGACCGGAGGGGACTGAGGTTGAGAGGCGCTCGGCATTGGCGGACCATCCAAAAGAGGTGATTTTTATAGCCAGTCGGTTCAGAAGGGAATTAAATAAAACCGAATTGAATCTGCTCGGCCCGGAAGGCAAAGGGGTTCTGACAATAAGCGGCGGGCTGGCGAGCTTTCCTCGTGACGGCTCAACGATACAGGAGCTTTTCAACCGGGCTGATAGTGCCCTGCTGGAGGCAAAACGCAGTGGTAAAAACCGAATTTATCTGGTCGGCAAGCCCAAAAACGACATCGCCGATATCGAATAATTGTTGCTGGATATTGCCTGGTGAATAGATTTACAGCCATTCAATTACACACAGGACGAAAGGCTATTTTCGCTCGCTATAATGAATCCACAGAAGGAGGTCTGAATACTACCGATTGATGATGATGGTTTTTGTTGGGCCGAGGAGTTTGTACCGCATTTGTCGCCAGGTGATGGTTCTGCCAAAAGCAGAAGAGACAATAAAGATTAGCATCAACGGCGACCATAACCAAAATAAGAAGATGTCAGCGGCGCACGATATTTTCATTTTCGGCACATCTTCTTTAAGCAATTTGGCAATCATTTTCTGTCGCAGGACGGCCCGGCCCATCTGACATACGAAAAAGACGACTGGTACGGCGGTAAAGAGGAGGAGGTGTTTTTGAGCAGTTAGGGCGGCGTAAATTGCCAGAGCGGCACCTGCCCAGAGGCCCAATACCGAAAAAAAACTGCTGAAGAGGCCGAACCACCAGGTTTTTGGAGCGGTTATGCGGGTGATTAGAAATTGTCTTCTGGCAAATTCAAAAAGCTCATCCCAGGTGGTGGATTGGTATGAGGCCACGATGCAGGCGGGTACAAAGGCTATTTTCAGGTGAGCCTTTTTGACGGCATAGCTAAGTGAGAGGTCGTCGCTTACTGTTTTCGGCCAGATTTTGTCAAGGCCGATGCGGCGGAAAACATCAACTTTAATGGCCATAGAGCCGCCCCAGGCCTGATTAAAACGTGTGTTGCCGAGCAACTGGGCAATCTTTGCGTTCATAGCCGATAAGGCCAAGGTGGCAAGGTTGTTCTTTTCGGGTACGAACCAGCGATAGCCGCTGGCGGCGCCGTTTTTGGATTTTCGCAGGGGGTACACTATCTGGCTTATCCAGTCTCTGCGTACACAAATATCGGAATCAGCAAATGCAATGACCTCGACGTCATCGCCGAGCCTCTCATAGCAATAGAGTAAATTGTGAATTTTCTGGCTGCAGGATTGCCCCCGGCCTGCGATGAGGATTTGGACGTCCATGGCCTTTGAGCTTTGGCTAAACCGGTCTTTTAATCTGGATAACTGCTCGTATGCAGGGTCTGTTTTGTCTGCAACCACAAACCAGAGCAGATAATTTTCATAATCCTGATTAAAAAACGAAGTGATATTTCCCTGGAAAGCCAAATCCCGGCCTTTACAAGGCACAATCAGGGTCGTTCGCGGCCGGTATGTTAAACGCTTCCTTTTGTATTTGGCAAGCACATGGCAATAGTTGCGATACATCTGTACAGAGAAAGCTATTTGAACCAGAAGCGCCGCCAGCGCTATATAGTAGTACAAATCCCACATTAATCGCTCGACTATTCCACGATAGACGGATATTTAATATTGACCCTTTTGGTCGCTAAATTATCAAATTCTGCGGTGGCTGTCAAGAAATGGAAGCCAGGGGGATTATCGAGTCGATTAGCTGCTCGATGTTGTAAGATTTTGAAAGGTCGATGGAAAGGAGGCATCCGTGATTGTGCTCGGAGGAGAGGATAATAAGGTTTCGTCCTGCTCTGGAGAATCCTGACTGCTGGGGTTGATGGCCGAGAATGAAAACATCAATGTCGAGCAGTTTGGCCATTTTATCGAGTTGTGCCTGGGTGTGTTTTCTGCCCCAGGTCAAAAGGTAACCCAACCCCGGTTTGACCACGTCATTGATTTTCAACTGTCTGTCTATAATCTTCCAGTCGAATTTGCTGATGTACCTGCCGGCGGGAAGTGAGTGCGAAATCCACATTCTGTTGTCACATTTGACCGCCAACGGCTGAGAGAAGAGGAACTGCCTTATAGCAAGCTTGACCCGTTCACTTTCCTGCTTGAATTCTCTATCAATTGCCGCCCGCATTGAACGGTTCATTTCTTTGCCGTCTTTCATCACCCTGATGTTACTTATAAAAGCGGTGTCGTGATTTGACATAATGGTATGTACCCGGTTGGGGAAATCCAATTTGTACCGGGCGACATCGAATAGCAGTTTGTATGAGAGACACCCGCCGTGGGAATCCTGTGGTCCTCCGTGAATGATTTCCTGCAGGATGACGTGTCTGTCGGGGTTGTTAGCCAGGTCGGCAAAAGTAACCGTTCTTTCAAAATTTCGCCGATGTCCGTGAATGTCTCCGGCTACAATCAGTTGGGCGTTGGCGGGCAGGCAGATTAAATTTCCCCGCCGAAATCTGTCAGCGGTATTGGCCTTGACAGCACTATTTAACAAATCAATTGTTTTTTGAGGCATTTTTGCTTGGGTTTATCCTGCCGCCCAATATACTGTGTATCATCAGGTCGAGTCTTGTTATGACCGTCATCATATTAAGCGGTCGCTTCGCGGGGTCCTCTTTTACACAATCCATTACCAGCTTTGAGACTCCCACGGGAATTTGCTTTTTAAATTCGTGAGGTGCCCGAAATTCCTGTGGTATTGTCAGACCAAGAGCATCCTTTTTTGGAATCAAAGTCGGCACGGTATGGCCGGTAAGTGCCCAGTACATAGTGGCTCCGAGATTGAAGATGTCTGTTTTGGGGCCTAGAGGTTTGCGTCTGACCTGCTCAGGAGCGATGTAATCCGGGGTGCCCTGAATACGCTGCTTTGTTGTTCCGATTTTGCAGCTCTGGCCAAGGTCGATTATTCTAATTGCACCGGTTTTACTTAATAGTATATTGTTTGGTTTGATATCGCAGTGGACAAATCCCTGATGATGCATAGCATTCAGGCCGTCAGCGACCATTTTCAAAACAAGCAAAACATCAACCAGGCTCAAGGTCGGTCCATCTTCGAGAGACTGACCGTCAAACATTTCCATAGAAAGCAGCATTTCTTTTACTTTGAAAATACTGCGGATTTTTTCCAGTTTGTAGCATTTGCGGACATAGGGATGGTCTATGCGCCTTGCCATTTTATATTCGGCCTCCATCTGCTCGAAGATTCGGGAATCTTCCGGCCTTTCATATATGACACGTTTTAGGGCGACCTCTTCTCCATTCTGGTCGTCTGTCGCCAGGTAGATTGTGCTGCGTGCACCGGTTCCAATACGCTTGATTATTCTAAAGCCGCCGACATTGAGTATATTATTAGCCATATTCCCGAAAATAGCCCGACAATTGTAAATCTACCTATTTTACTTCATCTTAATAAGATGCGCTAAGGTTGTCTTCTGTTCCGTTAATTTTGCATTTTTGCGGCAGGAGCGCTATCACAACTCAAAGCCGGTTCTGTACAGAAGCACAAAGCAACTCAATTCGAACTTTGCGAATCAAGCATTTTGTAATATAATCGGCTTTTTGTCCGGTATTGTAGTAATTTTTTGTGCTTTCGAGAGAAAAAAATGGTGCTTGACAAAATTTTTGAAATTTGGATAATGCTCTAAATAATCCGGCCGAAAACGGTTTTTGGACATCAAAGTTTTCGGATTGACCTGATTGGTTGGGATTCCCCGATAGCTCAACTGGTAGAGCGAGCGGCTGTTAACCGCTAGGTTGTAGGTTCGAGTCCTACTCGGGGAGTTCTCAGCAAAAAGAGTCACCTTTACGGTGGGTTTTTTTGTTGGGCTTTTCATTAAGCAGGGCTCGAACCTGAGTGGGTCTGGGAGAGAAGCTCTCCCAGGTCTTCGGGGTGACAGGAGCGGAGCGAACGCCAGAGGGGCTTCAGCCCCTATGGAAATTTGCAAAGCAAATTTAGGTTCTAGGCCGCAGGCCGGAGCCCTACTCGGGGAGTTTTGGGGGTTGCCATATCCACAATTAACTAGCCTGAATCTGAGGTCGTACCGTTCTGTTCTCGACATAGTTGATATTATTCCAGTTCGCTTTGTGAGATTCCATAGAGTTCACAAACTTTGTTAAGCGATGGAACAGACAAACTGTCACTCCTGCGCAAGGGTCTGTTGCTAAAGTCGGGTTTATAATGTATGATTCTATTAAAATTCAAAA
>CAZMCN010000112.1:1221-6739 GCA_964564845.1 uncultured Pirellulales bacterium | reverse complement strand
TTTGCCTTTCATTGTAGGTTAATAATCCTTTTTTCCCACATGAAAGGCAATTTTTGTGCCAGTTTTACCTACAAACTACAGATGCACCCTTCTGAGCGGGCAGTGACTTATCCAGCCCGCTGTCGGGCTTTTTTGGCAGAGCAAACTTAACCGCAAAATGTCTAATCCAGCGTCTCAAACGCCGCTAACGGTCTGTCCCCGTCTTCAAAACAGAACTCTCAGCGCTCTCGGCGACAATAGTGTTATGCAGTGCAATACCGTAGGAACGACCCAGCCGCAGGAAGTAAGATACACTGTGCTTTCTGTCGTTCTCCGGCGTAAAAGACCATTTGGCGCCCAGTCCCCATGGCACCGGCAGTCTCGCCCATATTCGCGATGAGCCGAGCGTGGCCTGCTCGGCCGTTCGGGCCCGGAGACCGACACCAACATCAAGTGCAGCAAAGGCCTGGATATAAGGACAATCCATCAGTTCAGGTACCGTATAAAAAAAGGTCGAGCCTGAACCGTGAAAATCAAAGTAATAATCGATGCCGCCGGTACTGCCGGCGTCGCTGTCTCTGAGCATTGCAGCGGTCAGAACATCGATAGTCGAGGCACCACAAGGTTTAGGATGTGCTAAGTGCCACAATCGATTGTGGTCATTGTAACGGGTCCCTTCCGGGAACAATCCCTGCTTATGCAGTCTGCATATCTCCGGATTGCCGCGTCCTTTCGCAGTGAAACGCCCATCGGGATTGACAAGCGGATACACCCAGAAATCACACATCTGACGAAGACGGACCGCCTCCGGCTCATTACTTAAAATAAAATCCACCATTCCCTGAAAGGCCCAGCTGCCGGACGTTTCAGTATTGTGATTGCCGGTTATTATTACCGCCTTTCTTTTAGGCCCGGGGGTATGTGGGTCTGTAATCTTGTACGCATAAATATTGTGCGCAGGGCTATAAGGGTAACAAGGGTCCGTATTACCGGGGGTTATACCGACGACAAAATCCTTAATCTTCGCCGGTGTGCCCGGCAGGGCCAGCTTGGCGTCGCCGCTGGCTGTAGCGATAACATAAGGGCTGTTACTGACTAATTGAGTATGTGCCTCGGTCATTGCCGGCGTATAGACGTTGACGTTGCGGGCACGGTTACTGGCACAACCACTAACCAACAGCAACGAAACAGCCAGCAGTATCATTGTTCGTCTCTTCATTATTACTACTCCTAAAAAATGCTGTAAATAAAGGGAATTAACCTTTATACGACCAATATGAAAAAGTCAAGGAGTTTTCGAAAAAATCAGCCAGATAAACCGGCATAGAATAAAATCACTTGAAAATTCACTCATTTTGTATAGACTGTCCGATTGTATTACAGGTAATCCACTTTTAGTGTAAATTGGTGGGATGATAGGATGTCGGATTTTAAGATTGAATCGGCCCAGAGGATTAAGCGTCTGCCGCCCTATCTGTTCGGTCGACTGAACGCCTTAAAACTGGCCAAACGCCGGGAAGGTGTTGATATTATCGATTTGGGTATGGGAAATCCTTCTGACCCGGCTCCGAAAATGGTAATTGACAAATTGTCTGAAGCGGCACAGGACCCGCGCAATCACCGATACAGCGCATCAAAAGGCATAAAGAATCTGCGGGGTGAGATTGCCAAAAAATACGAGAGGCTGTGGAACGTCCGGCTCGACCCTGAAACCGAAGTGCTGGCGTGCATAGGGTCGAAGGAGGGTTTCAGCCATCTGTGCCTGGCGATGTTAGGCCCGGGTGACACTACTATTGTCCCGGACCCGGCCTTTCCCATACACAATTACTCGGTCGCACTAGCCGGGGCAAATGTGATTTCTGTTGCCCTCGGAAATGACGAAAAGTTCTTAAAGACAATTGCTGAGGTCTGTGAACATTTGTATCCAAAGCCGAAACTGCTGATTCTAAACTATCCCAACAACCCAACGGCAATGACCGTGGACGAAGGATTTTTTGAGCCGGTTGTGGATTTGGCAAAGAGATTCAAAATAGCCGTCATTCACGATTTCGCTTATGGAGAGACCTGTTTCGATGGCTATAAAGCCCCGAGTTTTCTTTCGGTTAAAGGCGCCAAAGACGTTGGAGTCGAATTTATTACAATGAGCAAGCCCTATAATATGGCTGGTTTCCGCATCGGCTTTGCAGCGGGAAATAAGGATATGCTCAATTATCTTGCCACCATAAAGGGCTACTACGATTACGGAATATTCCAGGCGCTGCAAATAGCTGCCATTATTGCACTTAGACATTGTAACGAGGACATAATCGTCCAGAACGAAAGATACCGGTCTCGCCGGGACGTGGTTTGCCAGGGGCTCGAAAGAATCGGCTGGGAAGTGGAAAAACCACGCGCAGGAATGTTTGTCTGGGCGAAAGTGCCGCAGCAGCATTCCAGAGGTAAGGGTAGTATCGATTACGCAATGGACCTGTTGGAATATGCCGAGGTCGCAATCGCACCGGGAAGGGCTTTCGGCGAAAACGGCGAAAATTATATGAGAATCGCACTTGTCGAAAACGAACAACGGCTGCGACAGGCAATCAGAAATATCAGCCGATTTGTACGTGAAAAACCTGTAAAAAAATAACCGGCAGACTGACCAATCCTCAAACCGTAGTCTCCAAAAAAAGACAAATTACTTTTTACTCATTTTCTTTAAAAAATTTTCTCAGAGTCTTTTACCTTAAATCGCCTCTTACAATGCCGTTATGCGGCATATATGCACAAACAAACCTGAACTTTTTTCGGAATAACAAAAATTTTTCAAAAAAACACTTGACGTCCGGAGACAATTTTGGTTTAATAACAATATCAGCTTGGGGGCTGGAAAAGACTCACTTAAAGTTAAGGCAAAATTATTTTAGCTTATGATTTTTTTGTTGTATTTAGTCGGAGTTTATTTTCGATACGCTTCAACAAATTGGGGTGGAGCAGAAACTCAATAATAACGGAGATGGTTGTGACTTTTTTAGCTTGAAATAAGCTCAATTTGCACAACAGGTGGCTTCAGTTAAAGTAAAGCCATCGAACCGGGGGCGTGAAAAACTCCATAAGGTGAGAAAACTTTGAACACAACGGCGCAGAAGTTCTGCGCGCTGAGCGAATGAGTGTTCTGTAAAAGGGTTTTTTAGTCTTTGGAGGACGCCTGAAAGATGGAAATGAAAAAGGCAGGTGGGTGGTTACTTATGTGTGCATTGTTTGTCGGCACTGTTTCGGTTGAGGCGACAGCCGTGATTATTCCCCTGGATGATTCGGGCTGGGCGGCGGTCATCGATGACGTTATGCTCTATGAAACCAGACAAGTCGGCGCCCCTTACGTTTTTGGAACAACTGACGATGCGGTTATAATCCAGCTCGACAAAACCTTTAGAAAACCACTCACAGACGGGTTCTTCGACCCAATCATTATCGAGTTTCAAAAAATTCGCCAGACCGATATTACAAATATTATCATTCGTGATGAACGCATCGCCAATTGCACAGGCAGCGAATGGTTCGATTTCCACCTGCACCTGACAAACACTTTCGCAGGTTTCAATCCGGACTTCATTCCAGACGGCGACCAGCTTGAAAATGTCTTCTACAGTATGAACTTTGGTTATGACGGTATGCCTGTTCGATTGAATTTTGAAGATAACAACGGAAGCGGCGTACCCGCAGCAGGTGACGTATTTGAGCCAGGCCGTATCGCAGGACAGATTATGATTGTCACCGACCCCGAAATGGGAGTCGGGCCGAACTTCCGTTTTGGCCTTAAAGAAGTCCCAACCATACCCGAGCCGGCAACATTGGCCCTGCTTGGTATCGGTGGGCTAATGGTTCTTAATCGAAAAAGACGCTGGCAAGCCTGAAGGGCTTGGGGATAAGAGAAATTTAAGTTCGTAAAAGGAAAACAGAAAAACATCCGGTTAAGTTGGTATTTGTTAAGGAAATAATTCAGGGAAAAGTATATGAGGATGATGAAAAAAATCGTATTGCTGTGTTTCTTGTTTGTCGTGGTATCGTTCGCAAACAATGCCTCCGCAACGCTCGTCAGTTCACATTATGACGGCACCACTTATTATGACGTGCCTTGGAACGACGGTTATCTCCGCGGCCACATAGACTTTGCCGTTTACGATGACCGCAGCGAATACGAACTTGTTACTGGTTTTACCGCCCCAGGGTCATACGAATACGTTTACGCATATCAGATATTTAATGACGACCTTTTCAGCGATGAGGCGGTGGCGTATTTTGCCGTATTAGGTGTCGAGCCAGACATAACAAGCGGCATCGGCTGCGAAGACGACCTGACCGGTGGAATAGGACCGACACCAACTGACGGATATTTTGATGTTCTCGAATTAAAGGTGGTTTGGGAATTTAAGGATGTTTTTATATACAAGGATGAACACTCCTGGCTTCTTGTCTTCAGTAGCACCGAGGACTGGGTGCCCGGTGAATATGAGATTAAGGGCTCAGCCGATGACTTCCCGACACCTGACGTACCGGAACCTGCCACACTGGTTTTGCTCGGTATCAGCAGCGCCTGGCTCTTAAATAAAAGTAGAAAAAGAAGGAAAGCTGTTAATTAAAACTGCCTTTGGCGTTCAGATATATTCTCACAACCAAATGAGGCAATGATGAAAGTCAGCAACTCAATATGTTTCGGATGGCGGCAGAGGCCCCAAAACGCATTATTTCGCGTTTGGGCAATCCGGCAGATAACATTGACTCTTGTAATTACGCTCTTCGGCTTATCTGCTCAGGCCTATTGCCGTCCAAACGGTGTTGTGCTTATGATTCAGCAGACGCCGGCCCAGGCCGGAACGGTAAACCCGGGCGTTGGAGTTCATCGTTTCGACCTCAATACCGAGGTTGCTTTGACTGCCGTGCCTGAACCGGGCTTTCAGTTTGTTTGCTGGATGGGTGATGTAGGGGACACAACGGCCGCAAGCACCATCACATATCTTAATGCACCGAAAATCATTATTGCCGTCTTTGAAAGGACTCAATTTGATGTCCTGGCTCCGGCAGAAAGAGTATTGAGTACTCCTCACGGCGGCTTGAACCGCTCCGCTGAGGATTATAGCCGGCAGGCATATTCAGGAGGTGGTGCTAAAAGACCAAAAGGATGGAGTTGGCCGGCGGAGAAGCCGGAGGAGCCCGAAGAGCCCGATTTTCCCAGCCCGGAAGATAAAGATGATTTTCCCGTACCTGAGCCGGTACCTGAACCGGCAACCGTGATACTCTTGGGCCTCGGCGGCTGGATAGCCCTTACCAGACGCCGAAAAAAAACTAACGGATAAATATCCTAAAAAGGACAAAGGTAAAATATATAATCCAGGATTAATAAAGCCATTTTTGCCCAAACCCAATATTCACAGTAAATAGAAACAAATGCCCCCCCTGCCCCCCCTTATAAGCGGTTGGTTAATGCGTTTATGCGTTTCTCATTCACCCATCTACTCATTCACCCATCTACTCATTCACTCATCTACTCATTCACTCATCTACT
>CAZMCN010000112.1:0-1121 GCA_964564845.1 uncultured Pirellulales bacterium | reverse complement strand
CATTCACCCATCTACTCATTCACCCATCTACTCATTCACCCATCTACTCATTCACCCATCTACTCATTCACAATTTTTTCTGCAGTATTACAAGCCAAAGCGAATTTTGCTCGAATACAAAAAAATTCTTTTGATGAGACCTTGCGTTATAAAAATCGGTTTTTTAGCAAAACCTGTGTTACTCGAATCTAAAACCGCAGGTATCAGCCGTGAGAAATTCGGATTCTGTCCTCGGATATTTTCTGCAGCTTAACGGCCGAACCGAATAAATAGTACAGTAAGATTCCCCGTTCGGCTTGTATTTGAGGAATGGGCAGACGTTAGGCAGCTTGCAGCACGCCCCGCAGCTGTTGCACCAGCCTTTGCGATTTTCGGAAACTGCCAATACCGAAGTAAAAGTCCTTTTTATCTTGGCAGACCACGTGTTTCTTTGTCTATCAGCTATCATTCCACTAATTTCCCGCACAGCCAATGAACCTTTAATGTTCGCACAGACAAAACCTCTTATGATTTTCGAAAGACCGCCACGATGTTTTCAACTTCGACCACGAACAGCCGGTTATCGCCCTCGAAATCGACCGGTATCGCTCCTTTAGGATTGAATAATACTTTATCGTACTGGCGCAGCGGTATATCAGGCGTGTTCTCGACCTCTGCGGATATCGTTACTATTCGGCCGGTTATCGTCGGAATTTCTATATTGTCGGGCAGCTTTATACCGCCTTTGGTTTCTTTCTTGTCTTCGTCTTTACAAATCAGCACACGTTTGCCTATCGGCTCAACCGTTTCAAACGAATCTGTTCCAACGTCTTTATTGTCACCCATTTTATTTTCCCATAAAACAATTTCTTCTCGATTGCAGCAGATATTATAGTCTTGGGAAGTCAGTTTTGCAAGTTTCCGCTTATTGCAGTTATATTTCGGCTCGATGGTAAATAAAAACTCGTTGCGATTCAAAGCTGCTGTTGACTTGTTGCTTTTTTCCCTTTTTTCTTTCTGCCGAGCATTTGGTCGGCTTCTTCGCGGGTTTCAGGCGGCCAGAGCCCCTGCTGTTGAAATTGCTTCAGGTTGTCAAGCTGTTTCATACTGATTATAGTCCTGCACTTTGGAAACCTGTTACA
>CAZMCN010000111.1:0-6766 GCA_964564845.1 uncultured Pirellulales bacterium | reverse complement strand
ATGAAAAATATCAAGTACATTATTATGGTTTTGAGCCTTTCTGTATTAATTATCCTGTTTGCCCGCAGTGGGAAAAAAACAATCAAGGTTTTAAAACTCGCCCACGTACTCGATGCCTCTCACCCGGTGAGTAAAGGCATAGTACGACTGGCTGAGACGCTCCATAATGTTTCAGGCGGTCAAATGAGAATCGATATTTACCCTGCAGGTCAGTTAGGTTCCAGTGAACGTGAGTATATCGAATCGCTGCAAATCGGCTCACTCGAATTGACTAAGGTAAGTTCGGCCGTCTTGGAGAACTTTGTGCCTTCAGCAGCTGTATTTCAGCATGCCTTATGTTTTTTATTCCGATCAGCACCGATGGAATGTGCGATTTACGGAAAGTGGTTTAGTGGTTGGTAGTTAGAGAAAATTCTAAAAATTCTCCCACAATCTTTGGGACGATTATAAAAAACTGCCGAATTTTTCTTCCCCTGACAGATGAAATCCACATAAACACTTATTTTTACATAGCTTACAACAGTTGCCCAGCATTCCACATAAACAGCCGCATTTGCCCACTCTCCCTATTTTAACTAAAGTTTTTTTGGAACACTTTCCGATAGTGATATTACCTATATTAACATTTTTTCCATCTTCAGGCTATTATGTGTGAAGATAGGCAAAATTGACATCAGAAAAACTGGTATTTGGAGATTGTATTATGTTGAATGATGCTTTTTTTGAACGTTATCTGAAGGCATTACTGCGAGGGGATAGAAAATCCTGCCGAATTGTCGTTGAGCAGACCCTACAGAGCGGCACACCTGCAAATTCTGTTTATGTGGATTTCATTTGGCCCATTATGGTGGAAATTGAAAACTTGTTCCGCTCGGACAGAATCACCGCTGCACAGGAGCATTTAGCTACACGAATTAACCGCACTATTGTTGACCAGCTCCAAAATAAATTGCCGCGAAGAACCAACAGAAACAAAAAAATTGTTGTATGTTGTGCGCAGGAGCAATTGCAGGAACTCGGTGCCCAAATTATGGCGGACCTGTTCGAGAGCGATGGCTGGGAAGTAAAATTTCTCGGCGGCGGGCTGACAAACGACGATATTCTTGCATACACTAATGAATATGGTCCTGACATACTACTCATTTACGGCTCAACACCAAAAGAGGCACCGAAAATTCGGATATTAATCGATACCATAAAGGACATCAATGCCTGGCCGAATATGCGAATAATGCTGTCGGGCGGTCTTTTCAACCGGGCAGAAGGGCTGTGGCAGGAAATGGGGGCTGATTTTTTTGCAGCCACAGCCCCCGAAGCCCTTCAGGCAGCTTCAAATAATAAGCCTTTTGAGCCGGAGGAACGAACAATAAACCGGCGAAAAAAAAGATACAGAAGAACAGCCGAACAAGTGCCAGCACAAACTAAATCATATTAGTGGCTGATTATCTTAATAGAGTCGGAGCCGTAGAAATGTCGGCCGGTAGTAAGACAGCCAAGAACCTGCACCCGCAGCCTGCCGTTGTAAGGGACAGCAGCTATTAAATCGTCCTTGTGGAAGAAAGCAAAAATGCCTGTTCGCCTTCGGCCTCTTCTTCCATACTCAAAGACGTACTGATTTGTAGCTTCGATGCCCCCGGGGAAAAGCAGAAGCGATTCATCAGCATCAATTTGTTCTTTGGTAATACCTTTGGGCAAAAGCAGCCGGGCAAATATTTTTGAGGGACGGCTGTTGGGGCTGATTGTATGCGGCAGCATCCACAAATACACCTGCGTATAGTCGGCTTCATAAGCGCCCATATCGATTCCTGGGCCGACTATTCGCGGATTGCCGTCTAAATCCGTTTCGTTCGGTTGCGGTATGTAAATTGGGTCGCCGGCGTCTATGCAGGGAGAATCGGGCAGCAGGTAATAGTCGCCGTCAATCCAGAGGGCATTGGGGTCGGTGGGTTCGACTATAATGTGGGTGTCATTGGCATCGACCCAGCAGCCCGGCCGAATAAAGCAGGGGTCGGTATCGATATTAGTCAGCCCTTCCCAACCACCCTGAATATTACTGTAGGCAACCGAGGTAATGTCGCCGAAAAGGCTTACAATCTGGTGCGGAGAATTGTTGCGGATGATGGAGTTTTTGATTGTTAAATTGCCCAAGACATTGAAGATTGCTCCCGTGTTGTCCCCTGATGTGTTTCCTGTGACAGTACAGTTTGTGATTGTGCAGTTAGTAGTCGTTGTGCTAAAATTGGTGGAGTAGATTCCGCCGCCCATATCAGCAACTGTGTTGCCGCTGATAATACAGCCGGCAATCGTCGGATTGCTGTCGAGGCAGTAGATTCCTCCGCCGTATGACCAGTACGGCTTATTTATTAGTGAGTTGCCGCTGATAATACAGTTGGCAACAGTCAGGCTGCTGTTTCGGCAGAAGATGCCGCCGCCATAATAAGCGGCGTGATTGTTTTTGATTATGCAGTTGATAATTTTCGGGCTTGCGCCGCTGCAAAAAATAGCTCCGCCAACCGACCTTGTGTTGTGGCCTATATATTCTTCAGCTCCATAGCCATTAATAATTGTGAAGCCATCAAGCACCGAATTTGGCCCTTCATTGTTGTGGAAATTGAAACCTCGGTGTTCATCTGTTTCAGAGCCGTTGCAGTCAACGATGCAGTTGGCAGGTCCATTTATGCTTTTTACCGTGACAGCCTTTCCTTTGAAGTGAATGTCACGGTTTCCGCAGCCAGTATAGGTTCCATCGGCTACCCAAACTGTAGTTCCGTCCCAGGAGTAGTCGATTGCTTTCTGAATAGTAGGACACTGGGTGGGGACATAAATGTTGTCAAAGGGGGATGTGGTGAACGTATGGCAACTGCCGTTGTTTGGGTCTGTAGTTCTGTTTCCAACGACATCGTTAGCTTCAATTACAAAATAGTAGTCGGTCGAGGGGGAAACCCCGATAAGTTTTATGGAGTGAGTCGTTGCCAGATTGGAGTCACTTTGGTCGATGAAGTAGGGTCCATCACAAGCAAAACCACAGAGCACACGAGCAGTGGTTGGTTCGTCTGTTTGGAATGTTACAGCTGGCTGCGGGCCGGGTACTTCAATTTGAACATTGCAAACTACCGGCGGCTGACAGTCAATGTCGGCAATATCGGCTGCAACAGCCGGGATGCCGTTGGCGTCTTCATATTCGTATGCCACGGTGATAAGCTGGCCGTGAGATGTTTGGAGTACGCCGTCTTCGATAACGGGGTCGGCGGAGTCTGTCGTGATTGTACCGGTAAAAATGCCTAAAGACGAATTCTCTTCGGTCAATACGATGGTCTCTAAATCGCCGCCGTCAGAAGTAACAGCTACATATTGGGTGCCTGTGCCGGAGAGGTCTAAATTTCTGGCGAGTATTTGTACAACTGCACAGCAGGAATATATGTCGCTGTCAAGAAGGACAATTTTTTGGGAAAGCCCGGATATTGCCTGATAAAGGTTTAGCTTTCCTGAAATACAGATTTCAGGCGAAACAGGGTCGGTCGAATGGAGGAGCACGTGTTTAAGCGTGTTGACCTGGATATCCGGGTAGATGGGCAGCATAAGCACACAAGCGCCGGCGATATGTGGACAGGCCATAGAAGTTCCCGACCCAATGATTGTGTAATCGTCATAAGGTATTCCATTAGATGTTCCGTTTGCCTTCAGGGATAAAATGTAAACGCCGGGTGCTGCTATATCGACCCAATCGCCGTAATTAGAGAAGTATGCTCTCTGGTTGTTTGAATCGGTGGCGGCGACCGCAATGGCATTTTCATAATAAGCGGGATAAATAGGCGAATCAGCACCATTGTTCCCTGCCGCAGCCACCGTTATTACTCCCCGGCTGTGGGCATAGTTAATAACTTCTTCCATCGTCTCAGAATACCCGCCCCCGCCCCAACTGTTAGAGGTGACATCGGCGCCGTTTTCAACGGCATAATATAAAGCAGCTACGGCATCCTCTATGCTTCCATATCCGAGGGGATTGAGGAACTTAAGGGCCATTATCTTAGCGTTCCAGCAGATGCCGGTGATGTCGAGGCCGTTATCGCCGCCGGCAGCGATTATTCCCGCACAATGCGTTCCGTGGGCATTATCGTCCATCGGGTCATTATCATTGTTGATGAAGTCATAACCATATATGTCATCGATATAACCATTTCCATCGTCATCCACACCTTCAGTGCCGTTTAGTTCCGCTTCATTGACCCAGATATTTTGGTGCAGGTCTCTATGAGTGTAATCGACGCCGGTATCAACCACAGCAACGACCACTTGTGGACTCGATGTGCTGATGTCCCAGGCTTCAGGGGCGTCTATGTCGCAATCAGGCGTTCCCGATGAGTTTTTGGTGCTGCTGACAGGATAATCCTGGCCTGTGTTGTTCAAGGGCCACTGAAGAGGATAGAGCGGGTCGTTGGGGGTGAGGCTTGTGTGAACGATGTAATTGAGTTCGGCATATTCGACATCGGGGTCTTCATTATAAGCAGCGACAACCTCTTGAAGCGATTGTCCATTCTCAAGCTCAACTTCAAGTTTGTATATTCTGTCGAGAGCGGGGATTTTAGCATTTTTTGGTGCCCGCCTGAGCCTTCTGATAATACGTTCTTCCTTTCGTGTCAGAAGGCTGGTGGGTTTTTTCTGAAGGGTTTTAAGCCGCTGAAGATTGCCGGTGAAGTTTTTGAAAAGGGGTCTAATCCTTCTTACGCGGAATTTTTTGTTCAGCTTATCAAGCCGCTGCGGGATGTTTAACATGGGGGCCGAACTTTCGAGAACCAGTTGTCCTTCGATAGTATCGGCAACGTTCCTGCGGAGTTTTATAATGAGTTCGTTTGGAACGTATTGACCTGAGACGGCGGGGGATGGTTTTTCAAACGGGATGGGATTTACATAGTGGTAACCGATATTGTCATCAATGCCGATTGCTGCCGGGCGGCAGGGAACAGCTAAAACCAGCCATAGAATTACGATGGATATTTGTTTCATTTATTTTCTCTTGCAAAAGACATATTGAGTGAGACGAATAAAAACAAGAGACGATTTTGCTGGTCTGCCTCGACATCTCAATAACATTCTATTATAAGAAAAAAAGCTGTCTTTGCAAGGATAAAGTCCCTCGTGACAACCCATTTTTGCAGGGGTTTTGGCCATAAGCAATGACTTTTGAATAAGTTGTGTCATTCTCAATGCGTATTATCGCTCAGGCGGGTTGGTCCTTCGACTGCGCTCAAGAGAAGCTTGGAGAAGGGAACGTCGAGGATAAGGGCGTAATAGGATATCAGGAAATCTGGTTATCAGGTAGAAGGACATCAGGAGAACAGGATATCAGGGAGTTAGAGGATTAGGGAATTAATGAATTAGAGAATTTTTTGATTAGGGCCGTGAGTATTATACTTGCGGCCTTTTTATTCGTCTGGGCAGTCAGCACAATCTGCTTCAGAGCCGTCAGTCAGGCTGAAAGATTCTCTACCTCAGTTGGAAGTTTATTCAAAATAAGTTGTTTTAGGTCGAGCTTCCTGCTTGCATTGTCAATGTCGATTCCAACAAGGTTGCCCTGGGCATCATAGTCAAGGACAATCCCATGAGAAACTTCCCTGCTTTCAACACTTGCCTTTTCGGCAAGGTCAATGTACAGCGAATCTGTCTCTGGATAATAGTTCAACCTAATGGATAGAAACCTTTTACTACAGGAATCGCTACAATGGATATAAATTTTAGGACGTTTTTAGTTTAACAAATTTTCTTTTGCCGACCTGGATAACCATACCATCCGCCGGCATAATTTCTGCATTAGGGTCTGTAACTTTACTGCCGTTAATACTTACCGCCGACTGCCTTATCATTCTTTTCGCTTCGCCGCCGGTGTCAACGAGTTTGCACAGCAAAAGAAGATTTTTCGTTGTGACCAACTTTTTGCTTACTTCAAATTCCGGTATTTCATCGGGCAGTTGTCGCTTTGCGAATACCTTCTCAAATTGTTCGGCGGCTGACTCGGCGGCTGCCTTATCATAAAAATGAGCCACGATTGTTTTGCCCAACAGCACCTTTGCCTCTTTCGGATGTGTTTTTTCAGGGGTGAGAAGTTCAGCTATTTTCTCATCTGATAAATCAGTCAGGAGCGTAAAGTAATTTTGCATTAAACCATCGGAGATACTCATAACCTTGCCGAACATATCACTTGGCTGGTCGGTAACGCCGATGTAATTGTCTTTTGATTTGCTCATTTTTTCTTTGCCGTCCAGGCCGACAAGAATGGGCATAGTAATTACAACCTGCGGATTTTGGCCGTCAACCCGCTGCAGGTCTCTTCCGACAAGATTATTAAAGGTCTGGTCGGTCCCGCCCAATTCGACGTCGCTTTTTATCACAACCGAGTCGTAGCCCTGCATAAGCGGATACAGAAACTCATGTATTCCGATTGGGTCGCCCTTTTTATGCCGCAGTTCAAAAGTGTCCCTCTCTAACATACGTGCGACGGTCATATTGCTTGTGAGCTTGATAATATCAGCGAGGTTCAGTTCCGCCAGCCATTCGCTGTTGTACCGCACTTCGAGTTTATCGGCTGATGTGTCTAATATTTTGCTCGCCTGCTGAAAGTAAGTCTTTGCGTTTTTTTCTATTTGTTTTCCGGAGAGTATCGGGCGGGTCGTGTTTTGGCCGGAAGGGTCGCCGATTAGCGCCGTGTAGTCGCCTATGATAAGGACCGCCTTGTGGCCGAGGTCCTGGAACTGGCGCATCTTCCGCAGCA
>CAZMCN010000110.1:0-6849 GCA_964564845.1 uncultured Pirellulales bacterium | reverse complement strand
GCGATGAGAAGGATAAAAGCCTGTTTAGCAACAGACCCTTTCGCGGGAATGACATTTCGTAATACGAGATACGAGATATGATAGGAGTGAACAGACAAGGTGAAGTTTGGGTTTTTGCCGAGCAGCATGACGGTCGATTAGAAGATACGCCGATTGAATTGATGAGTAAAGCACGACGGCTGGCCGATACGTTAGGTGTAAAACTGGCGGCGGCCGTCTTAGGCAATGGTATCGAAGCTCTCGCAACCAACCTGATACACTACGGGGCTGATAAAGTATATCTGGTCGAGCATCCGCTTCTTCGAAGTTACCAGACAAACAGCTATGCAAAAGTAATTTATGATTTGATTCATAAATACAAGCCGCAGATAGTTCTTTACGGAGCAACAATTACCGGTCGTGATTTGGCTCCCCGGATTGCAAGCTCTGCCAAGGCGGGTCTTACCGCCGACTGCACCGACCTTCAAATCGGCGACCATACGAAAGCCAACGACGGCGAGAGCTACAAAAATCTACTATTTCAGATAAGGCCTGCCTTCGGCGGGAACATAATCGCCACGATTATAAATTACGACCGCTGGCCGCAAATGGCAACCGTCCGCGAAGGTGTAATGCCGATGCCTCAGCCGGACGCACAGCGCAAAGGTGAAATTGTCCGAGAGAAGGCACAGTTGTCTCGGCAGGATTTGCCGCTGGAGATTATCGCCGAGCACAAGCGTCCCAAAAAGGTCAATCTGAAAGCAGCAAGGATAATCGTTGCCGGCGGAGCAGGCGTAGGCAGCAAGGAAAATTTCCAACTCATCTGGGATTTGGCCAACTGTCTGGGGGCGGCGCCGGCAGCTACAAGGGCGGCGGTCGATTTGGGCTTTATCGACCACGACCATCAGGTCGGCCAAACCGGCACGACTGTTCGGCCTGTTTTGTACATCGCAGCCGGAATCAGCGGTGCAATCCAGCACCAGGCCGGTATGAACCAAAGCCAAAAAATTATCGCCATAAATAACGACCCGGATGCGCCCATATTCACAATTGCACATTACAAAATAGTCGGCGACCTGAACGTTATTGTACCCAAAATGATAAAGGCAATTAAAGAAAAAACACTTTAGTTATGAAGGCGGCGGCCGATGGATTTTCGATTTACGATTTTCGATTTCAATTCGTCAATCGGCTTTTCGACAATCACCGGGGGCCTGCCGGCGCAGGAACGACACATAAAAACCTTAGTTTCTTGGTGTCTTTGTGGCAAAAAGGAAATGGGTTATGGCAAATTTTTACAGAGATAACGACGATATACAATTTTTGTTCAGGCATACAGGGCCCGGCAAATTAGCAGCAATTTGCGAAGAAGGCTTTAAGTTTGCGAGCGAATTCGATTATGCTCCGGCCGATGCCGCCGAAGCAATACAAAATTATGATTTAGTACTGAATTCGCTGGGACAGCTTAGCGGTGATTTCATTGCTGAGCGAGCCGAAGACGTTGACCGCCAGGGCAATACCCTCAGCGAAGACGGCTCGGTAACCTATGCGAAAGGCATTGCCGAATCTCTCGAACAGCTTGCCAAGGCCGATGTAATGGGCATAACTTTGCCGCACAGATTCGGCGGTCTGAACTTTCCAAATCTCATTTACTCGATGGCCATCGAGATGGTCTCGCGAGCAGATGCTTCACTTATGAACATATTCGGCCTTCAAGGGATAGCCGAGACAATTAACGCCTTTGCCTGCGAAGAAATTAAAGAGAAATACTTATATGACTTTTCGGCAGGGAAGGTAACAGGCGCTATGGTGCTGACCGAACCGGATGCAGGTTCTGATTTGCAGTCGGTCAAGCTGCGTGCATTTCAGGACGACGGCAAGTGGTTTCTGCACGGCGTAAAAAGGTTTATCACCAACGGCTGCGGCCAAGTTCTGCTGGTATTGGCCCGCAGTGAGCCGGAGAGGGCCGGAGGACTGGGGCTGAGTTTATTTGTATGTGACAGAGGGCCGAGTATCCATATTCGCCGGCTGGAAGATAAATTAGGAATTCACGGCTCACCAACCTGCGAGATATTCTTTGACAATACGCCCTGTCAGATAATCGGCGAACGTCAACGCGGTCTTGTAACATACGTTATGAGTCTGATGAACGGCGCGCGCATTGGAATTGCAGCCCAATCGGTTGGTATCGCCGAGGCAGCTTACAGGGTTGGGCGTGATTACGCCGCCAGCAGGGTTCAATTCGGCGTGGCAATTGAAAAACTGCCGGCCGTTCGGGATATGCTGATTGATATGAAGATTGCCATTGAAGCCGGCCGAGCGCTTCTGTATGAGACGTCGCGCATAGTGGATATGGAAATCGGCTATGCCAAACGTCTTCAAACTAATCCGCCGGGGGACAAAGGCAAGGCCAAAGAGCTTAAAAACGAGTCTCGAAAATACAAACGGTATGCGGGGATGCTGACGCCGATGAGTAAATATTACTGCAGCGAGATGTGTAACAGAATCGCTTATGATTCGATACAGGTGCTCGGCGGCAGCGGTTATATGCGTGACTATGCCTGTGAACGGCACGCTCGTGACGCCAGAATTACAACTATTTACGAAGGGACAAGCCAACTGCAGGTTGTTGCCGCGGTCCGCGGGGTCTGCAGCGGCACAGCGGAAAAATTTATGGCCGAGCTGGCCCGGGAAAATTACTCCGACAATCTAAAAGATTTACTGGAAAAACTCAACGAAGGAAGAGAACTATTAAAAAGCTCGGCTGCCTTCGTAAAAGAACAGGGCAACGAATACATGGACCTTTACGGAAGAGCCCTTGTTGATATCGCAATAGATTTAATTAATGGTTATCTTTTTTGCGGTCAGGCCAGTACGAAAGTTGAGATGGAGGTTGCAACAGATGACGCTTCGGGCGAAAGCATCCAAATGAAATATCGCAAGGCAATGATTGCCCGCAGATTTATCAGCAACAATGTACCAAAGATAACGGCATTGTCAGAGAAGATTTGCAGTGGTGACAAATCAACATTTGCCGATTACGAGGCTCTAATCGGGCCGGTGCCCGCCGAATAAAGAGGTGGTTTTATGCTTCAGGCAGTTATATTCGATTTTGACGGAGTAATAACAGATTCCGAAGTTCTGCATCTTCGCAGCTTTAATAATGTGCTTGGCCAATACGGCATCGAGATAACAAAAAAGGATTATTACAAAAAATACCTCGGCTCAAGCGATCTTGACTGCTTCGGGCAGCTTCGCAGCGAAGGCAAACTCGGCCTCGATGATGAGGAAATTGAAAATCTCATAAAGCAAAAAAACGAGGACTTCGAGAAACTTGCAAGAACCGAAGGCAGGTTAATCCCTGGGGTAAAGGACTTCCTGCAGAAGCTCAAGCAAAACAATATTACAATGGCGATATGTTCAGGGTCACTTCTTACAGAGATTATGCTGATACTGGAAGAGGCCGGTCTGCAACCCTTCTTTGATGTGATAGTATCGGCTGAGCAGGTAAGAACAGGCAAACCGAACCCGGAAGGTTTTCTGCTGGCGCTGCAAAAACTCAACAAAAAAAGTTCTGAACCTATATTGGCCGAGCATTGCATTGTGATAGAAGATTCCTACTGGGGTCTCGAAGCGGCCAGGGTGGCGGGAATACACACCGTTGCAGTTACAAACTCCTATGACGCTGAAGAGCTGAAACTTGCTGAAAAAATCGTAGCGCACTTAAACGAACTGGAAATAAGTGATTTGCAGAAGCTTTGTGACTGATTGCTAATGGGAGTGGGCGGCAAGATACAGGCACGCAATTAGAGAAGTGATTTATTATCCTGCCGAGTTGTTTCACCTTCCATAGACCAGGCCGCCTGGACCGACTATTTTGGCTTCAGAGGCCCTTCCGCTCTTTAAGTTATATTTAATTCCATCAACAGGGGTGCCATTTAAGAGGCACGGTTGAGAGCCGTCACTCCAGGCTGTGATTAAAGATTTATTTGCATCGTAAAATAAGCTGCTGCCTTCAAAGTCAATACCCTTTTCTGCGTAACTGATTCCGCCTGACGCCCTAAGGGTTGAAAGTTCGTTTCTGCCCTCGGCGGTCTCGTAAAGAAGGGCCTCTATGTGCCTTGCTGTGGCTGTGATTTGTTGGCCGTATCGGTCATTTTCAACAGGAAAATAATCAATGAGAATTTGCTCGTTTCCCGCATCAGCAATAACCTGATTCTCCTGGAGGAAATAATTCAGAGTATCAAAGTTTCGCGCTACTGCGACGCACTTTTTTTGCAGACTGAATTTGTTTGCCTTTGGTTTTGAGTGGGCGATTCTGGAATTATCAACTGCTATTGCGCCTGGTCCGGCTGCGGAAAAGACCTGCTCATTCGGGTCAAAGTCAAATTGAAGACATTTCAGTTTGGTAAAGCCGAGCAGTTTTTCTCCTGCCCATTTTGAAGTATCAAGCTGAACGACCCCACCGCTGGCAGTTACATGTTCAATGCCCGGTGCCTGGGAGGTGTTTTGTTTATTTTCTTTGGATAATTTTACGAGAATCTTCTGTGCCGAAAGTTTGCGCTCGGCTTTGATGTTTTTGTCTGTTTCACGGATTGTGCCGAGACAATCGCCCTGGAGGAGAACCTCTTCGGAGATTGAGCAATAGTCAATTCGTCGGGCAGCGAGAGTGGCTTGGCCATTGGGGTCGCCGAAATTTTCAAGCCCTCTGCCGCCAGTTACGGTTGAGACGGCATCCATTTCGGCAGTTTTTTTTAGTGTCTTGTCCATCGGTGTAACAACAATACCATCATCACAGGTTACAATAATATCAACAGGCTGTTCGGGCAGATTTTCTGTGGGCTTTTGTGTTTTTGCCTGCGCTGTCTTGCTTTGGGCAGGGGCCGGGGCTGTACCATCTGTGCCGACGGTTTTATTTTCATTGTTTTTATCGCTGATATTGTTGATAGCAAATTCATCAGCGAAAATCAGGTACTCCGGTCCATTTACAAGAACATTTTTTCTGAATAAAAAACTGTAGTACTGAACATCACTCTGCGCGGCGGTTTGCTTTGTGGGTTGATGGGACTCTGCCGGGGAGAGTTCAGCTTTTTGAGAGTCATCAGAGGCAACAGGCAGGGCCGGTGGCGGTGTTTCGACGCGAGCAACGGTATCGATGGGACTGCCGGAATCTGTCCGGGACGGGGGAAGAAAAGATGGGCCCGAAGTTCTCAGAAGCAAACTGTCCAGATGAAATATCTTGAGGTATTCGAGTCGATAGGCCTGATTATTATAGATAAGCTCCATCCCTTTGCCGAGCATTTGAGCATCTTCCGAGATGAGTTTGACCTGACCGGCAGTTGAAATTTGTGCCCTGTCGCTGATAAAAAGGAGGTCATCAAGGTAGATAAAAGTTTCTTTGATGCTGCTGGGCGGCTCAGGCAAAATATGTATAACCACATTTTCGCTGAGTGTCGCATCTTTCGGGGTGGTTTTGCCGGCAGAGGTTTCAACCTGAACCTTTCCACGAGCGGCGTTAATGAAACATTTGAATTTAGGCCGGTAAAAAACCATAAATGGCTTTTCGAGCTCCCATTCACTACCCTCCTTGTGAAGAAGTTTTTCGAACCCGAATTCTCTGTTCGTATCTTTGAACACGGCAAACTCGACTTTACCGACTCCAACGTCTCCTACCTTGCCGACATTACTGTCAAACTCCCCTGTGATAGCCGCCAACTCATCCGCCTTTTCAATTTCAATCTCGGGAGTTTCATACAGCCGGTTTACAAGCAGATAAATTAGAAGCACAGCCAGCAGGGAAATAATCCAAACATAAATTTTTCTCAATTTAAGAGTCATGTAAAAACTCTTAATTACGGTTTCAAGGCATATATTTTTTGACAAGTACCTGCCATTTTCCGTTACTTTTCAGGATATATTCTATCACTTCCCGTACGGCACCTTTGCCGCCGGGCAGGTCGGTCACATAATCAGCATATTGTTTAATTTCATCAACCGCATTGGCAACAGCCGCTCCAAAGCCCACATATTTTATTGCCTGCAAATCCATCAAATCATCACCGATGAAGGCTGTTTCTTCGGCGCCGATACCAAGCTGCTCAAGAAGTTTCTTAATCGCTGATAGTTTATCACGGCAATCCTGAATACAATAATCAACCCCAAGCTGCTGGGCCCGAAGTTTTGTGGGCTGCGACAGTCTGCCGCTCAAAAAAGCAACTTTAAGTCCCGCCCTTTTCCACATTCGAATTCCATGACCATCGAATACATTGAAACCTTTACTTTCACTGCCGTCCGGGTTGATTATTACGGTCCCATCCGTCAAAACACCATCGACATCCAACACCAGCAATTTTATGTCTGCAAGCTTTGTATTCGACTTCTCTGCCATCTGCTCTGAACCCCATTTAACCCTGAGCTGCAGGTCTTCTGTGCAGTGCGGCAAAACCTCCAGCCGGTTCAGCCGACAACTTTTATTGTTACAATATCCTGTACATCAATCAAGCCGACCGGTTTATCGTCGGCGTCAACAACCGGCAGCTCATCGATTCTGAATTTATGGAAAATGGCTGTTGCCTCAGCGGCAAGTGCATCGACCCTTATTCTTTTGCAATTTGCAGTCATAATATCACCGGCCTTGAGCTCGAAAGCTGCCTGTCCTTCTTTTGTGATGAGGCGTCTAAGGTCGGCATCGGTAACAATACCAGTTAATTTTCCATCTTTATCAACGACCATCACGGCACCGTGGCGTTTTACATCGCTGGTCTTTTGAAGCATTTGCTTTACGGTATCGGTGGTCCGGGCAATGGGCAGTTTTTCGCCGGGTTTGAACATCATTGACTGCTCAACGGTCATTAATTTTGAGCCGAGCGA
>CAZMCN010000109.1:0-6990 GCA_964564845.1 uncultured Pirellulales bacterium | reverse complement strand
GGTGAGCAAGCCCGAAGCGTCGAACCTATTTCAAACCAGGCTGCGAAGAAGTAAAAAGCTAAAAGTAAAAAGTGCTAAGATTGCCGTGGTCGGCTTGTTGAAAATTTTTCATGGAATTTTGCACAATTTGACAATAATCTGTAGTATTCTAACTTGTACTTATAAGGAAATTAAGAATGAACTCTGTATCAGTCGCGGGAATCGCTGTTTTTCTGCTGGTTTTAGGATACGTCTTCTACAGCCGAAAAGTTAAACAATGGATAGGTATTGACGATAGTGAAATCACACCTGCCGTGGAAATGAATGATGGCGTTGACTATGTACCGGCTAAGCACTGGACGATTGTGTTCGGTCATCATTTTGCTTCTATTGCGGGGGCCGCACCTATAATAGGGCCTGTAATCGCATGTCTGTATTGGGGCTGGCTCGCTGCTGTTATCTGGATTGTAGTCGGCGGAATTCTATTCGGAGCGGTACACGATTTTCTGGCACTTGTCCTGTCGCTGAGAAACAAAGGCAAATCAATTACCACCGTTACCGAATCGATAACAGGCAAACCAAGCAGGATTCTCTTCAGCGCTTTTGCCTTTTTGGCACTGATTCTTGTGGTGGCGGTGTTCGCTGCCGTTGCGGGCGCAACGCTGGCAACTACGCCGGCTGTCGTAATTCCCACGTTCGGACTTGTAATCGTGGCCCTGATTGTCGGGGTTATGATGTACCGCCTGGGTCTGAACGTGCTGCTGTGCTCGGTCGCAGGGCTGCTGTTGTTGTTTGGTCTGATTGTGGCCGGATACTATATTCCGATTGAGCTTGGCGTGAAAAACGCCGCAACCTGGTGGACTGTAATACTGCTTATCTATGGTATGATAGCGTCGGTAACCCCGGTCAATCTGCTGCTCCAGCCGAGAGACCATCTCGCCGGCGGAGTACTGTACGTGGGTATGTTCTTTGGCTTTTTGGGCCTTATTCTTACGCATCCGCAAATGAAAGCCCCCCCTGTTGTCGCATTCTCAAGCGAAAAAGGCTGGCTCTGGCCTATGCTGATGGTTACTGTGGCCTGCGGTGCCATTTCCGGGTTCCACAGCTTAGTCGCAAGCGGCACCACCTCGAAGCAGCTTCCACAAATGAAAGACGCCCGCATTGTCGGTTATGGCGCTATGATTATGGAAAGCGCTCTGGCGGTTCTGGCTATTGCGGCGGTTGCCGCAGGTCTTTATTGGAAGAGCGCACCCAGCGGCAGCGAAGGACTCCTCTATCAGGAACTCTTTGAAAAAGGAGGATGGATTAAAGCGTTCGGCGTCGGATACGGACAGCTTACAAAAACGTTCTTCGGCGGACTGGGAACCCTTGTCGGTATAACTATGCTAAAGACTTTTATAATGACGACCCTCGATTCAGCAACGAGGATTACCCGCTATCTGTGTAACGAACTGCTTGGAGAAACGTTCGGAATACCATATATGCAGAACAAGTATGGCGCCACAGCACTGGTCGGCATTCTGGCGGGTACGCTTGCTCTTGGCAACTGGCAGGCCATCTGGCCTGTATTCGGCGCCGCAAACCAACTCATCGCCAGTCTTGTCCTTATTGTCGCAAGCGTCTATCTGCTGAAGCGTAATCGCAGGGTTCTCTTTACAGCCGTTCCCGCTGTTATAATGCTTGTTACTACAATTGGCGCCCTTGGATATGAAACATACAGCTTTGTTACCGCTGACAGACCTAATATCACCCTGGCAATAATAGCCGTGATACTTATAATTCTCGCGGTATTCCTTACTCAGACGGCATTGGCTACCGCTGTGAGTGTGGCGAGGTCTAAGGAGTCCGCGGAGAAGATATAGGGGTCAGGTTAAATCGTGCCTGCGCCTCGCTCTGATTGAGGATGATTTCGCCTTTGCGAACATACTCTTCAGGAAAGTTGTAAATAACCTTTCTGGACTGCTCGGCGGTGATATTTTTGTCCTCATCGTCAATCTCGAGAATCACCTGATACCGCATATTCCCATAGGCCTGTTTGGCCTCGGCGGTTGCCTTTATGGCAATGGCACTTATAAGGTCACTGAGATTTTTTACTTCGACGTTATACTTTCCAATGAGGACGGGACTTAAGGCGATTGCGAGCGTACCGGGCAGGAGGTACTCTTCAAGCTGGTCCTTCCCCGGCGGCGTTGAGATTTTTACAGTTTCATCAAGGGGACGTATCTGGCCGGACACAAGCTCGACATAAGGTCTTTTGAAAACAGGGGCGCTCATCGCCTGGTCGATTTCAAACTGTGCCAGTTGAACTGTTGCGCTGCCGACCCAGTCTTCCGGAACAAAGGCATTAACCTTGTCCGGGACTACATTTGCTTTTATGGGGGTCATAGTCCCATCGACACACCTTACGGCCAGTTTTTTTTCAACGAGCCTCTCGACCTTGACCGTAATTTTATCCGGCTCACAGGATTTGACTTTAAGGCCAAGGCGTTTTATTACCCTGTCTTTCTGAAGGAAGGGCAACAGGTTCAAGGGATAACTGTCGGGTTCCTCCATTTTTTCCTGGGCTGCGTCAAAGTCAAACCTTATTTTTTCGCCTTCTTTTAATTTTCTGTTCAAGGCTGCGATAGCGGCGTGAGGGCCGGAAAGCGTCACTTTGATATCGGCCTCGGTAGAGGATTCGGCTCCGAAGCTCACCCAGAGTTTTGGATTTACGGACTGGTCTACAACAACTACAGCAGGTTTGTCGGGCAATTGCTCATCAAGTTCAAGGTCCACCCATACCCAGAGCAGGATTGTCAGGAATGTAACAATCAGTATTTTGCCATATTTAATTTTTCCTGTCATATTTACCCGTCTACCTTACCTTATCTATTCTTTTGACCGGCAGGATTCGTCTGCTGTGGTTTATGTGCAACATCAGTTTCTTTTTCAGTCAGCCTCCGGCTGATTCGGAATTTCTCAATAAGAGCTGCAAAAACAGACGTCGTCGTTTTTTCGATTGTTCCGGTCAGATGTGCCCGAAGTTGATTTGCTGTTACCCTTCGGGTGAGCTTACCACTGTGGGCAATTGAAACGCCGCCCGTTTCCTCACTGACGACCAGACAGATAGCGTCTGAACCTGCGGTTATACCCATAGCGGCGCGGTGCCGTGAGCCCAGCTGGGCTCCTGTTCTCTCTTGCGCTGCGGCCTCAGTCAGGGGCAACTGCACCCTTGCCGCCACCAGCCTGTCGGCTCGTATGATAACGGCCATATCATGAAGGGCGCTGCCGGGCTGAAATATGGTTCTAATTAGTTCAGAAGTAACCATGGCATCGATTCGAACACCTGTTTCTATAAACTCTCCGAGCGCTACCTGCTGCTCAATAACAATAATTGCTCCGATTCTTTCTGCGGAAAGCTGGGTTACCGCGGCGATTATTTCCTCTATTGTTCTTGAGAAGTGCTTCTCGGAGCCGGTAAGGAATCTTGGGCGTCCTATTCGTATAAGAGCTCTTCTGACCTCCGGCTGAAAGGCTGCCACGGTAATAATCAAAACGAAAATCAAAAAACCTTTGAAAAGATATTGAAGTCGTTCGAAGCCGAATTTTTCAACAACAAGATTCAAGATGAGAACGACAAAAATAAGCACGAAGACAACCCCGCGGAAGAGTCTTTCGCCGCGCGTGCCTTCGAGGAAATCCACCGCCCAGTAAACTACAAGCCCGATTAGAATCAACTCAATAGCGACTTCCCACCACCGATACTGCGCTACTCGGATGAAATAGTCGATGAGTGTTTCCACAAATCAAATCCTTTTTTTGTGTATGTGGTACTCTGTTAGGGTTTCCCAAACGCGAACCATCGCGTTTTGGGGCCCCCTTTGTAAATCCGACTTATCAGCGTATTCTCTTATCAGTCAATTTACTCGGCCTATCCAGCAACAGGGCAGCGTCCAGGTCCTGCATCAACTGCTGGCTCCGAATACGATTGGTGCGAATATGCCTTCTTCTTCCCTCGGCCAGAGTTTCACCGGGCTGGTCATAACATTTGCAGCCAAACATAACAACAGCCAACAAACACAAAACGAAGGCCAAAACCCACTTCGAGCATCGAGCAGAAAATCTCGCACCTGCTATCGAGTTTCTCATCAGTCTTCCCCTTTTTATCCTATCTTATGAAGCCCATCGGGGTTCTCTTTCGCAACCGGCTTCAACCATTTTCATATAAAGGTACTGGAATCTTTATATTTATTATATCAACCCGCCCAGGCACTGTCAAAGCAAAAATGCTCAAACTGCAGGTCTTTCCAAAGCTTTTCTGCGATAAGTCCCTGTGGAGACAGGTACTTACCGCTTCATTAAGGCCATTTAACAAACCCAATAAGAGAAAAACCGGATGAGCCGGCAATGGCTGACTTGAGCAACCTAAACCATTACAAACATTCCCGTTGCAAGAGCAGGGCGGTTCTTTGGATTGGCAGGTTCTGCTTTTTTTCAGCAGAAAGCCGCTAACGGCCTAACCTGCTCCTAAAATAAATTTCAGCAAATAAGCGATGCCGAAACCGAGATAGTTGCCGACGGCATATCCCAAAAGTGCAACGGAAATCCCTGGCAGCATCAGGTGCTTCCATTTTTTCACAGTGGTGATCGCCATAACCGAGGCCGGTCCACTTTTTGCGGCTATAGAGGCCACCGCCAATACTCTCGAGTCCAGGCGCAAAAGCCGCCCCATGCCAAAGACAAATAAAAGATGTGCTGCAATAAGAACGCCGGCAAAAATAAAAAGGACCGGGGCGAGCAGCAAAGCACTTTTAACATCTATTCTTATTCCCACGGCGACAAAAAACATATAAAAGCAAAGATTGCCCAGTTCCATTGCACCTTCCAGTCTCGACGTGAACTTAAACTGTGCTATAATTAAGGCAAAAGTTGTAATCAAAAGAATCGTCGGCAATTTGGGCATATATTCAGCAAGAAGCCCGTCTTTTATCCATCCGCTGACAAACATTACCACCAAAGCCATAAAAGACAGGGCGGCAATATCAAAAACCCTCATTTGAGTCGGCTTCGACTGCTGGTCGTATTCGGAAAGGTCAAGCTGTGATGTTTTCCATATTTTAGCTTCCGGATAAAACCGCATGAGCATTTCCGGCACCGTCAGCAAAAACAAAAAGGCAGGAAAAGCGATGAGATTGTCCACCGCATTGGCGGCCGCAAAGAGGTCGGGGTTTCCTATATCAAGGCCTTCCCACAGGGCGAAAAAATTCAAGCTTCCGCCTATATAAGTTCCGGCAAAAGGTCCTGCGAGTTTCCAGCCATCCGGCCCAATGAGTTTTTCCAAAAACGGATTAAGCGATATGGTCGCCAGAACAACGCCTATCAGCGTGCCCATACTGGCAACAGCAAAGGCGACAAACATAGCAAGGCCGGTGTACTTAAATTCGGAAAGCTTTACCTTGAACAATACCAGACAGACCGCAAAAGGCACTGCAAAATCTATCACCCGGCCGCAAAAATTCGCTTCATCAGAAACGATTCCCAGATTGGAAAAAACAGCGCTTATTGTAAGAATAAGAATAACCGGCGATAATTTCCGGGCAAAAGTAAACTTCCTGCCTAAAAAAAGGGCCAAAAGCACTATGCCGGAAAAAACAACCAATAAACCAAACGGGTCTTTAACCATACTGTCAAATCCTGATGAACGGCTTTTGTCTTACTGAACAGCGACTTATGAGAAACAGGTTTATACAGCAAACCAGCAGCAACTGTCAATTAGTTTCAAAGCTCGGTAAAAACGCACTTTTGCCTTTGTCGGCAACCGGATGATAATCAAGCTGCCCGAAAATTGCAAAAAACAACTGGCTTCTGGGCGATTTACCGCTATAATGGTATTGTAAAATAAATTTCAGGAGATTTGTTATGTGTGAAGAATGTGGCTGCAGCGAAACCAAGCAGGACACCTTCGAAGAAAAGGTTAAAAACGTAATAGAGGCCATCCGCCCAGGTCTGCAAAGTCACGGTGGCGATATAGAACTGGTAGGCACAGACGAAGAAAACAACGTCAAAGTACGCCTGCAGGGCGCCTGCAGCGGCTGCCCCGGCGCACAAATGACGCTAAAGCAGGTTGTTGAACAAATGCTGAAACAAAGTGTCCCGGAAGTCAAAGAAGTCATCGCAGTGGACTAAGAAACAAACCTTAATAGCTTTTGAACTGCAATCGGGCCTGAAAAACGATGGAAGAGCCGTCTAAAAAACTCGTCGTGGTTATACCGGCATACAACGAAGAACAGACCATAAAAAACGCCGTAAACGCTCTTAAAGAGATTAGGCCGGACGTCGAAAAGGCGGGTTTCAAGCTCCTGATTTATGTGGTAGATGACGGCTCAACGGATAACACCAATCGCCTTGCCCGCCAGGGCGGAGCCGACAGAGTAATCAGGCATAAAGTCAATACCGGACTGGGTGCGGCAGTTCGAAGCGGCCTTTTCGCGGCTCGAAGAGACCGAGCCGATATTGCCGTCAAATTCGACGCCGACCTGCAGCACGACCCGAATGACATTATCGCCCTGATTGACCCAATCTTAAACGACGAAGCAGACATCGTTTATGGAAACCGGTTCGGACGAATCGAATACAAAATGCCGCTGGCAAGAAAGCTCGGCAACAAAGTCTTCACCGGGCTGATGAGCATGCTGACCAAATGGCCGTTAAAAGACAGCCAGCCGGGGATTCTTGCGGTGAACCGCGATTATCTTGAGGTATTCAATCTGCCGGGCGATTACAACTATACCCAGCAAATCCTGCTCGATGCATATCATCAGGGAATGAGATTTGCGCATGTGCCGGTATCATTCCGCAGGAGAACTGCCGGAGACAGCTTCATTTCAACAAAATACCCTTTCAAGGTCCTCCCGCAGCTTCTGATGGTCATCATCTCCATAAAACCAATGAAGTTTTTCCTGCCGGTGGGTCTATTGTTCCTTTTCATTGCGGCAAGTGTATTCTGCGTGGAACTTGTTCTGTGGTTTCTGG
>CAZMCN010000108.1:0-7078 GCA_964564845.1 uncultured Pirellulales bacterium | reverse complement strand
CATGCTTACAACCGCCGGAATCAACGCCTAAAGCCACAATGACGTGGCAATCGCCATCCCCACCGCATTGGCAAATCCCTGCCCCAAAGGCCCGCTCGTAACTTCAATCCCAATCTGCCGGTCATATTCCGGATGGCCCGGCGTCTTACTGCCGGCCTGGCGAAAGTTCTTCAAATCTTCCAGACTCATATCATAACCACAAAGATGAAGCAGCGAATACAAAAGCATTCTGCCGTGCCCCGCCGAGAGAACAAAAAGGTCGCGATTGTGCCATTGTGGATTGGATGGATTATGTTTCAAATGCCTGGCCCACAGAACATACGCCGCCGCCGCCATCCCCATCGGCATCCCAGGATGGCACGACTTGGCCTTCTGAACGCCATCCACTGATAAAAATCGTATCGTTTCGACACAAAGCTCATCAAGCTCCGAAAGTCCCGGATTTTTTACTACTGCACCAATTTATAACTCCAAAAACAAAGCCCCTTAATACACTGCTCACCCACAAAATGGAACGGCTACAATAACCCCCACCCCCTCTTTTTGCAAGCATTTTTATCCGCCGCCCTTTCTGCTTCCACCCCGCCAATTCCTTATTTGACTTCTGCTCTTCTTTTTATTACTATCTCTCTAAGACTCTGATAATTCGTACCGTCAGGAGAACAAATGAAGCTGCCAAAACTTCAACTCTACACCAAAATAGAAGAAAAAAAGTTACAATTACTCTATCACGATGGGAAATCACAATGGAAAGAGTTTTTACTAAAAAAGCGCCAGCTCCGGCAGGACATTACTCACAGGCAATCATTCACAATGATCTAATTTTTATCTCCGGTCAATTGCCAATTCATCCTGAAACTGGAGAGAAAAAAACAGGGGCTATTGAAGAGCAGACTCAGCAAGCGCTGGAAAATATTTCAGCAATTCTGACTGCCAGTGGAAGTTCCCTGGATAAAGTACTAAAAGTGACTGTGTATATTGCAGATATTGCACTATGGGATCGCGTGAATCGTGTATATGCGGATTTTTTTAAAGAGCATAAACCTGCTCGCGCAGTCGTTCCAACTCGCCAATTACATTTTGGTTTTCAAATAGAAATTGAAGCCATTGCGGTTGTAGGATAACATCTCGAATAAATAGGGACCGAATAAATAGGCGAATAAATGGCGAATAAATATTGACTTCTGTTTTTCTTTTTATTACTATCTCTCTAAACTCTGATAATTCGTTCACTCAGGAAAACAAATGAAGCTGCCAAAATTTCAACTGTACACCAAAATATTCATAGGATTGCTCTTGGGCCTCGTTTTTGGAATACTGGCCAGTCAATTTGGTTTTTCGGTTTTCGTTACTGTTTATATCAAACCAATCGGCTCAATATTCATCAGGCTAATCAGTATGATTGTTGTCCCTTTGGTATTTGCCTCTTTGCTCGTCGGCACTGCCAGCTTGAACGACATCCGAAAGCTGGGCCGAATCGGCACTAAAACAATCGCATATTATTTATGCACCACCGCTATCGCAATCACTATCGGCCTGTTATTGGTCAATACTTTCAAACCCGGCGAAGCCCTCTCCCCGCAAACCAGAACAAGATTGGAGCAGGCCGGCCGCACCGAAGCCGACAAACAAATTGAAGCCATAAAAAAACCAAAAATAACCGACACACTTTTGCAAATTGTCCCAACCAATCCCGTAAAGGCATTCACAGAAGGAAAAATGCTGCAGATTATCTTCTTCGCCATAATGCTCGGCATCGCTCTTACCGTAGTTCCCGACGACCGCGCTCAACCGGTAATTAATTTCTTCGACACCCTCAACGATGCTATGATTCAGGTAGTACACATCATTATGAAGCTTGCCCCTTATGGCGTATTTGCTCTGATTGCTGCCGTTGTCGGAGATTTCGGCCTGGACATCCTGCCACTCCTTCTAAAATATGCACTCGTAGTAATTGCAGGCCTCATCCTTCACGCCGCCGTCACTTACTCTCTGGCGATAAAGACCTTTAGTAAATTAAAAATCGCAGCTTTCTACCGAGGCATCCGCCCCGCCCAGTTAATCGCCTTTAGTTCCGGCTCAAGCTCGGCGACCTTACCTGTCACTATGGAGTGTGCCGAAAAGAACCTCGGCGTCTCAAGAGAGGTGTCAAGCTTTGCACTGCCTCTCGGCGCAACAATAAATATGGACGGCACAGCGCTTTATCAGGCCGTCTCCGCCGTCTTCATCGCACAGGTTTACAATATGGATTTGGGTCTCACCGGCCAGTTGACAATACTGCTTACTGCAACACTTGCCTCGATTGGAACCGCAGGAGCTCCCGGCGTCGGGATAATTATGTTGGCAATGGTCCTCGAAAGTATCGGCATCCCGCTGGACGGTATCGCCCTGATTCTCGGAGTTGAACGAATAATTGATATGTGCCGAACCGCCGTAAATGTCACCGGTGACCTCTCCTGCGCCGTCGTCGTTTCTTCCAACGAAAATGAACTGTCAAATGTAAGTACTTAACCTGATTTGACAAGGAAATGATTATGATAACAAATAAAACTTGCCCCAAACTATTACCACTTTCTGCTGCATTTATTTTAATCCTCCTGGCTCTGTTGGCGGCCGCACCGGCACGGGCATGCTTCACCATCGTAGCCGGAAAAGATGCCACTGTTGATGGAAGCGTAATTATGGCGCACAACGAGGACGACTCGCCGCCGCAGGTTGTAAACCACTATAAAATCACCCGCATAAAACACAAAACAGCAGAAAAAGTCGAACTGTACAAAGGCGGCCAATTGCAACAAGCCGAGCAGACATGGGCATACATATGGTCCGAAATGCCGGGCATGCTTTTCTCCGACAGTTACGTAAACGAATGGGGAGTCGCCGTCACCTCCAACGGTTGTCCCTCGCGACAGGACAGCCCCGTCCTTACCAACGGAGGTATCGGCTTTATGCTCCGACGCATCATCGCCCAGCGCGCCAAATCCGCCCGCGAAGGTGTCATGCTCGCCGGCAAACTCGTCGAACAGTTCGGCTACAATGCCTCAGGCCGGACTTACACCATTTGCGACCCAAATGAAGGATGGCTCTTCTGCGTCGTCAACGGCAAACACTGGCTCGCAAAAAAAGTGCCCGATGACCACGTCGCTATGCTCGCAAATACCTACACCATACACCAGGTCAACCTCACCGATAAGCAAAACCACCTCGCCTGCGCCGATATCATCGAATATGCCGTCCAAAGGGGCTGGTACAATCCCGAAAGGAACGGCCCTTTCGACTTCGCTGCCGTTTATGCACATCCCAAGTCGCTTTCAAACCCGTCTAATTTCAAACGACAGTGGGGAGGAATGCGATATGTCGCCACCAATCCGATTCCACTTCGTCAGAAACTTCCCTTCTCGGTTGTCCCCAAACAAAAGTTGGATGTTGCCGCAGTAATGAAAATCCTCCGAGACCACTACGAAAATACGAAATACTACAAACCATCAGCCGACCCCCATAAAACCAATCGAACCATTTGTCACCCCTCCACTCAGACCAGCTTCATCCTCCAACTCCGCAATAAGCTCCCCTCCGATATAGGGATTGTTTACTGGCTGTGTTTGGTCAAACCCTGCACTTCGTTTTACATCCCCTTCTATTTCGGCATCGCTGATTTCCCTCGCGGCTTTTACACCCAGAGCCAAAAACCGTCACTGAACGCTTATCGAAGAAAAGTCGAGTCTTTCTTCCAGCCCGCACCAAACCACGCCTTCTGGACCTTCTCAAATTTCGCCCACAAAGTTGACAGAGACTACGAAACCACAATTGCTCGTGTACAGGCAAAGGCCCGCCGGCTCGAAACCCGTGCTTTCTCTTTGCAAAAGCCCATTGAAGAAATCGCCTTAAAGCTTTACCCAAAAGACAAAGCCGCCGCTATGCAGCTACTCGCCAACCATTCCAAAGGCCTGTACATCTCCACACTCGAAGCAGCCGACAAAATCCTCTCACAAAAATAAACCCTAAGTTCCATATCTCTTCTTCGCCATTCCCTATTCATCATTCGTTATTCGATACCTGTCCTGAGCGGATTTATACTGTGCGGAGTCGAAGGATTCGTTATTCCCCCCATTCTCCCTCTGCCATTCCTGCACAGTCCTGAGCATTGTAGAAGGACCCAGCCACCGAATCCAAAATTATTTGGCGGGGTGGGCCTTGCCCCACCATCAATCTATACGCTAAACGCTATCCTCTTTCCCTTCGTGCCTTTGTGCTTTCAGGGCCAATAAATTCCGCCACATAGAACTTACGGCGTTTTTTCCCGGTTGTACTCTCTGCCCATAGCGTGCTTCTCGAACCACTCCAGCTCGATATTCATCTTGAAAAGCTGGTGGCGAAGCTCACTCCAACCATGAGGTTCACGCGGAGCTACATAGAGATGGGTGGCAATGCCGTTTAACTTGAGCGCACGATAGAGCTCGAGCGACTGAGGAAAAGGCACGCGCACATCCTTCTCACCAACCAGTATGATAGTGGGCGTCTTGACCTTCCAGACGTCTTTTAGAGGAGAATGTCCCCAGTAAACATCGATGGGAGCGTCCTTTTGCCAGGGCGTGCCTCCGAACCAGGGCGTTCGGTAAGTGCGCGTGTCGCTCTGGCCGTACATACTAATCCAGTTTACCGCCCCTGCTCCGGAAGAAGCCGCCTTGAACCGGTCGGTATGGGTGATAATCTTGTTGGTCATATGTCCACCGGCACTCCATCCCATCTTCACCATCCTCTCGCCGTCGGCAATTCCGAGTTTAATCAGATGGTCCACGCCTGCCATAACATCCAGATGTGACTGCGTGAAGTAGCCGCCGACCATATCACGCACGAAGTCATCGCCGTAGCCGGTGCTGCCGCGATAGTTGGGCAGTAATACTGCGTAGCCCTTTGCGGTAAGTACGGGAATATACCTGCTCCACTTGCCCAGCCCGTACTTATCCGAGGACCTCGGCCCTCCATGTGTTTGTACCACCAGTGGATATGCCTTGCCCTGCTCGTAGTCGAGCGGATAGTACAGCAGCCCTTCCACAGTCACGCCGTCGGCGCCTTTCCAGCGGATTGCCTCCTGCCGGGGTAACTGGAATTCGTCGGCCAGGTAGTCAAAAACGTCTGTGATACGCCTGGGCTTAGCATCCGCACCTGCGCCGAGCATCCATACATCACCGGCATTTTCCGGCTCATCGATGCTGAAAATATGGCGGTTCACGCCGGGTTTAAACAACCAGGAACGCAATGTGTGCTTGCCGTCGGTCAACTGCTCGAGCTTCTCGCTGGCTACATCGACGACGAATAGCTCAACTCTGACGCCCATATTGGCAGTGAAATAAATAGCTTTGCCGTCGGCAGACCATCTCGCCTGCCGTACATCGTAAGGCATCCGGGGTAAAAGCAGTTTCACTTTACCGCCATTAGCGGGTAAGACGAAAAGATTATTACTGTAATAGGGCTCAAGCTTCTCATTGCACCAGGATATAAACAGAACATGGCTGTTGTCGGGAGAAAGTTCCGCCCCTTGTTCGGAGTGCGAATTGAAGGTCAACCGCACGGGATTTTGGCCATTGGCATCCATTACCCAAATCTCGCCTCTGTACTTGTCACCATACAGGGGCGTAGGCACACGGTGACAGACGATTTTCTCACCATCCCGAGAAAGGCGGTAGCCGAGTATCGAATAGTCTCCTTCGGTGATACGTTCTTCGGACTCTTCGTCAACACAGATACGCCAGAGGTGACTCTGTTTATAATCTTCGTCGTAGGCGAAAACGTCATCTTTGGCCTCGTCTCGTTCCTTTTCTTCCTTGGTCTTCGGGGCTTTAGCCAGAAAATAAATGAACGCTCCGTCCGGCGACCAGGTTATACTCGAAACTGAAGTTTTATGTTGGGTCAACTGCATCGCTTCTCCCGCTTCATTACTAATCAGATATATCTGGCTCTCTTTGACATCCTTGCGCTTGGCCAGGAAAGCGATACGCTTTCCATCAGGCGACCAGCGGGGGCTCTTCTCACCCTTGGAACCATTGGTCATCTGAACCGGTTCTGTTCCATTGGTGTTGATGCGCCAGATGTGGCTGACTCGCTTGTTGGCCTTCCAGTCCACTTTGGTCAGCACGTAAAGCAATTGCCCGGCGTCAGGGCTAAGCCGCGGCTCGCTCAATCTCGGCACTTCCAGCACATCAACGAGTGTCATTGGCCGGCTGGCCCGCGCCCGGCAGACGAACAGTGAAATAAACACCGATAATAAAATCCACGCAGCTCTTTTCATAATTTTCCCTTTATCATTAAAAGTGTTAATCTTCGAAAGTGCCTTTTACTACGGCCTCTTTGTCTCTGACCATTATTTGGCCTCTCGCAATCACCGTCTCTATTTCCAAATCTTTGTCCAGCAACACCATATCGGCATCTTTTCCGACCCCAATGCCGCCCTTGTTATCAAGCTTCAAATTCCTCGCAGGATTCGACGTAACTACCTTCAGCGCAACCTCTATAGCAATGTTCTCATTTCTTACCGCATCCCTGAAACTTTCATACAAAGTTGTTACCCTACCAACGTCAAGCCCTATATACTCTCCTTTTTCATCAAACTTAGGCAGGCTTCCCTGGCCGTCGGAGGAAAAACTTATATTTTCAACAGGCACACCATTATCGAGCATCACCTTCAGTGCCTGGCTGCATTTACCCTCTTTTTTCTTGGAAAACCATGTTGGTGTGCTTGTTGTAAGGTCTATCAGCCCACCCTTTTTGGCATATTCCATCGCGGCTGCGAACAGCCCCGGGCTTCTTCCGGTATGAGTTGGAACAAACTGAGTTATTGGAATTTCCGTATCGCTGGCAATCTTTTCCAGGAAACTCAGTTTCCTCTCTCCGGAGCCCAGATGAACATTTACTATACCGGCCTTTCCCGAGAGTATACCGCCTACCCTTGCAGCCGCTGCAATTTTCACCACCTCTTCGACTGTCGGCTGGGAAGAACGATGGTCGGATAACGCAATTTCACCAACACCTATTATTTTATCTATTAATATAAGGTCCTCCAGAATAGAACCTGTCAGCG
>CAZMCN010000107.1:0-7303 GCA_964564845.1 uncultured Pirellulales bacterium | reverse complement strand
TATGTTCAGCCGGACGCAGGGGCATTTCCCAAAATGGCAGAGATGAATGAGTTTGTCCTTGCGGCTGGCGGGATACCAACTATGACCTGGCTCGATGGGACATCAGATGGTGAGAAGGAAATCAAAAGATTGGTGGAAGTTGCAATGAAGAGCGGGACGGCAGCAGTAAATGTTATTCCCGACCGCAACATAACCGGCAGCAATAAAGATGAGAAGACCAAGAACCTTTATGAGGTTGTGGAACTGGCGGAGAGGTTGAATTTGCCTGTTGTCGTCGGAACGGAAATGAATAGTCCCGGCCAGAAGTTTGTGGACAGTTTCGATACGGAGGAATTGAAGCCGCTGGTGCCGATATTTCTTAAAGGTGCATATATCGTTTATGCGCATTCGGTGCTTCAGCAAAAATGCGGGCTGGGATATAACAGTGATTGGGCCGGGAAGAATTTTGCAGGGGCAGCGGAGAAAAATAAATTCTTTGAGAAAGTTGGAAGAAGCTTAAAGCCGAAACAGGAAGATGTACTGGCGGTATTGGGTGGAGATGTGACAAGTAAGGAAATATTAGAAAGAATCGGCAACTGAAACAAGGACAGTAGCATAATGGCAGATTTGCCGGAAACACAACAGGCGGTACAACTGGTCGGGCCGGATAAACTTCTCTTTAACGATTCGAAAGAAGTTCACAGGCCGGGCGAGCACCAGATACTCTGCCGGGTCGAGGCGGTAGGGCTGTGCTTTTCCGACCTTAAATTGCTGAAGCAGTTTTCGTCACACGTTCGCAAGAGTGAGATAGTATCCGGAATCGACCTTGAAATATTGAAAGAGATACCCAGTTATGTTCCTGGAGAAAAGCCTGCGGTGCCGGGTCATGAGGCGGTGGTTCGAATTGCAGCGGTTGGGCCGGGCGTAGAAGATTTCAAGGTCGGCGAGCGTTATCTTGTGCAGACTGATTATCGTTGGATAAGGACAGCGAGTAAATCCAATGCTGCGTTTGGGTACAATATAGAAGGGGCACTGCAGGAATATGTGCTGATTGACAAGAGGATAGCGACCTCGCCGGGAGGTGAATCGATGATGATACCGGTTTCAGAAGAGATGTCTTGTTCTGCGGTGGCTTTGGTTGAGCCGTGGGCGTGCGTGGAGGATGCCTATGCTTCACAGGAGAGAACAAGCCTGAAAACCAGCGGTCAGATGCTGGTGGTTGCGGACAGGGAGATTGAAGCCGGCACTTTTTGCAGTTTTCTCGAACGCTACGGCCGGCCGGCGCAGATAACCTACGTATCGAAAACAGCAAAATTGAACAGTCTAAACGTCAAAGTTATTAGAGCGAAGAATATCTCAGAATTAAAAGACGCAAATTATGATGATGTAATATATTTTGGCTCTGATGCTGACACTGCTGAGGCGTTGCTTGCGAAAGTTGGTGTGGATGGACTTTTGAATATTGTTCTTTGTGGAGGCAGGTTCGGCAGAGACATTTTGACGACGGTGGGCAGGGTCCACTATGGCGGGATTAGAATAATTGGAACGGTGGGTTCTGACCCTGCAGAATCTATGCGATATATACCACGAACCGGTGAAATTCGTGATGGCGATAAAATAAATGTAGTCGGTGCAGCCGGGCCGATGGGTGCTATGCACGTGGTTAGAAATATTTGTCAGGGCGTTGAAAATGTGTCGGTCTATGCCGGGGATATGGATGATAAGAGATTAGAGGTATTGACGAAAACAGCCGCTGGTTTGGCCAAGAAGAACGGTGTGGATTACATAGCTTATAATCCAGTAAGAGACAAGATAGAAGAGCCTTTTGACTATGTAGCTTTAATGGTGCCGTCACCTGAGCTGGTGGCCGAGGCGGTGCGCCGAGCAGGTAAAGGCGCTATTGTAAATATATTCGCAGGAATACCGGCGACAGTCAGCGGAAAGATTGACGTGGACAGCTATATAGAAAAGCAATTATACTTTATAGGGACAAGCGGTTCTGTGCTGGGTGATATGAAAGCTGTATTATCGAAGATGGAGGCGGGCAGGCTTGATACGAATGTTTCTGTCGCGGCAGTTTGCGGTCTGGAAGGAGCTTCCGAAGGGATTCGCGCGGTTGAGAAGCAACTTATACCCGGCAAAATTATTGTTTATCCCGCCTGTAAGGGTCTGGGACTTGTGAAGCTGAATAAGCTGGATGAGAAAATGCCCGAAGTAGCAGCCTGTCTGAATAATGGTTTATGGACGAAGCAGGCCGAACAGAAACTTCTACAAAAATATCAAAATTTACAAATAAAGAAAGGATAGTACGATGCCGGAAGCTGACGCTGGAAAAGAAGGGAAAAAGTTTTATGAAGATGTTGAGATGGAGACGCCGGGATTTTTCCTTAAGGGAGCAGGCTCGCTGGACTGGGGGATGAAGAACCGTCTGTCGCGAATATTCAATCCCGAAAGCGGCAAAACGGTAATGTTAGCGATTGACCACGGTTATTTTCAGGGGCCAACTACGGGTCTTGAGCGAATTGATTTGACGGTTGTACCATTAATGGAATATGCCGATGCGATAATGTTGACGCGCGGGGTTTTGCGAACGACAGTTCCGCCGACACTGACCAAACCAATTGTGATGCGCTGCAGCGGAGGGCCGAGCATACTTAAGGAACTCTCGGACGAACATCTGGCAGTTGATATTGAGGACGCTATACGTATGAATGTTGCAGCCATTACTCTTCAGGTATTCATCGGAGGAGAGTTCGAAAGCCGTTCCGTGCATAATATGACGCGGCTGGTGGATATGGGGATGCGTTATGGAATTCCTACGATGGCGGTAACGGCGGTTGGCAAAGATATGGTTCGTGACGCGAGATATTTTCGCCTTGCCTGCCGTATCTGTGCCGAGCTTGGCGCACAGATTATCAAAACCTATTACATACCGGAAGGCTTTGAGACGGTAACAGCTTCGTGCCCTGTTCCGATTGTGATGGCCGGCGGCAAAAAAATCCCTGAACTCGACGCTTTGACAATGGCTTATAAAGCTATCAGGCAAGGCGCTTCGGGAGTCGATATGGGACGGAACATCTTCCAAAGCGAAGCCCCGAAGGCGATGATTCAGGCGGTAAGCAAAATCGTGCACGAGCAAGCCAGACCTGCTGAGGCAATGGAACTATATGAAACACTCAAAAACGAACAGAAGCAGGATTCGGATTAAGAAGAAAAATAATGGAGAATAATTTATCAGGACAGCTTTCTTCAAAGCGATTGGTTCGAATGACGCCAATAGTCCGCGGGCTTTTAGCTCGGTCGACAGGTAATGAGGATGTTCCTTACGAAGGCGTTATTTTGAAATCTTTAACCGGCAAGGAGGCAGTTGATTTTGCCGGCTGCGCCGACAATGCTAAGGCCGAGCAGTATCCTGCGCCTTTGAGTAAGGGTCAAAAGCCACCGCTCTTTTTAGACAATATAGATTGTAATGTTGAGCTGGAAGAGCTTCGCAGGCACTTAAGCACCAGGATTTCAGATTATTCGCAGCAGCATAACTGCAAACCCACCATTATATGTGTGCGGGATGAGGGGATACTTTATCTTGACCAAAAGGAAGGCGAACCTAATTGGCCTCTTAATAATAAAGTTGCCCTGGTAACCGGCGCCGCCGGTGCCATCGGTTATGGAGTCTGCTGCGGGCTGCTGGAAAAAGGATGTCATCTGGCTGCTACCGACCTTGCGGGTGATAAACTCGACGGTTTTGTTGAGGATTTGAAACAAACAGCGGGCGGGCGCGTGCTCGGCGTTGAGCTTGATGTTACTGATAAGGAATCAGTTAGCCGGGGCTTTGAAAGCGTCATTCAAACATGGGGCGGAATTGACATTGTTGTTGTTAATGCCGGCATTCCGCTGGTTTCCAATTTGAGAGAGATTGAACTCGAGGAGTTTCGCAAGCTGGAACGAGTGAATGTGGAAGGGGCCCTGTTGACATTATCCGAAAGCGCTAATCATTTTATTCTTCAGGGGACAGGAGGCGACATTATTGTTATATCCAGCAAGAACGTTCCCAGCCCCGGTGCTGGGTTCGGGGCTTACAGCGCCACCAAGGCCGCTTGTCATCAGTTGGGGCGTATCGCAAGTATAGAGTTGGCGCAGTACGGTATTCGGGTGAATATGGTCGCACCGGACGCGGTATTTTCTGAGGGTAAATATAAATCGGGTCTCTGGGAGCAAATAGGGCCCGACCGTATGAAGGTTCGCAGGCTTGATGAGAAGGGATTGCAGGAGTATTACCAGAATCGAAATCTGCTGAGAGCCAGGATTACAGGACGACACGTTGCAAATGCGGTTCTGTTTTTTGCCACCCGTCAAACCCCTACCACCGGTGTTACAATTCCCGTGGATGGCGGTTTGCCGGATGCCACCCCACGTTAGATTTGTTTCAGCGTTTAAAAAATAACAGACAAAGCCATTATCAGGTTGTTGTGTACAATCGCCATAGTAGCACATAAAGTCATCTTTTAATAATATGGACGAGGTCCTGTCACAACTTATTACAGTGTCGAGAGTGGCCGGGAAAGACACTTCGCTTATTCAGGGCGGCGGTGGGAATACATCTATGAAAACAAGAGACGGGAAGTATATGTATATAAAGGCGAGCGGAACCGCTTTAAAAGATATGTCCAGGGACACGGGGTGGCGTAGGTTACGGCTTGATTTGGTCCGAGCAATTATAAAAGACAAGTCAATAGCACAGCTTGATGTCTATAGCAGAGAAACGGAGGTGGTAAATCGGCTGCTTCTTGCGTGCGCTGATAATTTTACCGGCTCCAGGCCATCGGTAGAATCGCATTTGCACGCTTTTCTTGGCAAGTGTGTAATACATCTGCATCCGGTTGCGGTATTGGCCTACGCCTGTGCCAGAGGCGGACAGGTAAAACTTGAAAAGCTATTCAGCAAGGAAAAATTTCCTATACTGTGGGTTCCGTACACAGACCCCGGCTTTATGCTTGCAAAGAGACTTTTAAGATTAGTTTCTGAATATGAAAGAAAGTTCGGCAGAAAACCTGCGATTCTTTTCCTCGAAAAGCATGGGCTTTTAATCTCGGCCAACAGTACAGAGAGAGCTTTGCAGCTTGTCCACAAGGTGATAAATCGCTGCCGCAGCAGGTTGAAACAATTAAAGGTGGCAAAAGGCAAACCCGCAGATAAGGAAATTGTTACTGAAACAAGGGTTTGTATTAGCAAGGCGTTTTTTGAGGCGACCGGCCGGCAAATCCCGATAAGTTACTTCCATAATGAAACAGTTGCAGCATTTTGGGGCCGAAAGGATGCTCAGAATATGCTCTCATCGGCGGTTTTGACACCGGATGAACTATTGTATGCCAACGGGCCTGCGATGTGGGTTGACAAATGTGAAGCGGAAAAAATTGCTTCCAAATTAGCGAGGCAAATTGAAACCGGCAAGAAACATTCGATTGCTTTCCTCGTTAAAGGCATCGGACTTTTTATTGCCGCCGGAGAGAAACTCGCTCCTACTATCAGGGACATTGTCGAGAGTTCATTTGTCATTCGTACCAATGCGTTTCGGATGGGCGGGATTTTGAGTTTGAATAAACGACAACAGGATTTCATTAATAAATGGGAGTCGGATGTATTTCGAAAGAAACTCTTGAGTGTTTGAATACTTTGTTTTTTGATTGCCCGTTGATTTAAGGTGCGTTATATTCATCAACGAGTAACGGATGATGCTCTGTTTTTCCCTAATCAAGCTTTCGACAAAATGCAAAGCGTGAATTTGAAAGAGCTAAAGATATGGCTTTTGTTATTGAGGACACTCGCAAAAAGCCGGTAGCGGCACTGAAAGAGCTTATAGAAGAAGGAATTGTAACGCTTGAAGAGGTGCTCGACTGGCTGCGCAGCATTTACGAGATTCGCTTCTTTGAAGAAAAGGTTTTCGAGCTGCTGGGTCAAAATATTATCAAAGGTGCATCGCATCTTTACGCCGGTGAAGAAGCAATTGCCGTCGGTGCTATAGCAGCAATTGAAAAGGGCGATGTAATCGCCTCAACACACCGCGGGCATGGCCACTGTGGTGCCATTGGTAATAAATATGCCCAAAGCGAACAAGACCGCCAGGAACACTGGAACCGAATGATGGCAGAACTAATGGGCAAAGAAACCGGCTACTGCAAAGGTCGTGGCGGCTCAATGCATATCGCAGAAGTTCGGAAACAAAACAATCTCGGCTCCACCGGTATCGTCGGCGGCAATCAGGCGCCTGCAGTTGGAGCAGCTTTAGCCGAGAAGTATAAAAGAACCGGCAGGGTTGTCTTGTCATTCTTCGGGGACGGCTCGACAAATTGCGGCAGCTTCCATGAATCAATGAATATGGCGTCAGTTTTGAAAGTGCCTTTGGTGGCGATAATCGAAAATAACCTCTACGGGATGAGCGTTCCGTTCTCAGGCAGTGAAGTTGAAGGGACCTTAAGGGCCAGTAACATCGAAGATGCCGCCCAAAGGGCGGCGGCTTACAATGTACCGTCTGTGATTTTTGACGGCCAGGATGTGGTGGCTACATTCCTTGCTGTGCGCCAGGCCGTTGAAAAGGCAAGGAAAGATATGGATATGATTCTGATGGAGGCCAAAACATACCGCTGGTACGGCCACAGTAGAAGTGACCCGCGAGCATACCGCAGCAAATCTGAGGAAAAGGCTTGGCACGAAAGAGACCCGATTGAGGTCTTGAGAAAGAAGCTGCTTGCCGAGCAATTAGCCACAGAGCAGCAACTGGACGTGATAAAAGAAAAGGCCTTTGATACTATCGAAACAGCCACCAGGTTCGGTCTGGACAGTGCTTGGCCGAAACCGGCTGATGTAGCCAGGGACGTCTATGTGGAGGAGACATATCCGGCTGATTTGATTGAAGCTGAAAAATCGACCAGAACAAAGGTGATGGAGGCAACCTGCGCCTTTAATGCGGCTTTGGCTTCATCGAGTGCCAGGACCAAGAAAGAAAAAACCGAGGAGTCTAAAGGACAAATCGAATCGCAGTTTGATATGGACATTATGACAATCGGCCAGGCCGTTATCGCCGCCCAGGACGAAGAACTGGCGCGGGACAAAAATGTCATTATTATTGGTGAAGACGTTGGATTGTATGGTGGAGCGTATCATGCAACCGCAGGGCTGTCACAAAAACACGGTACCAACAGGGTTATTGACACGGCAATATCCGAAGCAGCTATAACGGGAGCGGCAGTAGGCGCTGCACTGCGGGGTATGCGTCCGATTGCAGAGATTATGTATGTTGATTTTGTTACGATTGCAATGGACCAGCTTG
>CAZMCN010000106.1:0-7374 GCA_964564845.1 uncultured Pirellulales bacterium | reverse complement strand
ATTTAACACTACAGCACAACATATTTTATAAATTATGCGGTACACAAGATTTCAATTGACTGATTTTTATATCGAGCTTCCGAAGTCTCGAAAGCGTTTTCTTGCGATGCGATTTCCGGGCCTGCTGATCGCGTCTCTGATAATACAAGATTCTGTCGCAAACTTTCTGATAAAACCTTTTTCGCATTTTTGGACCGAACTGTTGAGCTTCGAGACACGCGCAAACTGCCAGATGAACCTGCTCGACGGTCAGATAGAAACTTTTTGTCGTTTTTTTCTCTAAGCCTGCTATGCATAATCGAACAAAACAAAAAACTCAGTTGAGTAATATACAAGTGGCGACGGATTCCAAGCCAGCCGCGGACTTCAAAATGATCCATCCCCAACTGCTGTTTGCATCGCTCAAAGCACTGTTCAATGGGGACACGGCAAAACGCTATCCGCAAAAGTCGTTCCAGAGTTATTGCCTCTGGCGATGGAACCATATTGGTAACAAAATATTTTATCTCATCAGGGTTGAGTACATTCCTTGCGATGATCAGATAGTGCGCCTTGCCGGGCAGACCGTTTTCAGCGGGATGCTTACGATAAAACACCGAATGTTTAACTTCCCATACAAAGGGCCCTTTTTCGCCGTCTTTAATATGAAACCGTTGCCATTTTTGTTTTTGAAAAACACGCGAATATGTCAACAGGTTTTGTACCTCACTAGCAGGCAATGCCTTAGCAGAAAGACGCGGAAAACGCCTTTTTCGGCCTCTTTTACGCATTTCTTGAGGTGTCGGTCGATGCAGTATTTCCGGTTCGTAAAGCCATCCGGTAAAGTTTGCGGGAACCTGTGCAACATAATTTTGACCCAAACTATCAAGACCGTCAAGAAACTCGCCGTCTCTGCCGTAAAACTCGTCGCATGTCCACGCCGATACGCGAATACCATTACCAATAGCGTGAGCAATCTGATCAAGAGCAATTTTTGTTTTTTTGCGATAGACGACATCTTCAGGGATACCAACTTTTTCACGGCGAGCAGGATCATCAGCCCAGCTTTCGGGAAGAAACAAATCACTGTCGAGAATGCACTGAAAATCACCCGCGGTATAAGCGGTGTGAACGCCGACTACACAGTTGTCAATCTTGCCGCTGTTGCCGCACCATTGCCGCTGGACGCAAGCTGTATGAGAACCTTTTTTGGGATTGCCAGACTCGTCAATAATTCCGATTGCGTCGGGACGAGCATGATCTTTAGCAACCATCCATTGAAGTTTGTCAAGCAGACGCTGCTGGTCCCATGGAATCGCGGAAAGAAAATTCTGCAATCTGCGAGGTTTTACATTAGCCGCCAGAGCAATAGGCTCGATGCTCTTTCGAGGGAGTTCAGAAAGCTGACCCTTGACATATGTTTTAAGGTTTTGCCTCGACTCGCTCCTGCTGAAACAGTCATCAAATTGCGCCAAAAACTTGTTCAAATGTTTCTTAATCTAAATTTGGGGGTCAAATGTTATTGTTGATTTTGTCTTTTTGCAGTTTATATTCTACGCTGTCGGAGAGTGCCAGCCAGGAGGCTTCGATGATGTTTTCCGATACGCCAACCGTTCCCCAGATAGAATCTTTGTCCCTTGACTGGATTATTACGCGTACTCGTGCGGCGGTGCCGGCAAGGGCATTGACGACCCTGACCTTATAGTCAATCAGATGTACGTCCTTAATTGCAGGGTAAAAGTTCTCAAGTGATTTTCTCAGGGCTGAGTCGAGTGCATTTACCGGGCCATCGCCTTCGCCGACGACGTGCTCGGTGACGCCGTCCACGGTAAGCTTTACGGTGGCTTCTGTTACAAGCTCGCCGGATGCGTTTTTTTCAACGTTTACGTGATATTTTAACAGGTCAAAAGCGGGCTTGTATGTGCCCATAATCTTTTTGACGAGCAAATCAAAACTGGCATTTGCGGCTTCGAACTGGTACCCCTGGTTCTCAAGCTCCTGAAGTCGTTCGAGAATCTTGCGGGCTAATTCTTTGTCCTGTTCAATCTTAGCCTTTTCCAGTTCTGCGAGGACATTCGATTTGCCGCTGAGCTCGGAGATAAGAAACCTTCGTTCATTTCCGATAAGCTGTGGGTCGATGTGCTCGTAGGTACGCGTGCTTTTTCGCAGGGCGTTCACGTGCAGTCCGCCCTTGTGTGCAAAAGCACTCTCGCCGACGTAGGGCATATTCATCACCGGTGTCAGATTGGCTATCTCAAAGACAAAACGTGATACTTCGGTCAGTGTTTTGATTTTTTCGGCGCTTAGGACATCAAAGCCCATTTTGAGCGCAAGGTTTGGAATGACGGTGCAGAGATTTGCGTTTCCAGACCTTTCACCAAGTCCGTTGATTGTTCCCTGGACGTGTCCGGCGCCGGCGTGTACGGCTGCAAGGGTATTGGCTGTTGCACAGTCGGAGTCGTTATGGGCGTGGATGCCGATAGCTATCGCGCTGAATTTATTGCAGACTGTTTTTGTGATTTCATAAACATCATCGGGCAGGAATCCGCCGTTAGTGTCGCAAAGCACTATTACATCTGCGCCGGCGTCGGCGGCGGCGTCAAGAACTTTCATCGCATATTCAGGATTTTCCCTGTAGCCATCGTAGAAATGCTCGGCGTCGAAGATAACTTCAAGGCCGTGCTTTTTTAAGAACTCTACCGACTCGGCACAAACGCTGAGGTTTTCATCCAGTGAACAACCAAGTACCTTTGTTACGTGCAGGGGCCAGCTTTTGCCGACGAGAGCGGCTGTTCCTGTTTTGCAGGCGAGAATTGCGTTGAGTGAGGTATCGTCTGATGGTTTAGTATCGGCCCTGTGGGTGCTGCCGAAAGCTGCTATTGTAGAGTTCTTCAGGTTTAGCTTTGCCGCTTCGACAAAAAACTGCATTTCCTTGGGGTTTGAAGCGGCATATCCGCCTTCGATGTAATCGATGCCAAGCTCGTCAAGACGCCGGGCAATTGCGAGTTTGTCTTCGAGCGAGAAGCTGACCCCTTCGGCCTGCATACCGTCGCGAAGGGTCGTGTCATAAAGTTTTATCTTTTCCATAGCTATTCTCGTATGCTGTGGAACGTATTTTGTGTCCCGGATAGAGTAAATTTCACATATTTTGCGTTATTTTATCACTATTTGATTTTATCCTTATAGTATTGGGCTGTAAAGTATAAAGTATGTCGGCTGAGAAGTGCTGGAAAATACTATTGAAAAGTACTTAACGACTTGACAGCGGTGAGCAGACAGGTGAAAATAGAGTAGTTCTGGTTTGGGAATCTTGCGGCTAAGGCAGGCTTTCAGCACTTTGTCGGGGATGACAGTAAGTTTGGGAGCTAAATTATGATTGATACGGTCGGAGTCAAAGTTTTACAGGACATTGGCAATGTGGGGCAGTTTGGAAGGTTTGTTTGGCAGTCAACGGTTGCTTCCGCCCGCAGTTGTATCAGAACAGGCACTTATCCGCTGATATGGTCTCAGATGAATATTATCGGTGTTCGCAGCGTCCCTGTGATAATGATAACGGGTGCGTTTGTGGGTATGACCCTGGCGATTCAGGCCTATGACCAATTGGCGGGTATGGGGCTGGAAGAACACTTAGGTATTTTGATTAACATTTCTGTTGTGAAGGAATTGGGGCCTGTGCTTTCGGCGGTTATGTTAGCAGGACGTGTCGGCGGAGCCCTGACCGCTGAACTGGGGACAATGCGGGTTACCGAACAGATTGAAGCAGTGAAGAGTATGGGTACGGACCCGATTCGATATTTAGCAGTACCGCGTGTTTTGGCGTGCCTGCTGCTGACGCCGTTTCTGATTATCTATGCGGACCTGTTGGGAATTATGGGGGGCTATTTTGTCAGCGTTGTTCAATTTGGTATTAACAGCCAGGCGTACTGGAGCTTCAGCGCTAATGGTGTGGAACTGTGGGATGTGTCCATCGGGATTATCAAGGGATTTTTCTTTGGGGCGGCGATTGCGGCGATTAGCTGTTATAAAGGCTTTACGTGTAAAGAGGGCGCTCACGGTGTTGGGCAGGCGTGCACGGAGGCGTTTGTTGCGAGCTTCATTTCGATATTGGCATTAAATTTTGCACTGGGCGTGATTTTCAAGGCGATTTACGGTACATTTTGGCCAATTAAGAGTCTGGTTTGATAATAAATTATATCGTATAAAAGAAGTGAAAGTGAAAGAAAAGGATGAAAATACTAAGGGGTCAGAGGGCGGCGGTAACGGCATAATTGTTCTGAAAAACGTTACGAAAAAGTTCGGGGACAACGTTGTTCTGGATGATATTTCTCTGTCGATAGAAAAAGGCAAAACCACTGTGATAATAGGGCCGAGCGGATGCGGCAAGACGGTTTTGATAAAACACCTGATAGTATTGCTGCGTCCGAGTTTGGGAGAAGTCTATTTTAAGAACAGACGGATTGACAATCTTTCAGAAAGTGAATTAAGCAAAATACGCACACATTATGGTTTCCTCTTTCAGGCGGGGGCTCTTTTTGACAGTCTCAGCGTTGCGGAGAATATACTGTTTCCGGTAAGACAGCATTATAAAATAACGGACAGAAGCGGTGTTGAAGAGCTTGTGAAGATGAAGCTTGCGATGGTCGGTCTTGACGGGTTTCAAAATTATTATCCGGCTAATCTTTCGGGCGGACAGCGCAAGAGAGTGGCATTGGCCAGAGCTATAGCCTTGAATCCGGAGGTGATTTTATACGATGAGCCGACGACGGGTCTGGACCCAATTCGTGCGGATATAATTAATGAGCTCATTTTGAAGCTTGATAGAGGACTCGGCGTTACAAGCGTTGCTGTTACTCACGATATGACGAGCGCCTACAAGATAGCGGACCGTATTATTATGCTGTATCACGGCAAGATTATTGCCGACGGTGACGCCGAGCATATTCGCAACCATCCTCATTCGGTGGTTCAGCAGTTCATCAGCGGCCAGGTTAGTGAAGACGACCTTGCGGTTCTTCGGATGAGCGAAGCCGTTGCACCGGCTCAATTCCTTCCTCGTGACTTTGAACGATAGCGTATAGCGTAGAGCGTGAAGCGGATAGATAGGTAAAATACGTATCCGAATATCCAATCCCAAAGAAGAAATCGGGACAGGCAGGGCATAATGAATAAAGAGGCGGAAATGAAGCGAAAAGAAGATGGTCTTAAGGAAGCGGTGCTTTGGGATGCGGGTGAGGATAAAAAGGTTCAGTGTAAGCTGTGTAGCCGGCGATGTGTGATTGGTGAGGGTAAATTGGGCCGCTGTGCGGTACGGAAGAATATTGACGGGGTGCTGTATTCGCTAAATTATGATAAGGTTTGTTCGGCCAATTCCGACCCTATTGAGAAGAAGCCGTTGTTTCATTTTCAGCCTGGGACAAGCAGTTTTTCCATCGCTACGATGGGATGTAATTTTCAGTGCGAATTCTGCCAGAACTGGCAGATAAGCCAGGCTGCTATTGAGGACGGGCGAATAGATGGACAGGCATTAAGCCCGCAGCAGATAGTTGAAGCGGCTGTCCGCACTAATTGCAAAAGCATTGCTTATACGTATACTGAGCCAACGGTGTTTATGGAGTTGTGCGCCGATTGCGGTCGGCTGGGCAAAGCAAAAGGTCTGGCAAATGTTTTTGTCAGTAACGGCTATCAGACAAAAGAGGCGATAGATTTTGCCGCTGAATGGCTCGACGGAATAAACGTTGATTTGAAATCTTTCAGTGATGATTACTACAAGAGGCTGTGCAAGGCGAGGTTACAGCCGGTGCTCGACACGATTAGCTATATCGCAAAGGAGACAAATATCTGGCTTGAGATTACTACGCTGGTAGTGCCGGGCGAGAATGACAGCGATGAAGAGTTGAAAAAAATAGTTGATTTTATTGTTAACCAGGCCGGCCCGGATGTTCCGTGGCATATCAGTAGATTTATCCCGCAGTATAAGTATCTGGATTCTATGCCGACGCCTATAAGGACGCTTGAGCGTGCGGAGCAGATAGGTAAAGAGGCGGGGCTGCATTATGTTTATCTCGGTAACGTGCCGGGGGCAAAATCAGAGAGCACATTTTGCTACAATTGCGGCAGGATGCTGATTGAACGGATTGGGTATAGAATAATTGCCAATAATGTGGGAAATAGCTGCTGTCCTGATTGTGGGGTTAAAATAGCGGGTTTTGAATTATAAGCGTTTTTAGGTTCCTCGTCTGCCTCTTCCTCGGCGTCCTCGTCCGCGTCCGAAGCGGTAGGGCGGCTGCGGTGGGATGGCTTCGGCGGCGGCGGCGAGTTTGAATGGGCCGCCTTGGATTGAGAGGGCTTTTCCATTGACGAGTGCGTCGGCGATTTTTTTGTGGGCGGATTCGAGGATTCTGCCGAGTGTCTGGCGTGAGATGTTCATTCTCTCGGCGGCCTGAGCCTGATACATTCCCTGTAAGTCGGTCAGACGAATTGCTTCAAGCTCGTCGACAGTTAAAGTAACATGCTGCAGAACGGCAAGGGGAATTCCCCTTGGTTTGTAATAGCTGCTCTGCGGCATGCAGCCGACGCGTCTGTAATGTCTCGGTCTTGGCATATCGTATATCTCTATAATGGGTTAATGGTCGCAGATATTTTGCCCTGTTTTCAAATTTCGATAGTACTGCCTGCTTTTATTTCCCTAAATTGAGCAGGGTACCTTTGTTTTATTTCCTGCTTGTACTGCGTGCAATGACACGGAGCGATTAGTCCAATTTTTTGAATTTTTTCTAATTTTGAGAATCCGTGGAATCCTCCCATAATCCCATAAATTGTTCCGAGCTGCTCTGCTTCTTTAATTATGTTTTCCAGGCCCGGATGAGCGCAGCCGGTTACAATAAGGTTTCCTTTTTGAGTATTTATTACCAAAGACTGCTCCTTGATGGAAGTTCCAAGGGCTCCGGTTGAGTATATCCCTGTGCAAATTTCCGTACACTTTGAAAAAGATTCTGGATGAAGAACCTGGGCTTTATCGTTTGCTTCCAAGAATTTGTTTATCCCACCTGTGTGGTCCCAATGATTGTGTGAGATAGCAACTTTACCTATATCCTTCGGCTTAATATTTAGTTTTTTCATATTGTAAATCAATTTCTCGCCATTATCTCCCGTGTCAAATAGGATTTTTTCTTTGTTTTCTATTAAACAGGAAAACCCCCATCCCGATTTCAGGCCGGGATTCGCTTCATTGTCATATACAATTGTAACTTTCATTTTTTTCTGAAGTTTAAGACACAGCCTTGATTAAGACCGTCGTCATGGCTAATAGTCCCACAATATTTTTGTTCGAAATAAAAATCTGGTAAGCGTTCACTGAAAACACCTTATTTTATGTAAAAGCGTGCCTATGTCCGA
>CAZMCN010000105.1:0-7521 GCA_964564845.1 uncultured Pirellulales bacterium | reverse complement strand
TCTTATTCAGCGGAGAAGCCCAAATACACTAAAGGGCCATAAGGTAACTGTCGATATGCTCGGCAGGGTACATTTGGCCAATGATTAAGAGAATTGTCGAGATATCACAGGCACGGACGCATTTATCAATAAGATACGGGCAGTTGGTTGTAAAACGAGAGGGAGAGCAAGTATCAAGTATTCCGTGTGAAGATATAGGCGTGCTTCTGGTTGACCACAGGGGGGTTACTTATACACACTCGGTTTTCACAGAGCTTTTGGAAAAGGGAGCGGCGGTTGTGCTTTGTTCATCGGACCATCATCCAGCGGGGATGCTTCTGCCGATTGAAAGTAACAGCGTTCAGACAGAGAGATTTCGACAGCAGATAGAGGCAAAAGAGCCGGTCAAAAAGAGATTGTGGAAACAAATTATAAAAGCCAAGATTAAACATCAGGCGAAATTAGTCGGGGCTGACAGCGATGTTTACAAACACTTAATGGCTTTGCGGCAGAGGGTGCGCAGCGGTGACCCTGATAATATCGAGGCGCAGGCAAGCAGAAAATTCTGGCCTGTATATCTGCAGGACGTGGTTTCGACAAGCTCACCACGGGTTCGATTTCGCAGAGACATCGATGGCGCACCGCCAAACAATATGCTCAACTATGGTTATATGGTTATGCGTGCGGCGATAGCGCGGGCGCTTTGCTCGGCGGGGCTTCTGCCTTCTTTAGGAATACATCATAGGAACCGCTATAATGCGTTTTGTTTAGCTGATGATATGCTTGAGCCGTTCAGGGGATTTGTCGAAGCGAAGGTGCGGGACATTTGTCGTGCGGAAGGTGTGCCGGATGAACTCGGACAGGAGATTAAGGCGAAGCTTTTAGAGGTGTTATATGAGCCGGTTACAATATCGGGCTTTAGTGGGCCTTTGATGGTGGGGCTTCACCGGACGATGGCATCTTTGCAGAGGGTTTTTGCGGGTGAACAGCAGGATTTGGATTTACCAAAAATATGATAATAAGCGGATATAGAGCTGTGTGGATATTTGCGATGTTTGACCTGCCGACAGATACGAAAAAAGCGAGGAAAGACTATACATATTTTCGTAAAAATTTGTTGAAAGACGGCTTTAGTATGATACAATATTCGGTATATGTGAGGCATTGTGCGAGTGAGGAAAATGCGGACGTCCACTATAAAAGAATTAGGAATTTTTTGCCTCCCGATGGGGAGGTTCGGCTGGTTACCATTACCGATAAGCAGTTTGGACGGATGGAGGCATATTGGGGAAAAATGCGAAAACCGACCCCTGCCGCACCCCGACAGCTCGAATTATTTTAGTAAATTCAACCCGCAAGCCCTTAAAAGACAAGGGCTTGCGGGTTCACTATTGTAACTGATCCGTGCCTGAGTGCAAGCCACAACTCTGTTACGGCAGATGTCTGATTTGAATTCATTGTAACTGATCCGTGCCTGAGTGCAAGCCACAACTTACGCCGATAGCGTCCTCGCCGGCATCTGATTGTAACTGATCCGTGCCTGAGTGCAAGCCACAACACAAAAGCGTGAGCTATCCAGGTGCCCAATATTGTAACTGATCCGTGCCTGAGTGCAAGCCACAACGCTGCGAATGCGGTGATAATCTCTCTATTGATTGTAACTGATCCGTGCCTGAGTGCAAGCCACAACTATGAGCCCCGCCGGATACTAAAAGTTCGCATTGTAACTGATCCGTGCCTGAGTGCAAGCCACAACGCACGGGGTTTGCTCTATATAAGATGGTGAATTGTAACTGATCCGTGCCTGAGTGCAAGCCACAACAAAGATTATGGCGAGGCGAAGACCGGCGAAATTGTAACTGATCCGTCCCTTCGACTGCGCTCAGGACAGTGCCTGAGTGCAAGCCACAACCCGAGTCGAAGTCGTAATCGTAAGTTTCTAATTGTAACTGATCCGTCCCTTCGACTGCGCTCAGGACAGTGCCTGAGTGCAAGCCACAACTGCAACCGCCTTGCTATAAATATCTCCCGCATTGTAACTGATCCGTGCCTTCGACTGCGCTCAGGACAGTGCCTGAGTGCAAGCCACAACCACTTCTCGCAAACAGGCACAAACGTGGCATTGTAACTGATCCGTCCCTTCGACTACTTCGACCCTGCTCAGTATAAATGCGCTCAGGACAGTGCCTAAGTGCAAGGCCATTTCATTTACGATTGGCGATTTATCCATTCGACAGTTCGACGGGCTCACCGCCGGCGGTTCGACACTTCAATGATACTCCCTTCGACAAGCTCAGGGCAGGCAGGACTGGGGGGCTATAAAAAAAGAAAACCCCCGCCAGTGCCGGGGGCTAACAATCTGGATTCGGTGCTCGGTGCCTTCGCCCTTCGACAATGCTCAGGACTGGGCAGGAATGACAAATGGGCGCAAAGCAGGCAACGAGAGGCCTGCGGTGGCGAGAGGCCGCGTATCTCGTATCCTCCCTCGACCTTGTTCGAGAGAAGCTTAGTTCGTATCTCGCACAAATAAAAAAAAGAAGAAGGCACCCAGGTCAGGCCTGGGTGCTAAACGATTTATTTTGTGAGAGATTCTTGGTCTTTATTTGCTTTTGCCATATTGCTCAAAGAAACAAATCTGGCTGAGGGCCTTTCGGCCTGAGGGTTTGCCAAAGGCCGATTTCGAAGCTGGGTATCCCACTGGAACGACCATTACGACGTCAACGTTATCCGGCACGTTAATAATTTTCTTTACCTGTTCGTCGTGGACCGCTCCAATCCAGCAAGTTCCGAGTCCTTCATTTCTGGCTGCGAGTATCAAGTGGTCAACCGCAATAACGGTATCCCTTCGTCCGGCCTCATCTTGCCAGGGCTCATAACCGCTGTTGCATTTTAGTGCACAGCAGACCAGTACTACGGGAGCCTGTGCAATAAAATCCTGGCCATAACAGGCACTTGCTATCTTGCTTTTAGTTCTTTTGTCCTTTACTACAACAAACCGCCAAGGCTGGTCACCGCCGGATGGAGCGACCCTTGCGGCATCGAGGAGACGCTTAAGAACATCATCATCAACAGCTTTCTTTGAAAAGCTCCTAACACTGCGCCTTGTCTTAATCACATCATAAAATTCCATTATACTGCCTCCATTAAAAACAGATAAAAGTGGTTAATAAATCATCCGGGTTCTCCTTTTGCGACTTATTGCAAAATGGGGTCCCTTTTCGGTCAGTCTGTAACCTCCGGCGATACTATATTCACTTCAGATTTCCAATTTACAACGCTTAAGAACATTCTTAAGGGCTTCATCTTCAAAAGAATACCAAATCGATTGTAAAACTGCAACTTTTTCGGCTCTTTTTGTACAACTTCAGGTGGGTTCCCATTTTGGAGTTTATCGCAAAATGGGGCCCAGCCGGTTATTTCCTGTCTGCTGCCAGGGTTTCGGCTGCGGCAAACTCATTATGTTTTCATCCCATCAGCACCCTATTAGTGACAGAGCGATAAGAAAAAACAAGCTGGACAGAGCGCAAAGACAAGATTAGAATGTGTTGTTACTTCGGGGCGTGGCGCAGTTTGGCTAGCGCGCGTGACTGGGGGTCACGAGGTCGCAGGTTCAAGTCCTGTCGCCCCGAGTTGAGAGAATGGTCGCCGTTTTCAGCCAGGATTGAGAACGGTAACTTGTAGTCAGCACAAAGATTTACGTCATCGAGTCGCAATTTCAAAAACACCGAATCTATTATTTGGCGTTTTTGGAACGATGGGAACGTAACATATTGCTCTGCAAGATGTTGTGCAGGTTCTAAAATTTCCGCTGCATTGCGGCTATTTTCCTGTTTGCCAGCTTCAATGTGCTTCATTCTTTGTTGTAGCAGTTCCACTTCCTCCTGTTTTTGTCGAGCCGAACGTAAGTTGCTATCATATCAACGTGCCAAAACCGGATTTTAATAAGTTCGATCAGTATTTAACACTCAATCAAGGAGAAATAAGTTATGTCTAACGGCTCAAGCAATCAGTGCAGAAGAGTAAATCGAAGAAAAAGTTAAAACGAAAAAGAAGCCACGAATGAACCTGGCGCAGCATAGCCGCAACCAAATGATTAGACACGGATTAACACGGTTTTTTGGGGACAGGATAACCCGCCGTCGCACAAGGCTATGGCGGGCAGGCAGGGGTGGGTAAAATGATAAAGAAAATTCCCCCCAGCACCCACCCTTCGTTAAAACTTCGGAGGGCAGGCAGGGGTGGGGGCTAAATATTCCCCTGCCGCGAGCGGCAGGGCTAAACGTAAAGCAAATAAAAAGTAAAGAGGCAAAAGTAAAAAGTGTTGAGATTGCCACGCATCGCTTTGCGATGCTCGCAATGACAGGTTTTTAATAGATTCCTCCCTTCGACTCGGCTACATTTCGCTCAGGGTGAACTTTTGCGCTCGGAATAATGGGGGCTATTTTTCTATTTTCGATTTTCGATTTACAATTGTGGGGTATAGATTGCTAAGTAAAAATCTTGTTTTCGGTTCCGGTGCGCAGGCGTTCTATGTTTGCCCTGTGGCGGGCGATAACCATTATCGGTATCACAACCGCTGCGATAAGCAACGGCCATAGATTTGCAAACTGCCAGTGCGGGACAAGGATGATTGTCAATATCAATACTATGGGGAAAGTAACGGAAGCCACAATTGAGGCCAGCGAGATATATCTCGACAGCAAGACAACAGCCACCCAAACTCCGGAGGCAATTACAGCACAAATTGTATAATAAGGCCAGAGTCCGAGGGCCACGCCGAGACTTGTAGCGACGCCTTTACCGCCCTTGAATTTCACATAAACGGGGAAAATATGGCCGACGATTACCGCAGAGCCGACAGCAAGAGCAAGAAAAAGCTCTGCGATATTCGGTGGAGAAGATATAAAGCGAACGGCAGCTAACATCGGCAGCAGACCTTTGAGGGCATCGAGCAGGAAGCAGAAATAAGCCCATTTTTTGTTTAGCGCCCGTGCTAAATTCGTTGCGCCGATATTGCCTGAGCCGATGGAGCGAAGGTCCTTTCCGTGTGCTTTAGCGATAATCAACGCAAAAGAAACCGAGCCGAGTAAATATGCGGCGATAATCAGAAGGATGAAATCTAGCATTATCATCTCCGTTTTTCGATTATATCATCGTACAGAGATATTAACTGTTTGGCAAGTCGAGTTGTGGAAATATTTTCTTTGAGGTTGTCATCAAGTATGGCCTGTGCTGCTTTTTGGATGTTATCTGTGTCTGCGAAATAACTGATGGCCTGCGCGAGGGCGGGAATGTTTTCAGGTGAGTCAATTACCTTACCGTGCTGATTGTTGACGAATAAATCGGCAGCGCCATTGAATTTGGTAGTGATCACGGGTTTTGCTGCTGCGAGGGCCTCGAGGATGTATCTGCTTGAGGGGTCATAAAAAGTTGGCAGAACAGCAACATCAATTATCGAGAGGGCGTTTTGAATGTGGCGGATTTTCCCCAAGAAAACAATTTTCCTTTGCACGTTGCACTTTCTTGCCATAAGTCGGTATTTGTATGATTTTGCCCGGCCTGCAATGATTAAATAAATCGGTCGAGTTGTGTGATTTTTCGCAGCTAATTGCATTGCCTCCAACAAAACAGCAAGCCCTTTTAATCTGAAGTTGTGTGCGACAAACAAAAAAAAGACGGGGTTGTCGGCCTCTTTAAGGCCCAATCGGGTCAATATTTGTTTTCTGAGTCTTTCTGCTGCGGCGGTGTCGATTCTTTTGTGTATTCTTACGCCGTTCGGTATAACGGCCAGCCGATGTGAATCGGTTTGATAATGTTTTTTGAACTGTTCGGCGACATATTGCGAAAGTGCTGCGATAACCGGGCCATCAGGATTCTTGCACAGTTTTCGCTCCGCCCACAAAAGTGTCGTCCGGCGAAAGTTTGTGTAAGAGGTCATTCTTTTATAATATTCAAGAAGCCTGCTGCGGTAACTGGCTGCGTTGCGCAAAATTGATTCGGCGTAGGTTCCGCCGCGAGGCTGATACACATCGACAAAATCAAAAGGCAAAACGCTGTGAACTATGTCATAGTGTTTTTCTTCGAGATGCTTTTTCAGGGCCTTTTCGAAAGTAAAATAACCGGTTCGTTTCCCGGGATGGTCCTGACATAAAATATGGATGTTTTTGGCTTTTGTCTGGCCTTTTGCGGTAAGTATGTGTACCTGCAGACCGAGAGATGACAGTGCGGTTGACAGTTCGAAGACGGAGCGTTCGGCCCCGCCGAGCGCGATGTTCGCCCGCTCTATTATAATTGCGATTTTTTTCTTCATTGCCCAATTATAGCCTAAATCCCGTCAGTTTTCAAATGGGACGTGCCTGCCGTGCTTAATATCGTGCCTTGCTATCCGCTTTGCCTTCTTGACAGCTTTACGGATAAAGACCTTATCTTCGATGTTCAGTTTTCTGCGGCCGGTAAGGGCGAGGTAAAAGCGCAGCCGGTCTGTTCCTGAGAAATATTTTCCTGGCGCGGAATAATAAATCTGTGCAATGTCTTTTACCCTGAATCGCTCGGCGAGCAGTAACGGCTTAAAAGCACGAGCCAGGTCTATCAGGTGGAACCGGTCGTCGCTGTAAAATATATGAGAGAGATAAAGGTCACGGTGACGGTAATTTGTATCGTGAAACTTTCTTATAAAAGCCGCCAGTCGACTGATAAAATTTCTTCGCATTCTCAGGTTTTCGGCTGTAGGTGGGGCGTTGAAATAATCGGGCAATTTTCGTTCGAGGGACTCTGCATTCGGGATTTTTTCTGTTATGCAGAAACTTCTTTTTTCAAAAACTCGGCCCTGCTGAAGGCCATAGGCAATGGTTCTGGGCGTTTTTATGCCCATAGCAGCCAATTTTTTTGCCCGGTCGAACTCGAGAAAGCCACAGCTTATTCGCCTGCGGGCGGTTAGCCAGTTTCGAAGCTGTACAGAGAAAGGTGGGTGGTCATAGCGTTTTAGAAACAATGTTTTCGGGGGTGTATCTATTTGAAACTGCAGACGGCTTCGATATTTTGAGAGATTGTCTTTTGTAAGATTTGTGCCGGCATTAAAATCAAAGACGGCATCAATAGAAGTTAGGCCTAACCGGCTAAGCTGGCGTTCGTAATCAGTGTCAACAAAAAAAGATTTTGAGATTTCCTTAAATTTTTGCGGGACTTTGGAGATTGATTGTTGTTGGTTGTTTTCGAGTAACTTTTTCGCAGCGTTACACACCATCTCTACAGTAATCGCCTGCATACAAAAATGTTGTTTTTCTTTGCAAACAGGCCTTGCACAGGGAGCACAAGGGGCATCACCGACTATTTTACTTTCATTTTCATAGCCGGTGTCCGTCCAGGCCGGGTCGTTCGGCCCAAAAAGGGTGATAATTCTGCGTTGCAGCGCTATTGCTATATGTCGAGGGCCTGTGTCGTTGGTTATAACCAAATCGGCAATGGAAAAAAGCGATTTTAGCTGCCCGAGTGTTACGGGCGTCTCTGCCAGGTTGATGAGTTTGTGGCTGCTCGACTGACATA
>CAZMCN010000104.1:0-7550 GCA_964564845.1 uncultured Pirellulales bacterium | reverse complement strand
TCCGTGTTAACGTGATTGTGAGTCCAAGCTGGTCGCCTTTACTTATATGAGGTGTAATTATAAGCGTAATGCCCGCGGTGTAACTTTGAAAGCCCACATCCTGAGTCGCAGTGGGAGCCGTAGTTGCTGTGCCGGGAATAATCTTGGTTTGTATTTGCGCCACACTTGTTTGCTCCTCTGATTTGATAGTCCCTTCCTCATTATCATTAACGAGCAGCTTTGGTCTTGCAAGTATCCTTCCGTATCCTTTTTCCTGCAACGCTTCTAACAAAACATGAACATCTTCAGCCTTGTAAAAGGCAGTCACTGATTTCCCTCCGATCGCACCAGTTGTTGACGAAAGAGACAGGATAGGCAGCCCTGAGAACACGGTTGCATCCAAGTCCAGGTCGAACTTCTCATCTTTGGTGATTTCGACTAATGTAACATCAAGCAGAACCTGTGGGCGATATTGGTCGAGCTGTTTAATCAGAGAGCTTATCCACTGCTGGTTCTTTTTGCTGGCGTAAACGATAAGCGAATAAGTCTTCGAGTCGGGTATAATTACGATATCCTCTTCTTCGGCCCTCCTCTTTTGTGTTTCGACGATTTTGCCGGCTTTGTCTTCCTTGGTGGTGGTTTTCAGAATAAGCTGGTTCAGTACTCCGGCAAGTTCTTCAGGGTCCTGGTTTTCCAGCGGATAAACGACATAGGGAATGGAGGCTTCTTCAGGCTCAATGTCCACATAGCCGATAATCACAGCTATCTGAGCGTGCTGCTCAGCCGTTGCATTAACCAAAAGCGAATTCGTCGATTCAATTAATACTACCTGAGGCTCTTCTGTAAGGGGCTCTTCGTCCGCTGCACCGGTTGTCGGGGCGTCGGGCTTGCCGGGGGTGGTCCTATTTGCACGCCTGGCGGCCGTTGTCGGCGAGCCGCTGATTATGCCAAGTGCTCCGAGCTTGTCTATCACCTCCTCGGCCCCGACATGCTGAATCTCATACAGCCGCAGTGTACGCAGGTCCTGCTGTTCAACATCGAGCACATCTATCAACGCTTCAACAGCATTCAACTGCTCCTCAAGCCCTATCATCAGGATACGGTTTGTCCTCTCGTCCGTATCGAGGTACACTGTGGGCTCCGTGGTGGGCCCGGCAGGGGTCGGCGTGGGCTGCGGTGCGGGGCGGCCCCTCACGGGCTTCGGCGCCGGTTTCGGCGCCGCAGAAACAGTTACCGATACGGTGCCAAGCTCGTCGGCGAGTGTCTTGACTTTCGGAGCGAGCTTCTCTGCAACGGTGTATTTTAACTGCCTGAACCTGAACTGTTTCTTTCTGCCCGGCTTGTCTATCATTTGCAAAAGCTCCTCGATACGCCCCATACGATAGGCAAATTCTGTAACGATAAGTGTCTTCGCCTCGGAAAGTGATGTGTTAATGTTTACGCCGAGCCCCATACCGTCTAAAAGGTTCTTTGCACTGGTTGTATCAATATGCTGCAGCCTGAAAATGCGGGTTATGATTACATCCCCAAGCCGGGGCTGACCTGTTTGGTCGTCCACAAAAGCCGGGTCAATCGCCGCAGCTTTTGCCTCGGGCACGATGGTTACGAGATTGACCTTACGTGTCATCACGAAACCCTTGAACTTCAGCACCGATTCAAGCAGAGGATACAAATCCTTTACCTTGATAGGCCCTCGAAGTTTCAGCGTTACAGTCCCTTTGACTTTGGCTGGGTCGTACATATAGTCCAGCTCTAAATACTCACCGACCAAACGCATTAAATCGACGATATTGAGCTGCTCGGGCAAATCCAGGTCAAGCTCAAGGTCTTTCTCTGCGATGCGGCCGTAATTTGGCTCATACGAGCGCGGAGTATAAACCATCTCCGGAACTTCAGCCGGCACCTTTTTTTCAGCGACCGCCGGCTCAGGCTCAACTTCAGCCACTGGCTCAATAATGTCCCTGTCGGGTTCAAAGAGTTCTATTTTGCCGCTCTTGTGTAAAATAGCATCTCCGGCTGCCGGTTTTGCCGGCTCAGCAACCTTTTCGGTCTTTTTTTCCGCCTCGGCCAGCAAATTAAGTAGTTTGCCGAAAGGTTCATTTGTATCAGGCCCGGCAGGTTGTGGTTCGAGCGGCTCAGTCACGGGAGGTTGTTTAACGCCGCTGTGGCGAAGTTTATTAATAGCAGCGACGATTCTTTCAAACTGCCCGGCTGGTGCAACGGCAATAACAGCACCATTGTGAATATCTATAATTGCTTTGGCCTTTTCGCCGTCTTCCGGCACCTCCGAGAATGTCCCAATTGATACATCACCGAGTTCCGCAGCAATTTGCTCATTAGAGGGCATATCCTGCCGTTCAGAACCTGCGTAAATCGTCCTGAAAACGAATGATTCTTCGCTGTCAACAAGCCTCAATATCGCACTTGCTTTGATTAGCTCGCGGTGCTGGGCTGTTACTAAAAGGGCATTACCACCGGGAAGTTGTGAAACTGTGCCGATTTGGGCCTCTGCGAGAAATTCTTTGCCTTTCTCGGCTGTTATGTGCTTTAGCGGAAAGACCCTGTATCGAGCCAGGCCGGATGCCTCAGCCTCCGACCGAATGTCTTCGGCAGCAAAAACATAGCTGCCGTAAAAAAACGTGGTTAACGCTAAAACAGCAATAAAAAGACGGTTGTAATGGCGTTTTTGAAATCGTCCTTCTCCAACCATAATAACTCCACAGTTTCAGATGCCCATACCTCTTATCAGGCGGTTTTTGCCTGAAACTCTAAAAATTTACGTCTAAATCAATAAATTCGACCAAATCAGACGCCTTCTATACTAAATCAGACATAAAAAACGCCCAAAAGTTCCACATTTTCAGGTAAGATTTCGCCTCTTTATTAACAAAAAACCCAAAAAACAACAAAAGCACAATAAAAGCGGACAGATGCCACCTTGATACGCCACAAATAGATACAAAAAGGGGAATAACAGTTGAAAAAATGCGGATTTAGGCGAAATTCAGATATGCCCGGCAAATGTCAAATTTTATGAAAAAGCCCAATATGGTATTTTTGTTATCCTGAACCACCCGGCCTGAGCCAAATCTCTAATTGCCGCCGGATTAATTCTTTTTCGCTTTTGCCCCCTTGCCGGAAGCATTTCTTTGTATCTTGGCGGCGGCTGCTCCGACCCTGTTTGGGTCTGGGCTGCGCCGGGTATCCCGCAACTCTACGCCTAAATCGTCCAGCTTTTTTGCCTCTTCAGGCCCTATTCGTGAAGGCCTGGAACCGGGAAAAGCCGTCCTCTTTATCTCGTCCATTGCCTCATTAAGCTCTTCTAAACCGCTTTTGTCTGGGTCAATGCCAGGCAGGCCGCTACTTAGCTGGTTGAAGAGCATCTCCCTCATTCTCAACATTTCTTCTCTTTCTTCCGGGGTAAGTTGAGATAGCCTGCTTTTGGAAATACCGGTAGTGGGTTCAGGGATGTCTGACGGCGGAGTATCACTTAAAGTGGTCTTTAATAATTCTTCCTTAGTAATTTGCTCGAGAGATTCACTGCTTGCTTCAGCGCTGCCGGGCAACCCTGAAACAGATGAAATTGAGGTTTGACCGGTCTCGGCTGGTGCCGAAGCCCCCTTTAGAAGATTAATATACGTTTTTCTTACCGGTTTAAGTTCAATGCTTTTGTTGCCGTCTTTGACTATCACAAAGCCGTCTTTTACCTGCTCGATAAGCAAGTGCCCCACCTCGCTGTTTTGTCTGACCCAGCGATCGCCGCTGCCGGGCTGATTTATCAAGGCCATCGACCGATTCGGGTCTGATGAATGAAAACTTGTACCGATAAGAGAAAACTTTACCGAAACGCTCCTGGGGCTGGGCTTACTGCTTTTTCGAGCGGTTCCATACCTCTTCGCACGGGGATACTGTGGTGGGGGCGGGTTCAGATACAGCGCAAAGGCCATAGCTTCCTTTGCGAGCGGAGAAACCTGGTCTTTACCGGCTTTTGACCGGGCACGGGTCGAATCCTTAAGAAACTTTTCAACAGCACCGGGAGTATTTAGAAATTTCTCAGTCTCTTCATCACCGCCGGCACCGAAAAATGCCGGAAAGGCGATAACAACCGCCGCCAAAAACGCCGCTATAACACTTGTTATTCGCAATGTCTTTATCATATCTGTATTCCAACTCCCTTTTTATTCGACATCAAAGGGGCTTTTTGGTTCCCAAAAATAAATACATCATTTGAAATAAAACTGTTCTAAAATAAAATTCACACCAAAAAACCTTTTTTCAGCAACAAATATGTCATCATCGCTGCCCCTAAGCCTATCATAAAGATTCCGGTAATCAGATGAAGCCTTTTCAGCCTTAGCTGGCGCCATTGCTCAATCCGTGCCGGCGTGGTAAGCCCGAACCCCACCCCAAGGGTAATGATAACAAAAGGTATAACAAATATGAAGTTGTATAAAACCAGCAGACAAACCGCCTGTACCCGCGTTGCCGTGTCGCTGAGCATACCAATAATCACTATATAAGGCCCGGACGTGCACGGCAGCAGAAAAACGCTCACCAGACACCCGATTATAAAGGCGCTGGGCACCGATGTAACGCCTGAGGTAATTCGTTTCAGATGCGGTCGCCAGGATTGGGGCACCTCGATGTTCGCCCCCACCCCATACCAAAAATAATCTTTTGTATTCCACAGACCTATCAAAATGGCCAAGATACTCACGGCAAAATAAATATATCGCTGCAGGCCGGCTATCCGAATGGCGTAAAAGAGCCCAAAGCCCATCAATAGATAACAGATGAAGGTAGCCGCAGTAAAGGCAAGGCCGGCCTGTATAACATTTTTTCGCTTCGCCGTTTTTGAAATCACCAGCATAGAGCCAAGTAAAAGCGCCAGAACACCGAAGGCACAGGGGTTGACGGCATCCACCGCCGAAGCTCCGATTACCGCAGGAAGAGTTAATCGGTCCTTTATATTTGCAGTTTCATTTCCATTTTCGGAAACGTGATTAAGGGGCGACGGCTTCTGGGAACCAACGGCAGAGCGAACTGCCCGTTCTATTTCATCCATCGTTTTGGAACTGCTTCCCTGAAAGCCCTTATCAGCTACAAATATTGCCGGCGTTCCTTCTTTGCGAATCTCCTCGGCATCGCAGGCCTCCGCAAGGCGCGTAAGCAAATTTGCATTTTCCGGTGAATGTATCTCGTATCGGCTGATTACAACAGGATAATTTTGCTCAATCCGCTCGGCCAAGAAATCTTCAATCTGGCCACAGGAGGGACAGCCCGCTTCATAAAAGTAAAGTATCTCAACATCGGCAGGGGGTTGCCCAAACGCATTATTTCGCGTTTGGGAGGCCCCAGCAAAAACAGGTGCGGCAAACAACGAAAAAAAGAACGATACAGCGACAGCTAATTGAAATGTCGAACCGATGGGATTACTCTGAACCATTTTACAATTTTCCAAATAATACGTCCTCTGCCAACTTCAGTGTAGGTTGCCGATTGCCGATTTGAAATCGAAAATCGTGGATTGAAAATCGTAAATCGGATATGCCCGCTCAGTTCAATGGGCTTAATTCGTTTTCTTTATTTGAATAAAACCCTAAGCATACAATTCTTAGCTCTTCGGCGCCCTTTATCTTAACGTAGAAGACATCTGTAAATTTATTAACATCATCCTTAATGGGCGGCGGTGTAATCTCCAGCTCAAACCCGTAACCATTGCCGCTTTTTTCCCGACTCAAAACCTTTATCATACCGTCTTTTGACCTTGTTGATTCAATCTCAAAATCTTCACTGTAGTTGCTTAATACCGAGAGTTTTTTGGATACCGGCTTTTGGGGTTCAGCTTTTAATATTATAAAAGTCGGCGGGTCAAGCTTAAACTCCGACAGCATGTGATACGAAATACTGACCTCTTTGCACTGGGGATGGCTCAGCTTAATTTCGACATTACCTCGCATGCGTTTTCGAATCTTTTCCATATCAACTTTGGGTTTGAGAACAAACTCCTTCGCCCTCTTTGAACCGTCATAATCAATTGTAATGACGTTGGAAGAGGATTTAATCCCCTGTATCAAAAACAGCCGATTGTCCAGACTTCTGAGCACAATATCAGGACAACCGCCGTTTTCCTCTTTGAGCGAAAGGTTCAGCTTTCTCGGTTTATAATCCACTTTCGGCGCAACCCTGGCTGTTATCGTAAGTTTGGCCCTGGGGTTCTTTTTGTCGTTGCTGTGTATATACAAAGTTTTGCGCGAGACGCCTTTTCTCGCCGGAGCTGAGAATGTAACTTTGACCACACCGGACTCACCCGGGGCGTATTCCTTCTTCTGCAGCTCGGGCACCATACAGCCGCAGGTTGACTGGACTTTCTTGATTTTCAACACGGCTGTGCCAACGTTTGTAAACTTAAACTCATAGGTGTTTTTCGTGCTGGCTCCAACTTCACCAAAATCATGACTTGACTTTTCAATTTCGATTCTTGGCTCCGGTTCGTTGGCTTCCGGTGCAGTTTCGGTTTTTGCCGGACTAATTACCGGCTCAGAAACCGGCGATTCCGATTTAAGCTTTACAACCGCCGGTTTGGCCTCCGACACCATAAGCTTTGAGGCCACTATGGCAGGTTTAGACTCCTGCACAGCCGGCTTAGACTCCGCCAATGCCGCAGTCTCCTCCTGACAATCAAACCACACCAGCAAAACACAGCAGACAATAAAAACACTCAAGGCCGGATACTTGCGTCTCATATTCATATCTCCAAAGCAAGTTTTGATATCTTCTTCGAGTCTATTCAATAAAACCATTCGCCAAGATTTTAACAAAAAGCAACACCTTAAGCAAGGAATTTACTCCGGGAACTACAGCGGTCCAACTTATATCGGTCTCATTAGGCCGCGATTTGACATTTTTAACTACTCAGATATGCCTTTACAGCCGATATTTTAACCGTTAAGATAATACAGCAAAGCTGTTTATAGGGAGCAGACTATGGCCGAACAAAGCCCTGAGGTTTCGGTGGTTGTACCACTGCTGAATGAGCAGGACAATATCGGGCCTCTTTATGAGCAAATCAAACAAAGCTTAGCCGACCAATACGACTATGAAATAATATTCGTTGATGACGGCAGCAGCGATAACAGCTTCGCTATATTAGCCGGCCTGCAAAAGTCCGACACCTGCGTAAAGGTAATTTGCTTTCGCAAAAACTTCGGCCAGACAGCCGCACTCAGCGCCGGTTTCAATCACGCAAAAGGCAAAATCATCGTTGCAATTGACGCTGATTTGCAAAACGACCCCGCAGATATACCGAAAATGATTGACAGACTCAACGAAGGTTTTGACGTTGTAAGCGGATGGAGGAAGAAAAGACACGATAATGCAATTACACGCTGCCTGCCCTCGATTATTGCAAACCGGCTCATAGCGAAAATCACAGGCGTTAAGCTGCACGACTTCGGCTGTACTCTCAAGGCATACCGAAGAGAAGTCCTGGCGGAAACCAAACTCTATGGCGAGATGCACCGATTTATCCCCGCCCTGGCAAGCTGGAGCGGAGCAAGAATCTGCGAAGT
>CAZMCN010000103.1:0-7797 GCA_964564845.1 uncultured Pirellulales bacterium | reverse complement strand
AAAAATGAGGGAAAAGAAATTTTATCACTTGACTTTGAGCTCTTCATAGGTGGCTAATCCAAAATTTTCGCTTTACATTTAACTTTAACCGCTGTATAATACCTATCAAATTGAACATCGTTATATTGATACACGCAAAGGCGGGTAAAATGAACAGTAAATTCAAAACGCTCATCAAAGCCACCAGCATCAACAACCAACTACGAACTACACCTGTCCGCCGTAGCCCCGGCGAAGGCGGAAACTACGAACAACGAACTACGAACTATGAACAATGAACTACGAACTATGAACAACGAACAATGAACTATGAACAATGAACTACACCTGTCCGCCGTAGCCCCGGCGAAGGCGGAAACTATGAACAATGAACAATGAACAACGAACAATGAACTACGAACAACGAACAATGAACTATGAACTATTTCATCCAAAACAAACCCAATTCCCCGGATGCCCAAATGAACATAACTTCAGTTAATACAATGAACTACGAACTACGAACTACGAACTGTTTTACCCAAAACAAACCCAATCAAACCCAATTCACCCCCCATCGCATCTACGCCTGCTTCAACTTTTTGATGTGGGATGTCGTACGGAGAAAATTATGTTTTTTAACCGTTTGATAATTGATTAAGGCGTACAACCAATGAAAACATACAAACAAGTTTTTTCCGAACTCGACAGAGCGGCGTTGATACCGTTTTTCGTAATCGGCGACCCCGATTTTGATACAAGTTTCGAGGTTGTAAAGACGGCAATCGACTCCGGAGCCGACATTCTGGAGTTGGGGGTTGCATTTTCGGACCCGATAGCCGATGGGCCGACAATCCAAAAGGCGGATATTCGCGCCCGGAACGCCGGTATGAATGTGAAAAAGGCGCTGGAGTTTATCAAAAAAGTCAAGGCGTACAAAGACATTCCAATAGGACTTCTGATGTATTACAACCTGATTTATCAGTACGGGGCTGAAAAGTTTTTCGCCGATTTCCACAAGGCAGGCGTCAATAGTGTTCTGGTTGCAGATTTAAGCATTGATGATGCAGACGAAATTATGGAACCGGCCGCTTCGGCGGGCCTTGATACTGTTTTTATGGTAACGCCAAACACAGAAACAGAAAGAATGAAAATTATCGCTTCTAAAACGACCGGCTTTATTTATACAGTGTCGCTTCTGGGCGTTACCGGCAGCAGGGAAAAACTCTCCGAGCAGGTTGAAGGGCTTGTTGCTAAGTTGAAAAAGCTTACCGGTGTCCCTGTGTGTGTAGGTTTTGGAATCAGTAAACCCGAACACGCCGCAGCGGTAGCAGCAGCCGGCGCCGACGGTGTGATAATCGGCTCAAAAATAGTGAAAATAATCGAAGAAAATCTGGGCAATAAAGAAAAAACCTTAGCTGAAATTTCAATATTTATAAAAGAAGTCAAATCCTCTATCGCCAATAAATAAAAGAGTCCGAGCAGCTATTTACGTTTTACGATTGCCTATTTGAAATTGTAAATCGAAAATCTACTCAAGTGCTGTCAATTGTGAGATTTTGTATTGGTGCCTGTTCGATACAGCCAATAAGCCATACCTGCCAGCAGAATTATCCCCAGCCATGCTCCCAGAGGTTTATCAATCACCGCCAGGGCATTCTGGGTGCCGACGATAACAATTGGTATCGCAAGAAGGATACCAAGCAGCGCTTCGCCGGTTATCAGTCCGGATGCAAACAACATCCCGTGCCGGTCGGTTACTTCAACAGTTTCTTTAGCAGTGCCTTTTCTTTTGTGATAGAACTTTATGGCTAAACTTATTAATCCGCCAATCAAAATAGCGGTTGAGAGCTTAAACGGCAGATAGAAGCCAATGGTAACAGCGAGAACGGGTGTTCTGAAAGAACTGCCTTTATTTTGAAGGTAACAATCCAGGGCTATCACAAGTGCTGCGATAACCATTCCAATAGTTATGAAATTCCAGGGCAGGCCCCCCGAGAAAACGCCCTGTGCAACCGAAGCCATAAGATTAGCCTGGGGCGCAGCCAGAGGATTGGTCTTACCTATTGCCGAAGCGTGCCCTGCAAAACCATAGGCCTTCTGGAGCAGCACGAGAACCGGTGCAATAACAAAGGCGGCCGAGACCGTTCCCACAATCTGCATTATCTGCTGTTTCCAGGGTGTGGCACCGACGATGTGGCCTGCTTTTAGGTCCTGCATATTATCGCCGGCAATTGCTGCAGCACAGCAGACGACGCTGCCAATGATTATAGCCGCTGCGGGCCCGGTCTCGGCACCTTTGCCCATCAACAATACCAAAAGAAGTGAAGAAACCAAAACAGTCGCTATCGTTACCCCTGATATAGGGTTATTCGAAGAGCCAACGATTCCGGCCATATATCCGGCAACCCCCGAAAATACAAAACCCGTTACCAGCATAATCAGTGCCATCGGTAATGATACCGACACATTGGCAACAAATACCTGGTACACTATAAACAACGGCACTACCGAAGCCACAATAAGCGTTAGTATCCATTTCATCGGCATATCTCTTTCGGTTCTGGGGATTTGGATATTGGCTGCTGCTGTACTGCTGTAGGCACTTAGCCCGCTCCTGACACCGCTTACAATAGATTTTCTAAGTTTAATGACCGTCCACAGCCCCCCTACTATCATACCGCCGACCCCGATATATCGAGTCTGTTCAGTCCATATTTGCTTGGCCCAGGCCAAAGCTTCGATTGCCTGGCCATCCACAACGGGACAGGTTGATTTTGCAGCACAAATCGGAATAGCTATCAGCCAATTGCTCGCCCCTCCGAGGAAAACCAGCACAGCGATATTCAATCCTACGATGTATCCCACAGAGATAAGGGCCGGACTTAAATTCATACCGAAGTACGCCACAGATGCGCCGGCTTTTGCCGCCACCTCAAATATTCCCTCCCAGATTTGCAGTCCGGCTTCACCGAGTTTGAACAGTCCGCCGGCAATCGCTGCATGCACAAGATATTTAGTGCCGGAGGCGCCCTTCTCACCTGTTTTTAGTACCTCTGCAGCGGCTATTCCCTCGGGGAATTTAAGCTTTGTTTCGATAATCAGTGCTCTTCGCAAGGGTATAGTAAAGAGTACTCCCAAGACACCACCAAAACAGGCGATAATCGTTACCCACCAGAAATTAAAATCGGTCCAGAAATCCATAATAACCAGTGCCGGCAGGGTGAATATCACCCCTGCCGCCAGTGCTTCACCGGCTGATGCGGCGGTGCGGACAACATTGTTTTCGAGAATGTTGTTGCGCTTAAACAGCTTTAATATACCCATCGTAACCACCGCCGCCGGTATCGATGCTGAGACTGTCATCCCCGCAAACAGTCCAAGATACGCATTTGCCGCTGCCAAAATAACAGAGAGTGTAATGCCAAGTATAACTCCCTTTAGAGTAATCTCGGCCAGTGCATAAGTGTCCAGGAGCAGGTTTTCATCGTTCGGAATATTTATTTGTTCGGCTTTTGGCTCATCCATTCGCTTTTTCCTTAATTTAATTAATGCTTTGTCAGGGTCGCCGGCCAATGACAACTATCGAACAAACTGGGCGACAAAGTATTTTGGTGTTAGTTCCTGGCCGGTCGCCCGTTCAATCATATCGTCCCAATGATAGACTGAGCCCGGCTCAAAGACTTTTTTCCGCAGAAAATCGCCAACCTTATTCAGGCCGACATAACTGACATCCCTGTCCGATTCGAGTTTTAGAACATTTTGAACAATATAGTGATGCAGTTGAGATGCCAACAATTCCCCTAATACGTAATTGTGATAATAACAGGGTGCAATAGTAAAGTGAATTTTGGACGCCCAGTCCGGTTCGGCACGACCTTTTGTTTTTTTTACGAACTGATATTTTTCTACCATTTGCCACCAAAGACAATTAAGGTCCTGGTCGGGATTTGCATAAAGCTGTTTTTCAAAATCATACATAACCATAGCCCAACGAACAAAAATAAGTTGTTTGAGCTGGGCGTATTTGTTGCTGACTTTTTCGATTTGGGTGCGTTGCTCATCCGACAATCCCAGCATTTGCTGCATCCAGGCCCCATTACGGCTCAATCGGCCGAAAAACATAGCTATCGCTTCAGTGGTAAAAATGTGTGCAGGCTCCCTGAGCAGATATGGTACATCCGGGTTGTGATATTTATCATAAACTGCGTGGCCTAATTCGTGCAATACAGTTTCCATCCATTGCTCGTTATTTTTGATGTTACAGAGAATACGGACATCACCTTCTTTGTCTATGTCGGTGCAGAAAGCGTGCGGGTTTTTGCCTTCGCGCTCATAAAGGTCACTACTGGCCAGGATAGATTCCACCGGCAAGCCGATACCATTGTAAAACTTTCTTGACAGTTCCTTGACATCCTTATCCTTATAATAACTGTCCAAATCAATTTCATAGACCAAAGGAGTTTCCTGGAAGAACGGGTCGTGGTAATGCCAGGGACTTAGCTGGTCAACAGATACACCGTATTGGGCTGCCAGAACAGAATCGAGCTCAGCTTTTAGTTTGGCAAAGGGTTTGTTGGTCAATTTGTAAAGCTCGTCAAAAATCTTGTCCAGCTCTTTTACATCCTGTTCAGCGGTAGTGAGTGAAAGGTTGTGATAATTTTCAAAGCCGACTGTACGTGCCGCCTGATTACGCAACTTGACGAGCTTTATGATATCCTTTGCAACAACAGGGGCGACCTGCTTGCTTGCGAGCCAGGCCTTTTTTCTTTTTTCAGAATCTGTTTCGGTTTTCAGAATCTCTTTAATTTCATTGGTGGTAACTTTTTTGCCGTCAATTGTCCCTCTGAAGGTGCTGAAATTCTTTTCAACCTTAGTTCCCAAATCAATGATTTGTTTGAGCAGGTCCTGGTCTATCTGGTTTGTCAGGTACGAGTTGTATAACAGGTCTAATTGCCGCTTAAGCAGCGGGTCGGTTACCTGTCGGGATTCTTTCATTTTCTTTAGGAAAGCAAACTCCACAGGGTCAGTATAAACCCTGGTAATCTCAAACTGCAGTTTGCTGACTTTGTCATAATCTTGCGGTCTGCCGGAATTTGCGGCATCCCAATACGCAAGACCGGCTTCTTTTGCCATAGGTTTGATTTTTTTGACGTGTTTTGTTATGAAATTTTGCATTTGTTCATCTGCAGTACCGGCTCCACAGCCCACAAGAGCGATAGTTACCATCAACATTATAACTGTAATACAGAACTTTTTCATAATTTGAATCCTTGATAAGTATCAATCAGTATTTTTACAATCCATAGAGGCAGTATTATATGATTGGGCGGGAATAAATCAACTGTTTATTAATTTGTATGCTCTTATGAGTTCAGCTATGCTCCAGGCCTGGGCGAAGCAGCCTTTTGGTTTATGGGGAGGGTCACCATCGAATATCTCGCAGATTTGTCCGAGACAGCCGTCTTCAGTTAAATGCCGCATCAAGGGCTCGATGAAAACAGCGGCCTCTTTTTTGCTTTTTTTGCTGAAATCGTTGACTTTTAAGTACGCCTCAATAAACGGTCCAATAAGATACGGCCAAACGGTGCCCTGATGGTAGGCCTCGTCACGCTGTTGTTGGCCGCCTGTGTATATACCTTTGTACCGGCTGTCGCTGCCAATTAATGTTCGCAGCCCGTAAGGTGTGAGCAGATTTTTTTGTACTACATCTACTACCGACTTTTGCTGCTGAACCGACAAGGGTGAAAATGGAAGTGAAACAGCGAATATTTGATTCGGCCGGAGACTACTGTCAACCGCACCATCGGGTAGAATACAATCGTTTAGATAGCCGGTTTTGTCGTTCCAGAATAACTTGCAGAAACTGACAGCGACTTTATCCGCCATTGATTTGTAATGTTCCAGGCTCTCGACATTCCGAGCTGTGTAAAATTGAACAAGCCAGCAAAGACTGTTATACCAGAGGGCGTTAATCTCGACCGCCTTTCCATAACGGGGCGTTATAGCAACATCGGCATATTTTGCATCCATCCAGGTCAATTGTGTTTGGCTGTTACCAGCGGTGATAAGCCCATCGGCATCAGCGTGTATGTCAAACCGTGTGCCGTGGTGGTAAGAGTGGATAATCCAGCGAATTACCGGCAGAAACTGCTGCGTGAAAGTAGCTGAATCACCGGTGGCGTTTAAGTATTGAAAGGCAGCGTTAATAAACCAAAGAGAGGCATCTACACTGTTGAAATGGACAGTACTGCTGTTGTCATCGAAGCGGTTCGGAATCATACCATTATCGGCTGTTTGAGCGAAAGTAGTTAAAACAGACTTTGCTTTATCCGGTCTGCCCGTAGAAAGCAACAGCCCGGGCAGGGAGATAAAGGCATCTCTTCCCCAGTCGGCAAACCAAGGGAAGCCGGCTAAAATTGTGGTTTTTTTCTCGTGTTGTTCATAGCCTGTGTTGTATCGGGTTTGCTTCGGATTCGTCTGTCGTTCGCTAATGAACTGGTCGGCAGCTAAACAAAGAGTTTTGAGTTTTTTGTCTCCAGCCTTAGCAACGGAAATAATATCTCTTTGGCAGGTTTGCAAATCCTGACGTATTGTATCAATACCGGGGCCCCCAAACGCACTGTTTCGCGTTTGGGGAACCCCATCGTTATTCATTAACTGCTCAGGTTGACCGTGGTCGCTGAGATTTGCGTATAAAACAACTTTGCTCGGCGAGTGAAGCTGGTACTTGAAAAAGCCCGGAGTCCACAAATCTTCGGTAAAATCCTGACCTCTTTGTCTGTCTTTGCGATATACGAAATTAAACCACCATTGCTCGTCCTTTTCAAAGATTGCAGCGGGACAATCCAGAAGCAGCTCACAGCTTTGCGATGTATTATGGCGAATCATCAAACCATTCCCAAGTGGTTTTGAGCATAATGGAGCATACGATTTTTGCAGAGTATGAAAGTCACGTAAGCCTATGAAAGGGCGCAAAACAAATTCTATCGGCTCAGCGACACTTGTAAAATCATACGACAAGACAACGGTATCAGCGTCGCGGGCGAGATAAACGGATTTTGTAAGTTTAATGGGGTTCCCCAAACATGAAACAGTGCGTTTGGGGGCCTCAGTTTTGTCCAGTTGATAATGAAAATGCACGCCGGTATCCCGACGGAACTGCCTGATAAACCTGAAACCGCTTGGAGCGAATTTGCCGTCGAATTCGATGGTTGAAAGATTAAAGACCTCGCCGTTAAGTATTACCATTTCAAGGCATTGGGCCAAAGCCATTATCCTGTTGACGGATGGGTTAATTGAGCCGATAAGAAGGCCGTGATACCTTCTGGTGTTGCAGCCAACAATAGTAGAAGATGCATAGCCGCCGCGATTATTAGTCAGCAGCCATTCCTTTTCCAACAAGTCCTCAAGCGGTTCATTGTCCATCGCGTTCCCATTTTGCGACCTATTGCAAAATGGGGTCCCCATCGCTACGGAAGTAATTGTAACATTGGCAGTTTTTTGCAGCGTCAGCACAATTGTACTCCCAGAAGTATTATGGCGTTAGAATCCAACAATCAGAATTAGCGCTCGAACAAGAAAACATATAATAAGGGGTCTAACAAACTATTTGCAAATCCGGCTGGTCTTTATTTTGCGATACGGTGCCCAATGCCGCCCCTGTCATCTGCTTAGAACAACGACTATGAAGATTGCCTAAAATATTCATAAAGTTAATGTATGAGTCATAAGGCGAGTCATACGGATTAAAATACTTATGCACGTCCCCATCAGCAAAATATTTTGTGCACATATAATAAAAATGGTCGGAAGTCT
>CAZMCN010000102.1:0-7909 GCA_964564845.1 uncultured Pirellulales bacterium | reverse complement strand
ATATCGCTTACCGATAACCGTTACAAGCTCATCAGTATAGATAAAGGCGGAACGTATATGCTCTTCGACCTGAGCGAAGACCCGTATGAAAAGAAAGATATCGCTAATGAAAAACCCGAAATCGTAAAACAGATGAAGAAAACGCTAAACAAATGGCGAGCTTCGTGTAAGCTTAGTCTGGACGGCAAAGACTACAAATAAAAATTGGAGAAGTAAAAAATGGAAAACAATTATACACGGCGTGATTTTATGAAGTCCGCGGGATGCCTTACGGCGCTGGCTTTGGCCGGATGCACGAACGGCGTTGGTCTATTTGCGAACAATCGGCCGGCACCGAATAAGCCGAATATCCTGTTTATATTTACCGACGACCAGCGTTTTGATACTATCGCTGCTTTAGGTAATGAGGAAATTATTACTCCGAATATGGACGAGCTTGTGCGCAATGGGACGAGCTTTACCAATGCATATATAATGGGTTCGATGAGTGGTGCGGTATGTATGCCCAGCCGTGCAATGCTGATGACCGGCAGACATCTGTTCCATCTCGTAAACAAGGGGCGTAAAATTCCTCAGGAGCATTCGATGCTGCCGGAGGTTTTGCAAAGTTGCGGTTATGTAACCTTTGGCACCGGCAAGTGGCACAACGGCAGAGACTCATTTGCGCGGTCATTTACAACCGGTGGCAGTATCTTTTTCGGCGGTATGCACGGGATGAAGTATGGCGGTCACCCTACGCCGAGAGTTTACGATTTCGACCCGACGGGCAAGTACCCCGAAAGTAAACAATACACGGCGAAGCGGTTTTCGAGTAACCTTTACAGCGATGCCGCAGTCAAGTTTCTGGCGCAACACAAAGGTGCTCAGCCGTTCTTTATGTATATTTCTTATACAGCTCCGCACGACCCAAGGATGGCACCAAAGGAATTTGTGGATATGTATGCCCCGGAGAAGATTCAACTGCCGAAGAATTTTATGGCGGAACATCCCTTTGATAATGGAGATTTGAAAATCCGGGATGAAAGGCTGGCGCCGTGGCCGCGCACGCCCCAAGTGGTACGAGAACATATCGCTGCGTATTACGCAATGATAACACACCTCGACGCGCAAATCGGGTGTGTATTGACGTCGCTGAAAGAAACCGGACGTGATAAAAATACAATCATTGTTTTTGCCGGTGACAACGGACTGGCGGTGGGCCGGCATGGCCTGATGGGCAAACAGAACCTGTACGACCACAGTGTTCGCGTGCCTCTTATCTTTACCGGCCCAGGTATCGGTAAAAATAAAAAATGCGATGCCCTTTGTTATCTAAATGACATCTTTCCTACTCTATGTGATTTGACCGGTCAGCCTATACCCGATTCGGTCGAAGGCAAGAGCCTGGCCCGGCTTATACAGGGAAAGGAAAAAAAGGTGCGGAATTCGGTATTCTTTGCCTACAAGAGTTTTCAACGTGGTGTTCGCACGGACCGCTGGAAACTCATCTACTACAATATCAAAGGCAAAAAGACGACACAGCTTTTCGATATGAAAAGCGACCCCTGGGAGATGACCAATCTTGCTGACGACCCAGCCCAGGCCGAACGTATAAAGGAATTGACTGCTTTGATGGAGGACTGGTTTAAGAAAACCGGTGATAAAGTCAAGCTTCAGGCCAACGACTGGGCGGTGGCTGAGATTTCCTCGTGGAAGCCGAGTAAGAAATAAAAATCAGGTATAAGTGAAGAAAGAAAGATTTTTTAATGAAAATATTTAATGAGGTCATAAGCCGGAGAGACTTTTGCCGTAAGGCATCCTGCGGATTAGCAATCACCGGGCGGGAGCAGCGGCTTTGCTGGTATCAAATTTGAATTGTGCTTGCAGAGGGAAGTTCGCCGGGGAAAAAATAAAAGTGCCTTCGTATCTGAAGGGCTATGAAGAAATCTACAGCAGAAGTCCTCGCCAGGCTGCAATCGAATGGTTTAGAGATACCAGATTCGGTCTGTTCCTGCACTATGGTCTATACTCTCAGCTTGGTCGTCACGAATGGGTGCAGTTCAGAGAGAAGATTCGGGTTAATGAATATGCCAAACTGAAAAATACCTTTACGGCGGAGAATTTTGACGCTGATTTTATTTGCGACCTTGCCCTGGAAGCGCAAATGAAATATGTCAATATTACGACGCGGCACCACGACAGTTTTTGCCTTTTTGACACGAAACAGAACGATTTTAATAGTGTCAATTCTCCTGCGAAGCGCGATTTGGTGGGCGAATTAGCCCGAGCCTGTGCCAAAAGGGGTTTAGGGTTTTTCTGCTATTATTCGCACGGCAGGGACTGGAAACATCCGCACGCACCTAACAACGATGAATGGGGCGGCAGTGCGCGTCCTAAATATGACCCACCTGGGCCAACATATGCTTACGGCAAAGAGCACGAGTTGCAAAAGTATCTCGATTTTATGAGTGCACAGATTACCGAGTTATTAACAAACTACGGCCCAATCGCAGGTATATGGCTGGATGGGTATTCGGTGCTTGCTTCAAGAGACAGGTCGAAATTCCAGTGCCGCCAGCTTTACGATATGATTCACAGCCTGCAGCCGCAGGTACTGCTTTCTTACAAACAGGGAATGTTGGGTACGGAGGATTTCTTTGCGCCGGAACGCCGCGGGCGAGGTTTGACAGATACGGGCAAAGTCCTTGAAATATGCGACACCCTCCAGCCGAAAGGCTGGGGATATATAAAGGCCAATGACGGCAAACATAAAAGTCCCAATGAGGTAATGGAAATGCTGGCGAAGGCGGCGAACCAGAACGCCAATCTGCTGTTGAATACCGGCCCGCTGCCGGACGGCTCAATACATCCCGAAGATGTAAAAACCCTTAGAGACGTTGGCCGGCGTATTCGTCAAAACGGATTTCCCTCAACAAGTTCAGGACAGGTTCCATCAAAAAAGAATATAGCAGAAGGAGATTAATAATGAATGAAAACTTTAATCGGCGTGATTTTTTAAGGACGGTTGGTCTTGGTGCAGCAGCATTTGCTTTTCCGGGATGTACAGGTTTTTCCGGCAGGGCGACTTCAAGAAGTAAATTGCCTAATATAATCTATATATTGGCAGATGATATGGGCTACGGCGATTTGACGTGTTTGAATAAGGCCTCAAAAATCCCCACGGCCAATATGGACCGCATCGCAGCAGAGGGAATATATTTTGCCGATGCTCATTCGCCATCTGCGGTTTGTACACCGACCCGCTATGGTATTCTGACCGGCCGATATTGCTGGCGAACACATTTGAAAAATGGCGTGCTCTGGGGATATTCACCTGCCTTGATAGAGCCGCAGCGGTTGACCGTTGCCTCTCTTTTAAAGAAACACGGCTACCGAACAGCCTGTGTCGGCAAGTGGCATCTGGGACTGGATTTGGCCACCACGGACGGTAAAAAACCCAGCAGCAGAAAAGAACAAGCAGACCCCGTTAGAAGTAAGTCGCCTTCAGTAGTTACGGTGCCCTCAGTGCAGACTTCTAACGGGGCAGAAGCTCAAAACATCGATTTTGCCAAACCTTTTAAGGGTGGTCCGAATGAGCTTGGCTTTGACTATTTTTTTGGTATTCCCGCCTCTTTGGATATGATTCCTCATCTGTATATCGAGAACGACCGTGCTGTGGAGATACCGACTCTTGAGATAGAAAAGTCCTCTTGGCCGGTTTTTTACAGGCCCGGCCCAATCGCGCCTGGTTTTAAGCACATCGAAGTTCTGCCTACTATTACAAAAAAGGCGGTTCAATTCATCGAAGAACACACAAAACAGAGCCCTGAAAATCCTTTCTTTTTGTATTTTCCGCTAACGGCGCCGCATCAGCCCTGGGTTCCCGTTGATTTTGTAAAGGGCCGCAGCAGGGCGGGCGTCTATGGTGATTTTGTCTTTCAGGTCGATTGGACCATTGGACAGGTGCTTGATACCTTAGATAGGCTTAAACTTACCGACAATACACTCATCATTGTTACCAGTGACAATGGTTCTCACTGGAAAAAAGATTTTATAAAAGAATACAGTCATCTGGCCAATTATCACTTCAGGGGTATGAAAGCCGACATCTGGGACGGCGGCCATCGCATACCGTTTATCGCACGCTGGCCGGGTAAAATCAAGCCCGGCACAAGCAGCGATGAGACCATTTGTCTCTCAGACCTGATGGCGACCTGTGCAGCTATCGTTGGCCAAGAACTGTCGGATAATGCGGGTGAGGACAGCTATAATATCCTGCCGGTTCTGCTGGGTAAAAAACTTGATAAACCAATCCGTGAAGCAACTGTGCATCATTCCAGCAGGGGGATGTTTTCCGTACGCCAGGGAAAGTGGAAACTGATTCTTGGAAGAGGCTCCGGCGGTTTTAGCAAACCCAGACATATTGAACCAAAGCCGGGCGAGCCGAAAGGCCAGTTGTATAACCTTCAAGAGGACATCGCAGAGGAGCATAACTTGTGGATTGGGCGTCCGGATGTTGTACGGCGGCTTACGGAATTGCTGGAGAAATACAAAAAGCGGGGACACAGCCGAGAACCCAAAAAGAAGTGATAAGTCGTTAAAATGATGGGGGTGATGAATTGACGCTTGATGTCAAAATCACGCCTTGTATGCTTATGTTATGAAACAAACAAATAAGAGAACAAAAGAGTCGAAGCAAAAGGCGGAACATATAAAGCTCTCTATCTGGAAGAAGATACTATTCAGCATTGTTTCTTTCTGCGCATTTTTTGTGTTGCTTGAAGTGATGTTGGCGCTGTTTGGGGTACGACCTGTTCTGTATGAGGATGACCCCTATATTGGTTTTTCATCTTATATTCCACTTTTTACCGAGACAACCGGGCCGTACGGCAACAAAATTATGGTAACAGCAAAGAACAAGGTGAAATTTTTCAACACCCAGCAATTTGTCAAAAATAAATCTGCCGATACATATCGTATTTTCTGTATGGGCGGTTCGACGACATTCGGCCGACCCTATGGCGACACAACCTCGTTTTGCGGTTGGTTACGCGTAATACTGCCGAAGGCCGACCCATCCCGACAATGGGAGGTGATTAACGCCGGCGGCATCAGTTATGCCAGCTACCGTGTAGCTGTGCTGATGGAAGAACTGAATCGCTATGAGCCTGACCTGTATATTATTTACTCAGGCCAAAACGAGTTTCTGGAGCAGCGAACGTACGGTCAGATAATCAGGGTGCCAGGAGCAATTCGCCAATTAGGAGCGATTCTGAGCCGAACCCGCACCAATACAGCAGTCAGGCAAACAATTGATATTGTAAGGGGGCGGTTCGGCCAAATGAAAGACAAGTCTGTCGTTCTTCCCGGCGAGGTCGAAACAATACTGGAAAACTCTATTGGCCCTGAAAGTTATCACCGTGACGACGAGCTAAAAAAACAGATACTCCAGCACTATCGCTTCAACCTGGCTCGCTGCGTTGACATCGCAAAATCGACCGGTGCTGAAGTAATTTTCGTTACACCTGCATCGAACCTGCGGGATTGCGCCCCCTTTAAGAGCGAGCATCGGGATGGGTTTAATGATACAGACAACAAACGCTGGCGGGATGTATTCAAGTACGCAAAGGAAACCGTCGTTGTCGGAAAGCTAAATGAAGTGCTTGCAGCAGTTGAAAAAGCAATGGCAATCGACGAGCAGTATGCCCAGCTTCACTATCTGCGTGGGAGTGTACTGTGGGAGTTAGGCCGTTATAGTGAAGCGAAATCTTCGTTCGGGCGTGCTTTAGATGAGGACATCTGTCCGCTGCGTGCCCTGTCGGCGATGCGTGGGTACGTTGTCGAAGTTGCCGCTGAGCAAGGGGCGGGATTGGTTGATTTTGCCGCATTAATTGAAGAGCTTTCGGAACATTCCGTACCCGGTGGAGAAATGTTCATTGACCACGTGCACCCAACCATCGAGGGCCATCGTCAACTGGCGCTGGCGATACTGGAGCAAATGAGTGAACAGGGCATCGTAAAGCCCGCACAGACTTGGGGTGATGCTGCACTGCAACAGGTAACAGAAGAGCTCAAAAGCCACCTTGATACCAAGACCCATGGCGAGGCACTGCGCAATGTAGCACAGGTTTTCAAATGGGCGGGCAGGACTGAAGAGGCACGGAAGCTGGCGCTGCGAGCAACGAAGCTGGCTCCAAACGATGCAGAGGCACATTTTATTCTCGGTTCCACTACTGCAGAAACCGGAAACACCGACGAATCTATTATCTATTATCTTAAAGCGCTTGAGATTGAACCCAACTATCATGATGCTCACCATAATCTGGGTATTGCACTGGCAAAACAGGGTAAATTTGACGAGGCAATTAGTCACTATCATCGTGCACTTAAAATCAACCCCTCAAAAGCCCCTGTTTACAATAGTCTTGGTATCGCACTTCACTCAAAGGGCCGCTATAACAAGGCAATAAAGCAATACCGTCAGGCGCTTAGACTCAGACCCAAATTCCCGTACGCACATTGCAATCTCGCTAATACACTGGCAATGATTGGCAAATTCGACGAGGCGACAGAGCACTATCGCCAGGCGCTGAAAATCAAACCCGACTATACCAAGGCTCATCTCAATTTCGGTGGTGTCCTTGAAATAAAAGGCAGTCTTGACGAAGCGATAAGCCATTATCGTCTGGCATTAAATATCAATCCCGATTATGCCAAAGCACATAACAATCTTGGCAATGCGCTTGTGAAGGAAGGCAAATTTGACGAGGCAATCAGCCATTATCGCCAGGCACTAAAAATCGAGCCTGATTTCTTTAATGTACACTATAATCTAAGTGAAGCATTGAAAATGACCGGCCGGGATAAAGAGGCACTTGAGCATCTGAAGCTCTACGAGCAGGCAAGGCGGAGAAAATAAAACCCGTCGGAAAAGAAGTCTACCAAAAAGATTTTGTGTTTTATCACCAGGACAGCAGATGATATTGTCCGTTACTAAAACAATGCATAAATAAAGGGAGCTAAGGCGGAGCCTTCGGTAAGTATAATCAATGCACCCAATAGTATCAGGAATACTACTATCGGCACTAACCACCATTTCTTATGAGTTTTCAAGAATTCCCAGAATTCTGATATAATTGAAAGCCTGCTCATCTTAACTGCCTTCTTCATCCAGTATTTAAATTGTTTGGCAGGACAGCCTGTTTCTTAAAACTGTTTTTCGTAGTCCTCTTTTGTAAATTTTGTCTTTTGTCTGTATATCCAATAGCTATCAACATCGTGGCCTGATTTCAAATTCAAAAAATCTTTTTTGAACAACTTTGTCAGAAGCCCAATCGGAGCAACCACCGCATAGAACAAAACAATTAAAATCACTCTTGTTGCGAGCCATCCTAAAGGTAAGGCTAAAAACATCCACACTTTATATACGGGCCTCAGTAAGTTCGGTAAAAGTAAGCCGGACAAAAGGAATACCGCCGAGAGTGCAAGTAAGTATGGATAGCAGTCATTCTGTTGCCGGTAAAACAATCCGCCCAGCAGGCCCAAAATGATACCAGCAGCTATTTCAAAGTTTCGCAGTTGGCTTTTGCTGCTCTTGATATTCCTGACCTCTTCAATGAACACAATCTACCCTAATCCCAATCAAATTCCCTGAGCCATTCGATATCTTTATCCAGTGGTTTTTGCTCTTTCTTTTCTATGAGAAAGTTGCCCATTACCAGGTAATCCATATTGGTTCGCATAAAGCATAAATACGCATCCTGGGGGGTGCATACAATAGGTTCGCCTCGAACATTGAAGGATGTGTTGATGACCACGGGACAACCGTATTTTTCATCAAACCTTTCTAGCATTTGATAATATAATGGATTATCGTCCTCACTGACGGTCTGTAATCTGGCGGAGTAGTCAATATGAGTAACAGCAGGAA
>CAZMCN010000101.1:0-7972 GCA_964564845.1 uncultured Pirellulales bacterium | reverse complement strand
GAATAAAGCATAGCAATCCAATTTCAAGTTTTGTGCAAATCGGCTGTATTAAACGTTTTGCATACTATCAGCTTTTTGCTGTCGTGACAATACCTCAGCACTAAGCGAACGACGAACAGCATGACAATCCAAAATACCTACAAACCTCTCGTCTTGGTCTGAAGCTACAACTGGAATATGTTCAATACCAAGCTGTTGTGTTTTCTCGAATGCCTCTGATAATGCTACATCCGGCGTCACTTTCGCAATCGGCGGCTCCATAATATCAAGAGCCACCAGCCAATTGTTTAACTCCTGTGTCGTAAAAGTGTTTCTGATACCATCCAGGGTGATAACGCCTATAAGCTTTTTATAATTATCGACAACAGCGTAGTAAAAATTATCCGTAGCGCTGATTACCCTGATTACTTCGCTCAAAGACATACCCGCTGAAATAGCCGGAACCTTCCTGTCCATCACATCTCCAACCCCGTAAGTCTTGATAAGGTCCTCTTCGGTAATATTCATTCCTGCTTCACCGGCTCTACTGACTGAGACTTTTACACACAGCGGACCTATAAACTGGAGCAGGAAGACCCCGATTATTATTACCGACAACATTGTTGCTCGGATTTCACCCTCAAAACGACTGCTTGCCATAATCAGCAAGGCAATCGCTATTGTACCTTGTTGATACAGGCAAAATCCCAGATATTTTCTGACCGTCGGTACGGCTTTAGAATAGACTGCACCCAGGTAGGACCCTGTAGTCTTGCCGATGATACTGCCTAACATATAAGCAGCAGCTAAAAACCAGATTTGCACACGTATACTCGAAATATTCAATCTGCAGCCAATAAGAACAAAAAACAACACATATATAGGCGGTGAAAACATACGCACCAACTCGAAACTCTTAAGACTGCGCCGAGGCAGAAAATTTATTAAAGTAACACCTAAAGCCATCGAAGAAAGAATAACATCAAGCCCACAGCTCTCCGCAAGACCGATTGTCAGTATTATTGTACTGAGTGTAAATATTAACGTCTTTTCATTATCGTCCACTCGTATTACAATCCAACGCAGAACCAAGCCTGCCACCAATCCCAAACCTAAAGAACCGTTCACTTCATAAACTGCATGAAATATCATTGTTAAAAATCCGCTCTCACCACCTCGACCGGTAAGAACACCTGCGATACTGACACTGGCTATGTACAGAAGTATTGCAAGCGCATCATCAAGGGCAACAATTACTGTCAGCATCGTTGTAATCGGACCGCGCGTCTTATACTCCCATAGTACATTCACCGTAGAGGCAGGGTCGGTCGCAGCGCATATTGCCCCAAATACCACTCCGGCGGCTAATGCCATTTGCCAGCCCCAGAATACCAACATTATCAAAAAACTAAAAACCCCTACCAGCAAAAATGCCGTCAACCCCTCGAACAGCAAAATCGAAAAAACCTGCTTACCGAACTTCATAAAAACGTCACGCTCAAGCTCACCGCCAATCATAAAACCTATGACACCTAATGCAAATAAGTTGAACGGCTCAAGTGTATGAATCGTCTCTCGCGAAATAATATTCAGCACCGGCCCTAAGATTATGCCGATAGTAACATAACCGACTATCTGCGGTATGCGGAGCTTCTGAAATATTTTTGCCCCGACAGTCCCTAAAAAAATCGCAATTCCTATCAGTAATATAAGGTTGAGTCCTCCGCCTTCGGCTAAAATGTTTTTCAATAGTTCCGCCATCCTCTTATCTTCTTTTGTATCTCAAACTGCCTGCCCCTTAAAAACACAGGACTATAAAATGCACTTTTCATCAAATTGCTGTAGATTGTACCAACACCAAAAATCCAGGTCAAAGACTCTTTTCCGCACCAATACAGCACAAAAAATTTGGCAGTTTCGACTTTACACAAACGCTTCATTCCTGTACAATCAGCTTTTTCGTTAAGATTGAAATTACAGGAGAATTCTAAAATGATTAAAAAACTTCTTTATTCATCGCTGCCATTCATTTTCGTGGTCGTATTTATCCTGCCGGGTTGCAAAAAGGATAAGCAGCCGCAATCTCCGCCACCCACAGAAGAAAAAACCCAACCTGCAAAACCCACCGAACCCGCTCCTGCTAATCCCTCAACTTTAACTATGAATGAGGTGATTGAGACCGCAAGAATTTGGGAACCTGCTTATCAGAACTGGGTTGGAAAAACAGCACCGGACTTTACCTTGACCGCTCTTGACGGAACATTGCACAAACTTAGTGATTATCGCGGCAGGGACGTTATGATTGTCTTTTGGGCAACCTGGTGCAGGCCTTGCATAGTAGAAATACCGCACATAATCGCATTGCGAAAAATCATCAATAAGGACAAATTAGCCATCCTCGCCGTCTCTTTTCTTACAGAAAACAATACCCTCAAAATGGTAAAAGAATTTGTAGCTGAAAACAAAGGAATCAACTATCCGGTCTTTGCCGTTGATTCGGCTGTTGTGCCGCAGCCCTATAATACTATAGATTCTATTCCTTGCAGTTTCTTCGTTGACCCACAGGGCAAAATCAAGCTCGCAACGGTCAATATACTCCAATTAGGTGAAATAAAGCGTATATTGCAGGCACAATGGCCATAAAAAAAGCGGCACTGCAACAAAACTCAAAATTCTTCTGGACAATAAAGATTAAAGCCGTTAAAATATAAGCCACAGACATTAACGTAAAATTTAGTGTAAAAATTTAAGGTATTTACTTATGGCACATAAAAAAGGACAAGGCTCTTCAAGGAACGGAAGAGACAGTAATCCAAAATACAGAGGCGTAAAAACTTTTGGCGGTCAGATGGTCAAGGCCGGCTCTATCATCGTCCGCCAGTGTGGAACAAAATTCTTCCCAGGCTCGAACGTCAGTATAGGAAGAGACTTCACATTATTTGCAACGACTGACGGTATTATTCGTTTCCAGGGCAGGAAAGTCCACGTCGTCTGACAAAAACAAAAATTTCTAGCAAATAAAAGGATGGTTTTACGCCATCCTTTTTTTATATAAAATGCTCAATACTACGTACGCTTTTACACAATGCAAAAACTATGTTTATTGACGAAGCAAAAATCTATGTCAGGGCAGGCAAAGGCGGCAACGGCTGTCTAAGCTTCCGTCGCGAAAAGTTCATCCCAAAAGGCGGCCCGGATGGCGGCAACGGCGGAAGAGGAGGAAACATCTACTTCCAAGCCGTCGAAAATCTCGATACCTTGACGGATTTTGCCGGCAAACATCACTGGCACGCAAAAAACGGCGCCGACGGCTCCGCAAATAACAAACAAGGTGCAGATGGACAAGACTTAATAATACCCCTGCCTCCAGGCACGCTAATCTATGATGACGAATTGAACTTACTGCTTAAAGACCTCAATAAAGTTGGAATGAAGGTCTGCATCTGCCGGGGCGGAAAAGGAGGAAAAGGCAATAAAGCATTTGCAACCTCGACCAATCAAACCCCCAGAACTACAACACCCGGCAAAAAGGGCAAGGAAAGAAACATTCGTCTCGAATTAAAACTCATAGCTGATGTCGGCCTTCTTGGAATGCCGAACACCGGAAAAAGCACGCTCATCTCCCGCTGCTCAGCAGCAAGGCCGAAAATCGCCGATTACCCCTTCACCACAACCAAGCCCGTTCTCGGCATCGTCGAACTTAGCGACTTTCGACGATTCGTTATGGCCGACATCCCCGGGCTTATAGAAGGGGCACACAATGGAGCAGGACTCGGCTTCGAATTCCTAAAACACATAGAAAGAACTACTATTCTCGCACACATTCTTGATATAATGCCCACAGATGGCTCCGACCCCGTGGAGAACTACCACACCTTACGAAGCGAGCTGGAGCAATACAGCAAAACCCTGGCCGAAAAAACCGAAATCATCGTCGCAAACAAGATAGACCTTGACCCTGACGGTAAAATAGTAAATAACATCAAAAAAAAACTGAAAAAAACGATTTACCCCATATCAGCGGTAACCGGCAAAGGCGTCAAAGAGCTAATCGAATTATTATGGCAAAAAACAAAAGAAATTAAAACGGCAAAGGCGCAATAAATTATGAATTTAATCGCTGTAGATATCGGCAATACAAATACCACTATCGCTCTGTTCCTTAAAGGCAGACAAAAGTCTATCAGCTCAATACCCAGCAGGGCCCGAACAGAACTGACCAAATGCTTCAAATCCACCTGGAGTAAAATTCCAATCGCCAAAAGTTCAAAAGAAAAAAAACACGATGGTGTAATTGTCGTCAGCAGCGTCAGCCCTAAACAAACAAAATTCATCCGAAAGTTAATAAGGAAAGTTCTTGGTGAAAAAATACTGCTCATAGGTAAAAACATACCTCTGCCGATGGATTTGTCGGTCGATGAGCCCCAAAAAGTTGGTATCGACCGTATTATCGCCGCCGCCGCCGCCTACGCCGTAGTCGAGGATGCAGTCATCGTAGCTGATTTCGGAACAGCGGTCACAATCGATTTGATTGATGAAAAGGGTATCTTTCTTGGCGGCACCATTTGTCCCGGCTTTGAAATCAGCGCAAAAGCCTTAAAGGAAAACACCGCACAACTGCCGAAGATAAACGTCACTAAGCCAAAAACTCCATACGGCAAGACCACAAAACAGGCCATAAATTGCGGCTTGTATTATTCAGCCATCGGCACACTCGAGGAGGTCATCAGGCGGTATGCCGAAAAAATCGGCAGATGGCCGCAAACCATCATCACCGGCGCCGCTGCTGAAATCATAAAAGACGACTGCCAGTTCATCGATTCTTACGTCCCGAACCTCGTCGTAAAAGGTATCGCCTTGGCTTATCGAAAATATCTCGAACAAAAGGAGTAAACTACCTGGCTATGAGTATTTTCGCTGCTGTTATGACCGGAAAAGGCACTTCTGCGATAGCAACCGTTCAGCTTTTCGGTGAAAAGGCTGATGCCGCCTTGAAAAAAATCTTTGTCCCAAAAGCACGCAAAACCGCTCTTTTCCAGCCTGGCCAAATACTGCTCGGCACAATCACCAATGGCAACAGGGCCATCGACCACGTTACAATCGGCTGTGAAGCACCAGAGACCTTTGCCATAAACTGTCACGGCAATCCAATCATTGTAGCCGAGATAATGAAACTGCTGCAAAAAAATGGGGTAAAACTGCTCTCCGCACAGCAGCTCCTCACAAAAACCCTCACCGCACAAAAACATTTCAGCACAATCCAAATCGAAGCCAAAATCGCCCAGCTAAATGCAAAAACAATCGAAGGAACTAAAATACTCGAAAATCAAATCAACACCGGCCTAAACAAAAAAGTACGGAACTGGCTAAACAACAAAATAACTCTCGATGAAATTAAAGCCGACACGCGGCAAATACTCCAAAAAGCCCAAACCGCAAAACTGATTATTTACGGCTGCACAGCTGCAATAGTAGGCCCGCCAAACACCGGTAAAAGTACGCTGCTGAACTGTCTCGCAGGCCGCCAAAAAGCTATCGTTACCGATATAAAAGGCACAACAAGAGACTGGCTCAGTGCTCAATGCAAAATCGCTCCTCTTTCCGTCGAAATAATTGACACGGCTGGCTTGGATGAAAAACTTTCAGCAACATCGAAACAAAACGTCGAAGAGCTGTCTCAACAGAAAACCGCTGAAGTATTAGAAAAGGCCGACATTGTCCTGCTCGTCTTGGACAACAGCCAAACCACAGACCAGCTTGACAACCTGCTGCTTGAAAAAATCACCGACAAGCTCGCCCTGAGCGAAGCAGAAGGGAAAATCCTCACAGTCCTGAACAAATCCGACTTACCAACCGGATTCAACCCCGCACAACTGCCTGTTCCCCTGAAAAATACTGTTCTGCTCAGCACCAAACTCGAAACCGGCATCGAAAACCTTCTAAACAAAATCCGGCAAACTTCCGGCGCCGCCGCCCTTGACCTTTCTGCCCCCGTCTGTTTTACAGCCCGCCAGGAAAAGCTGCTGAAACAACTTCTCAACACAAAATCCAAAAGAAAAACCCTTTCTGTCATAACAGAGTTGTTAAACGGCCGACTTCGTGTATAATCTGCTTCTATGTTCGCAAAAACTGAAAAATTAACGCCTGCGATGAAGCAGTTTTCACACTTCAAGGAAAAATACCCCGACTGCATCCTGTTTTTTCGCATGGGCGATTTTTACGAGACTTTTTACGACGATGCCATAACCTGTTCAAAGGTCTGCGGCCTGACCCTGACCTCCCGCAGCAAAGGTAACAATCCCATTCCATTAGCCGGCGTACCCTATCACGCCGTTGACGGATACCTGAAAAAAATGCTCGAGGCAGGCTACAAAGTCGCCGTCTGCGAGCAGGTAGAAGACCCCAAAAACGCTAAAGGCGTCGTAAAACGAGATGTCGTCCGAATTGTAACGCCCGGCACCCTCACCGATGACATCCTTTTAGACGCAAAGCAGGAAAACTTCCTTTGTGCCGTCAGCCTTACACCAAACCCAACGGCCGCAATCAGTTGGGTCGACATTTCAACAGGCCATTTTTTCGTTCAGCAAATCCAGGAAGCCAAACTGCTCGATGAACTGCTCCGCCTCTCCCCTGCCGAATGTCTGCTCCCCGACAGACGAGGCGAACTATTTGAAGCTGAAACAAGGAAACTGGCCAAAGACATCGCTCTGCTGACCGGTGCAATTGTAACCGAGCGCCCATCCTGGTATTTCGACAATTATCAGGCAAAGCAGCGACTCCTCAAACATTTCGGCACAACCACCCTCGAAGGATTCGGCATCTCCGACGGCGAGCAGCTCCTCATCCCACCCGCCGGTGCCGTCATCGAATATCTAAACGAAACCCAAAAAAAAACACTCGGCCACATCCAGAGTCTAAAGAAAATCAATCGAAAAAATTTCCTGCAAATCGACCAGACTTCTCTCCACAGTCTCGAAATCCTCCGGACAATCCGCACCGAAGGAAAAAAAGGCTCCCTGCTCGACTGCCTCGATGAAACACTGACCCCAATGGGTGCCCGCACCTTTCGCAACTGGCTTTGTATGCCACTATGCGACATCGGCTCTATCGAGCTTCGCCAGGACGCCGTTGAGCTGCTCAAAAAGTCCCAGACCCAATTAACTGCTCTTCGCAAACTGCTTTCAACCATAGCCGATACTGAGAGAATCGCAGCCCGTATCAGCACGTTCCGGGCAAATCCGAGAGATTTGTTGTCCCTTGCTGCTACATTGAGAAAAGTGCCGCTGCTGACCGAGCTCCTGCAACCATTCAAAGCCGACCTGCTCGTACAGCTCACCGGAAAATGTGACAATATGGACGAACTGGCCGATTTACTCGAAGCCGCTATTGAGCCCGACAGTCCCACCCACCTTCGCGATGGTGGCGTAATACGAACCGGCTTCAGTGATGAACTCGACAAACTACGTTCAATATCAAAAGACGGCCGAACCTGGCTGAAAAACTATCAAAAACAGCAGGCCCTGCGAACCGGAATCGCAAATCTTAAAATCGGCTACAACAAGGTCTTCGGCTATTACCTCGAAATTAACCATTCATCAGCCGACAAGGCCCCGCCCCACTACGTACGAAAGCAGACAATCAAAAATGCCGAACGCTACATCACCGACGAACTAAAAGAATATGAAATCAAAGCGCTCGACGCCGCTGAAAGGGCGCTGCACTTAGAGCAGCAGCTATTCGAGCAAATCAGCCGTCACACCGCACAGTATATCAGCCGCCTCCAGTCTCTTGCAGACACCCTCGCACAATGTGACTGTCTCGCCGCACTGGCATACCTGGCTCAACGACGCAATTACATCCGCCCCAAAATAACAACCTCTCCAGAGCTGCTCATAAATGAGGGCAAACATCCCGTCCTCGCCGAAACCCTCGGTATCCAATTCGTCCCAAACGATATTGGACTTGGCGGCAAGGCCGGAGATTGTTTAATCAT
>CAZMCN010000100.1:0-8044 GCA_964564845.1 uncultured Pirellulales bacterium | reverse complement strand
TTATAAGCTGCTAAAGCTTGTTGCTTAGCGTTTTTCTTTTTGGAAAGTACAGTTTGTCTTATTTTGCGGTTAAAATGGTGCGGGGGATTAGTCGTTTGTGTTTAGTGAATAGTCGTTAGTTAGAACCCACGGCGAAGCCATTTTTTTATGGATTCCGCATCCCTTCGGTTTCACTCAGGATAAACAAGTACGGAATGACAACGAGCGCAGGAATGACAAACCTTATTCGATGACGTGGATGTTTTTCTTTTTGCATATATCCTTCAGGACTTTCGGCCAAACGGCTGCGGAGACCTCGCCAATATGGGCTTTTTTCAAGAGGAGCATAAACGTGCGCGACTGGCCAATACCTCCGCCGATACTCAGCGGGATGTCATCGTTGAGAATGGCCTGATGGTATGGCAGTTTGAGGAAATCAAGCTGGCCTGAGAGCTCCAACTGCTTTTTTAGGGTATCGGCGTTTACGCGTATTCCCATAGAAGTCAGCTCGTGCCGGCGGTTTGTTACGTGGTTCCAGACGAGGATATCGCCGTTAAGGCCGTGCATCGGTCTTCCATCGTCAGATGTTGTCTCTGTTACCCAGTCATCGTAGTCAGCAGCCCGCATTTCGTGTGGGTAGCCGTCCTTGAGGACCCAGCCGATACCGTAAATGAACATCGCCTCGAGTTGTTTGGCAATTTCCGTTTCTCGCTTCTTTCGCGGCAGGTTGGGGTATTTTTCGAGTATTTCTTCGGCGTGAATGAATTTGAGCTCTTTGGGCAGGTTCGGATAGCGGTCGGTCTTTAGCTGGGGGAAAAGCTGCTGCAGGTGGTCTTCGGCGCCTGTGATGACCCTCCAGAGTTTTTTTACGACTTCTTTTAGGAATTTAAGGTTTCGCTGCTCTTTTGTTATAGCGAGCTCCCAGTCCCACTGGTCAACGTAGGCGCTGTGGTCGTGGTCGAGGAAGTAGTCTTTTCGTATGGCCCGCATATCTGTCAGCAGACCTTCGCCTATTTTCAAGTCGAATTGTTTTAGTGCCATACGCTTCCATTTTGTTGCGGCCTGTACGACCTCGACATCAAGGGGGTTCTTGTTATGGTCATTTGAAATGTGGAACGAAATGGGGGTGCGTGAGCCATCTCGGTCGAGGTAGTCGTTCAAGCCGCTATCGATATCTACGATTAGAGGAACCGTAACGCGAATAAGATTAAGCTCTTTGCACAGATTTTGCTTGATGTAGTCTTTTGCCTCATAAATGGCAATTTGTGTTTGTTTCGGGGACAGTAAAGAGTTATAGTCGTTCGGCAGAGTTTTTTCGAGCTCGTCGTAGTCACCAATCCCAGGGCCGGCCAGGTCCGCTTTTTTGTCTGCCATTGTGTTCACTCCTGAATGTTTTGTGGAGACATATATTGAATCAACTCTGTTTGATATTGAGGCTAAATCTTACTGTTATCATCGAAGATGTCAAGATTGATTTGGGATTTTCATGATAATATTTCCGTTTTTTGCAGGGACATAGTAATTGATTATTGATTATTTGGTCAGACGGAAATTATTGTTTGCATTGCGGGGGGCAAGGGTTAAAATAGTGAGGTGGTTTTTGAAGAAAGGCGCGCAGTCTTTCTGGAGCTGGAAAAGTGGTTAGGAAAATATTACTTTTGGTTTTGTTAATTGTATTGATGCCTTCTTTAATCGGCTGCCAAACGGTCCAGGGGATAGGCGGCGATATCGAATGGCTCGGCGAAAAAGCGACCGAGGTCATTGATAAATAGGCTAAGAGGTAAACTTCGGCCGGGGCGATTTTTGCGCTGAAGCATTAAGGTGGCTGATTGCAGAAAAAGTGAATCAAGATATTTTGAGGGAGGTGTTCTATGAAGGACATTGAGACGGATGACGAAATTTTAGAGTTTGCAATTACCAGAGAACAACAGGCGAACGAGTTTTTTCTTGCATTGGCGGAGATGGTTAAGAGCAAGCAGATGCGCAAGGTCTTTGAAGAGTTTGCTGAAGAAGAGCTTGAACACAAAGCGAAACTGGAACTTGAGGTCATCAAAAAAGGTGTGGTGGTGGATACTGTGCAAAAGGGGGGCACCTTCGATGTTTCGGATTATGTAATCAGCGATGAGCCGGAGCTGGATATGGATTACAGGGATATGCTGCTGCTTGGGGTCGAGAAGGAAGATGCGTCTTTTCGGCTTTATGTGGATTTGATACCGCATGCGAAGGACAAGGATTCAAAAGAGACGCTTCTGGCTTTGGCGCAGGAGGAGGTCAAGCATAAGCTGCGGTTTGAAATGGAGCTTGAGAATCTTTCAAGAGAGAAGTGAACGGTTGGAGCTTTGTAGAAAAGTAACTGTATTTTATTCGCAGGGGATTGCGAAAAGAAGGTCAGGTGTTTTCGGCGGGGTTGGATTCTACTACTTTGTTTCTACCTTCGTTCTTTGCCTGGTAAAGAGCGGCGTCAGCCCGCTTTAAGATGGATAGCGGTGTGTCGTCGGGTGAGCCGTTCCATTGTGCCAGGCCGCAGCTTATTGTGACGTTGCGAAATTTTGGTACTGAGATTGTTCCGGCCCGGCGTCTGATTCTTTCGAGCATTCTTGCGGCATTGTGCATTTCTGTTTCCGGCATTAGAAGTACGAATTCGTCGCCGCCGTAGCGTGTTACAATGTCCGCCGAGCGGATGGTATCAGTCATAATTTTTGCGAGATTTTTGAGGGCTTTGTCTCCGGCGGCGTGTCCGGTTTGGTCGTTGATTTGCTTGAAGTTGTCTATGTCCACAATTGCAACGGAGAAGGGTCTGTTGTAGCGAGCGGCTCTTGCATATTCTGCGGCGAGTACCTTATCGAGGACGCGGCGTGTGCCGACGCCTGTTAAGGGGTCTGTCTGGCTGTCACGTCTGGCCTGCTGATAGTTCTGATACAGCTTTGCATTTGTCAGACCGGAACTTAGGACTTCGCTCAGGAGGGAGGCCTTGTATATCTGGGGCTCTTCGGAGCCGAGCGATGATGTTTGGAGGCGGCACATACATAGGAAACCTGTGCTTTTTAGATTGCCGTCCGGATGTTCTGCGGGCTGGTCGTGGATACTGATTGGAATCATTATAGCGGGCGGCTGTGCGTTAATGTTGGTGCAGTATCGGCAGATTGTGCCGTAGGAGACCCGCTGGTTTTTGGAGAATTGGGCGGGGCCGTCGGGCTGGAGTAAATAGTTTTCCGAGAGTGGGCAGGCTTTTCGGTGAACCATCGGATTTGTGGGGCCAGTTTGTTTAAGGCACAGCACGGCCCAGTCAGCGTGAAAGGTTTGTGGCACCTGGTTTATTGCTAATTCGATAACGTCATCGAAGTCGAGACTTTTTAACTGGGTTGTGAGCATCGCGAGTTGTTCGGCAGCGGTTTTCATTGCTTCGTTGCTGGTAAGTTGGTAAGCAATAACGTCGCGGCTTGAGACCATACCGATAGGGACGCCATTGTCGATGATGGGGATGTGGCGTATTTTGTGGCTGGCCATAAGCTGCTCGACGTCACTTATTGCAGTAGCCAGAGTGCAGGAGACTGCATTGGTGGTCATAATGTCGCTGACAATGACATCGTCCGGAGACAGTGATTTTGTGAGGACATTGGCGAGCATATCGCGTTCAGTGATGACGCCAGCAAATTTGTCGTTCTCATCAAAAACGACGAGACAGCCGATATGATTGTCGGTCATTTTTTTCGAGGCTTCTGCGATGGTGGCGTTTTCTTTGACTGCGAGAAGCCTGTCCGGTCGTTTTGCGATATTCTCAATGTTTTTAACCGTTGGGGACAGCATATTTTTTTGCCTTTCAGACGGTCGGTTCGGGCCAGTGGTTTTTATCGGATAAAAAATTGCCGTTAGTTACCGAAAAATTTGTACAGGGGAGGTTTTTGGGGGAAAAAGGGGGCGTAATCAGGGGTATTGGAGGAGTTTTCAGTGGCGCCACTCGGCCTTGCGTACCATCAAAGGGGGCATTTGGTGGGGTTTTGGTCTGCTTCGGTTGGTATTGACGCAGCTTGTGGTACTCGGATACCAGCGAATGTTAAGCACTTTTGTTTTTGTGGGTAACAGTTTTTTTTTCATTTTGTGAAGCATTGCCCAATCTCTTCAGTATAGAGCATAATATCAAAAAGAGTAACTACCCTCCTATCGGCTGATTTGGGCGGGGACTTTTTGATAATTTTGAAAAATGGATTTTTTGTGCGAATCCGGGGGGAGGCCGGCAGGAGCGGAAGAGCAATTTACAGATTTACCGGTATTTGTCGCTGTGCGAGATACTCTTTCATTTGCTTTATAGTAAATGTGCCGTAGTGAGCTATTGAGGCGACAAGGACGGCGTCTGCGCCGGCTTCGACTATTGCCTGGTAGAGGTGTTGCAGTGTACCTGCGCCTCCTGAGGCGATTACGGGCAGATTGACGGCGTCAGCAATGGCTTTAGTCATTGGGATGTCGTATCCGGAGAGAGTGCCATCGGCGTCCATACTGGTGGGCAGTATTGCGCCTGCTCCGGCGTCCTCGACCTTTTTTGCCCATTCAACGGCGTCAATAACCGTTCCGGCGGTGCCGCCGGCGACCATAACTTCGAAGCCGGAAGGTAATTGGGAGTTGCTGCTTGTATCTATGGCGATTGTGATCTTGGCAGAGCCGAATTCACTTGCGGCTTCTTTGACGAAATCGGGATTTTTTACAGCGGCGGTATTGATGGATACCTTCGATACGCCTATTGCCATCAATTCTTCAATGGCCTTGCAGTTGGTTATTCCGCCGCCGACCGTCAGGGGGACTGAGATTTTCTCGACGGTTCTTTTTACGGCATCGAGAAGGGTTTTTCTGCCTTCAATGGTGGCGGTGATATCGAGAAATACCAGTTCGTCAGCACCGGCATCGCTGTATGCGGCGGCGTTTTCAGCGGGGTCTCCGACGTCTTTTAACTGAACGAAATTAATGCCCTTAACCAGTCGGCCATCTTTTACATCCAAGCAGGGGATTATTCTTCTGTAATCCATCGTTATTTTTCCTGAAGCAATTAAAATTGATTAAAATTTTTATCAGGTGTGAGAATATAACAGATTATTCGGAGATGGTCGAGAAAATAAATTATCGGCCGGGATGTAACATTTGATTATTTGACGTAGTTCCAGTTGACTCGCTGTCTGTCGATTTGCAGTATTTCGGCGCGGTTTATCAACCAGGTCTTCTCCGGGTCTTTTCGGAGGTCAAATTTCATTTTTATCAGTATAGAAGGCTTGTACTCATAGACGTAACTTTGTTTGTCGAATTTCATAAGAACTGTCAAAGTTGCAATTGCGTTTGGGCCGGCTTCTTCGATGTCCAGACTCATCGTGGTGTTTTGTTCAACCAGAGGCCGTGACATTATCGAGCGGCAGTAGGCCATCAGGTCGCTTTTGGTGTTGTGGTAAGAATCACTGTAGTTTTCGGCAATCAAGTTACTTATTGTCTGACAGTTTTCCTGCTCGACGGCTTTGGTCGCTCTCTTAAGAAGTGTTTTGATTTTTTCGGTATCGGTTTCGACGAAGTAATCCAGTCCGACGGCGGAGACGGCGAGAATTATGGGTATAAACCACTGCCACCAGTATCGTTTATCGATGCGAATCTCGCTTATTAAAAGATAGATGAGCAGGGCGGCAATGGCTGTGATTAGTATGGTCTGAAGACCGGTGGCGCTTATTTCGTTAATTTTCACCAAGCCATTTTTGATTAGGAAATTCAATACAAAGAAGACGCCCACGAGAAAGATTAGTAGATGCCACTGAAAAAAGTATGTTTTCTCCGAGGTAAATGCACGGATTGTCAGCAGGATAAGCAGAGTGACCACAGCTAATATTAGCAAGCCGGCAGGATTGTCAAAAATATTGAACATTTTTAGCTTTTTTTGAGCAGAGCTCTCATTTCTAAAATTCTCCTGTTCGGCGTCAGCAATTATGCTAATCTATCCTTGAGGCATAATTGCTTTTATAGCGCAATAGCCTGCCAGTTTATTTGCTGCAGCCGGTGGTTTTTTTCGTGGTTGGTCATATCCGCAGCCAGGGCGGTAATTGTTATATACCCCTGTTCGAGAGAAGTAGTATCGGTGGGGGCGTTGTCAATACGATGGAGGTCGCCGGCTAACTGGAAAACAGTTTGGCCATGCTCATTTTTGTTGCGGATATAATATTCGTCAAATCCTTTGCTTGACTGCGGCACAACTCTTATGCCTTTTGGCCGGCCTTTCGATAACAGCGGTATGTTGATATTTATTACACCGCCGCTTTTTACCGGCATAAGATTTTTTAATATTTCGGTGCAGTATTTTGCACCCTGTTCAAAATCCATCTGTTCTTCTGTGGCAAGACTCATTGCGACAGCCGGTATTTTTAAGAATGCGCCTTCCATTGCTGCTGCGACGGTGCCGGAGTAATAAACGTTTATGCCCGCATTTGCGCCGCTGTTTATTCCTGCAACAAGCAGGTCAACGGGGCCGGCGTGCAGTTGCATAACGGCCAGTTTAACGCAGTCGGCGGGAGAGCCCTGTACGCTGAAACCGGTGAATTGGCCGTTAATATCGACTTTGTTGCACACTAACGGCTGAGCAAATGTAACGCTGTGGCTTGCGCCAGACTGACTTATTGCCGGTGCAACAACCGTAACATCGCCGATTTTGACAAGCTCTTTATAAATAGCGGCCAGTCCCGGTGCAAAAATGCCATCGTCATTTGTTAACAATATTTGCATAACACCGTATAATACGGTGAAAATCAAAAAGTAAAAGCAAAAAGTCTCAAAGGGCGATTAGCCCCGCCAGGGGTTTTATTTAGCCCCCACCCCTGCGGTGGGGGGCAATCATCATTGCATCGTGAGGCGTTTTATTTGTCGCCGCAACGCTTGCCCTTAGCTGATGTGAACTATGACTAATCTTCTTAAGAAAAGTCGTATTTGCCAGCAGAAGCTCGATACTTCTTGGGCGTACAACACAAACGACAAAAGGTAAGTGGTCGTACTTTTGCAAAGCTGACAGTGATAGTACAACATTAGAGAATGAGCGCCCACTGGCCCATGAAAATCGAATTGCAAACTCTGGCCGATGGTAAACCGATCTTGTTCTTTGCAAACCAAAACGAGAGGCTGTCGCTTCAGTAATTTGAGTTTTTGAACGTCTGAGATGATATGCTGCATACGACCGTATAAAAGAAGTGAGTTCTGACAGTATCTTACTCAAGGTAATTACCAGAGAACAAATTTTCTTCTTTGCTACTCCTCGGTTTTGACTTCTGCGCAGCCAGAGTATTTCTCTCCCAGAACACACCGTCTGAGAAACCCTGTATTGTACTATCATTTTCAGCAAGTTCGAGACGTTGGGCTGCGAGAAGACAGTACTCCTCGTCAATCTCTATGCCAAGACATTTACGGCCTAGCTTCTTCGCTACCACAGAGGTTGTGCCACTACCAAGAAAAGGGTCGAGTATGAAATCACCGGGATTCGTACTTGCGAGGACCAATTTTGCAAGAAGCTTTTCACTCTTTTGTGTCGGATGGTCTGTATTTTCTGGCATAGACCAGAACGGTATAGTTATATCTGTCCAGAGATTAGATGGATGGGTATCACGAAACTTACCACATGCAATATTTATCCAGTCTTTTGGGTCACCATTAGAATGTGTGTAAGGTGCCAAAACCCTACGTCGCATCTTTACAGAGTTAACATTGAATGGATATTTATTAGATACCGTACAGAACCATATGTCTTCACTTGAGGTTTTCCAATTTGTTTTTGCTCCCCGTCCCTTTTCGCGCTCCCAAGTGATTCGGTTACGGACAATAAAGTGTTTTGAAGCAGCTTCGAAAATAGACACAGATGTAAACCAATCTCCGCAAATGTAGATTGAGGCTGTTGACTTTAGTAGAGGCTTAAGTGATCTTATAATCTCGTCTAGCCAAGCCGTATAATTAGCGACTTTACGCCGGGAAAACCTGTTCCAGTTGAATGATTTGTCAAGATTGTATGGAGGGTCCAGAAACAAAAAATCGACATGTGCTAATGGCAAAAATCTAATCC
>CAZMCN010000099.1:0-8109 GCA_964564845.1 uncultured Pirellulales bacterium | reverse complement strand
AAATTTTTGATTTCATCCTTTAACAATTCTTGCATTTGGTCTAAAATTTCTTCATACATTTTTTTGCCCTCCAATGGCAAAAGCATTTTTTTGGTAAATTTTAAGCTAATTTACCAAAAATGTATCTATTGGAGGGCTATTTTCACCTACAAACTTGACGGGCACCCCAGTAAAATCAGGAAATAAGACGGCTGAGCAGTATATCGGGCAGACAGGCTTGACTTCATTATATTTTCTGGTATATCAGGAAACGGTATTGTCGATTGTCGAGCTTCGACCTGAAATCGAAAATAGTAAATCGAAAATCCACGAGGTAATTGTCCCCGTAGCTCAATTGGATAGAGCGTTGGCCTCCGGAGCCAGAGGTTGTGCGTTCGAGTCGCACCGGGGATAGTAAATATCGGATGCCATTTGGGTATATGCTAAAGATTCCAGGGAAGGATTACAGGGATGGCAATTTTAGTAGGAATTGATGAAGCCGGTTTCGGACCGATTCTCGGCCCGCTGGTAGTATCATCGAGCAGTTTCTCGCTTCCTCGCGGTTTTTTAGAAGCCGACCTGTGGCAGATTTTACGAAAAAGCGCAGGCAAAAGGAAAAAACACCTTGCCGGCCGATTGCTCATCGCCGACAGCAAAAAAGCCCATAACAAAAAAGATGGAACCAAACACCTCAAGCGCACAATATTGGCGTGCCTGCGATACCTCGATAAAAAGCCGGCGACATTAACTGAACTGTTAGGGCTGCTGGCTCCGGATTGCGTTGAACGATTGAGCAGCTACCCGTGGTATCAAAATGCTGCTGCTTATGAGATCGCAGGTAACCAGGCCGATATTAAAATTGCTTCAGAAGTTCTAAAAGACGAGATGAGTTCGAGTAAAATACAACTGCTGGAGCTGAAAAGCTGCTGTCTCGATGTCGCCTACTACAACAAGATGGTAGGCAGCGTGAAGAATAAGGCGAGGGTTCTTTTTGGCACTACCTCTGAACTGATAAAAAGGGCTTATGATAACTTTGGCGGGGATGATTTGCAGGTTGTAGTTGACAGACAGGGAGGACGTGTTCACTATCGCAGGGAGCTTTTGCGCAGTTTTGCCGATATGGAGTTGAAGATTCTCCTGGAAAGTCCGAGGGCCAGCAGCTACGAATTAAAGGCCGGCGGCAAAGGTATGCGGCTGCATTTTGTGGTCGGGGCCGACCAGCGTTTTCTGCCGGTATCATTGGCGTCAATGGTCAGCAAGTATCTAAGGGAACTTCTGGTTGACAATATTAACCGCTACTTTAGCGGTTTCGATGCTGAATTGAAGCCCACCGCAGGTTACTGGAAGGACGGGCTGCGCTTCATCGAGGATTTGAAAAAGAAAATTCCTCACGTCCGCTACGAAAGCCAACAGCTTATCCGCTGTCGATAACTATGCGAAGCTGTTCACAATTAGCACCGTGAGCACCAAGGGCTGCGACAAAACAGCGAAGGAATAATACATCTACCAAACAAGACTTAAAAAATCTAATCGCAGATTCTTAGGACGGCGGCGGCGCGGATTTTGGCCTGCTTTAGTGAAATGAGAACTTCATTAGCCTGGGCCAATTCGAACTGCTGAACCTGCGGGACAATGGGAATCCGAGCAGCTAAAGGTAAAAATTGCTCGGCATCGGCGCGCGTAACATTAGCAACACTTTTTATTTCCTTTTCAAGCCAAAGGTGTTTGGTATAATCGAGCTGCGGGACGGGCGTCTCCTTGCGTATTGCATTTATAACCAATCGGCCGCCTTTATCCAGAACGGCCAGTGCATCAGCAACGGTCTGGCCGACTGGCGTAAAATCAATCGCTTTGTTAATTTTACAAGGCGGTGTATCTGTTGCCGCCCCGGCCCAGTCAGCACCGAGTGTCCCCGCCAAGCGGCGGTGCTGAGGGCTTCTGGTAAAAACAAAAACGCCGCTGCGCGGGAATTTGTGTTTGATTATCTGAATAACTATATGAGCCGAAGCACCGAATCCGAAAAGGCCAACGATTTGGCCGTCGATAATTTCAGCCAATCGAACGGCACGGTAACCAATTACGCCGGCGCACAAAAGCGGCGCCGCCTGCGAATCCGAAAATCTTCCAGGCAGCAAATAAGCAAAAACCTCAGAAACAACCATATATTCGGCGTAGCCGCCATCGGCGTCTTTGCCGGTCCATTTTGCCGAATTGCAGAGGTTTTCGGCACCGGTTTCGCAAAAGCTGCATTCGCCGCAGGCCGAATAAAGCCAGGTAATACCCACACGGTCACTAATATTAAATTTGGTTACCGCTTTTCCCCTATCAGCTACGGTGCCAACTATCTGGTGGCCTGGAACGACAGGAAGTTTGGTCGGCATTAATCGGCCCTCAATCTCGTCAAGGTCGGTATGACAGGCCCCGCAAACTGAAACTCTTACGAGGATTTGATTATCCGCTGGGGCCGGCATCGGTAAATCAGTCATCACCAAAGGTTTGTTTTCGATTGGTGATATCTTTTGCAGCACAATAGCCTTCATTTTGAGGTCTCCTGCTTTAGCTGATTTTCGAAAATTTCGTAACTGTCGCGGCCAAACAGACAAAAGGCGACTAATTCCAGGCCGGTTTGGCCGTTGAGATAGTCAATAGTTGTTTGCAGCATTATTTCAGCGCATCTTTGGATAGGGAAGCCAAAAATGCCGGCACTGACCGCCGGAAAAGCAATGCTCTTTATGGCTTTTTCGTCCGCCAGTTTCAGTGAGTTCAGCGTTGTGTTTTTTAACTTTTTGTCTTCATCTCCTTCGCCCATTCGTGGTCCGACGGCATGAATTACATATTTTGCCTTCAAGTTGCCGGCGGTTGTTATCACTGCTCCACCAACGAATGTGCCACCTACTTTGTTGCACTGCTGCTGGATTTCGGGGCCTCCTTTTTTCCTGATAGCCCCGGCGACACCTCCGCCCAATACCAATCGGTCGTTTGCAGCGTTGACGATAGCCTCGGTTTCCATCTCGGTAATATCACCTTCGGTCAACTCCAAAACACTATTCTGGATGTTTACTCTCATACATAAACCTCCTTAAATGTTCATTATAAGCCATCACAAAAAGTCTCTATCTCAAATTGCCAAACAAGTAAAATTGACTTATATCAAAGAAAAGGATTTTTTTCAATTTTATGGGGTTTTGTTTTTTCTTGTTTTTGGAAACGGTTCGGGTATCATAGCCTCCCAAAAAACAGTATTATCCGGACATCAAGGTTGACAATCTGCAGCAAATCCTTATAATAAAGGTATATAAGGGTTTGTCTTTGCCAAGCCTGTGATGGAAAAGTGTTTTATCCAGCCGCTTTTGGCAATAGAGCTTAATAGTGTAAGTTATCAGCTTACAAAGTTTTTGATTTTTGATAACCAATTATGACAACAATAGAAACTGGATTAAATCCTGGTAGCGCTCAAGAGCCTCAGTTGAATAAATATTTAAGGGCCGCCATCAAAACTAAGGCGAGCGATTTGCACCTGAAGGTCGGTCAGCCGCCGAAATTACGCGTTCACGGCGAGCTGAAAAATACAACCGGCGAAGTACTGACCCCGCAAACAATGGAACAGATGGTTTTTGAGCTAATCAGTCCCGAGCAGAAAGAACTTTTCCGGCAGAACGGCACTTTCGATTTTGCGTATGAAATCGGTGATGAGGCGCGCTTTAGAATAAACATATTTCACCAGCGAGGTATGATTAGTCTTACGGCAAGACAGGTCAATACCGAGATTCTTCCTTTTGATAAGCTGTGCCTTCCGCCGGCACTGGGGAAAATATGCGACCGCAATCAGGGCCTTGTTCTTGTTGTAGGCCCGACCGGTTGCGGAAAAACCACAACAATCGCTTCGATGATAGACTATATAAACAGTATCCGCAGCTGCCATATAATTACCATTGAGGACCCTATCGAATTTCTTTTTAAGGACAAAAAAGCAATCGTTTCCCAAAGGGAAGTCGGGTTAGATATACAAGACTTCGACGAAGCATTGAAATACCTGATGCGGCAGGACCCTGATGTTGTATTCATCGGCGAAATGCGCGATGCGAAAACCGTCACAGCCGCAATGCGAGCTTCTGAAACCGGTCATCTTGTTTTAGGAACTATGCACTCGGCAAATGCTTCTCATACCATTCAGCGGCTTTTAGACCTGTTTCCACAAAACGAAAGAGACCTTGCAAGACAGACTTTAAGTTTGACGATTAAGGCAATCATCAGCCAGATATTACTGCCGAGCATCAGGGAAGATGTTGATATGATACCGGCGGTTGAGATTCTTCTTGCAAATCCAACTGTTAAAAAATTGATTTCCGAAGAGCGCGAGGCCGACCTGCCCAGCATAATCCGAAGCTGTAAAAACGAAGGTATGATGGACCTTACAGACAGCCTTTGTGAACTGGTGCAGAACGGCAGCGTAGACCCAAAGGAAGCATATAAATATGCACCAAACATAGATGAACTAAAGATGGTGCTAAAAGGTATCAGAGCGACTACCAGCGGTATTTTATGAGGCTTGACTTAATTTCGTATGGGAATATCTTATGCCGGATTTATTATTAACTGCTGTTGAATACAGCAGCTACATATCAATAGTGAAAGTCATTATTTTTATGGCCTTGTTTTTTTTATGGCTGCCGGTGCTTAGCTGGGTTTTCGAGGACGCAAAAGCAATAGGAACAAACGAGGTTCTCTGGACAGGGGTTGTGCTGGGCACGTGGGCCGCAGCGGCAGTAATTTGGCTCGTTGTTCCTCTTTTCGTCATCGGCGTACTGTTTTATCTGATAGCGGCAGGGGCTTCGAGCCTTGGCTATGTGATGCACCGAAACGCCAAAGTGGTAGCTTTCGACCGTGTCCTGACTGTGGACCATATCAAAGGCCTCCTTGTCGCCAAAGAAAAAGAGCTCGACACACTCAAAGGTTTTGTTTTTATAACAGCCAACAATAATGAAGTGCCAGTGCCCCAACCGAAAACACCTGACTTTTTCGGGTATAAGTCAGCTTATAATCTTCTTACCGATGCTATGTGGCGAAGAGCCCAAAGTGTTATGTTTTCACCGGCCACTGATAACTACAGTGTAACCTACTACATTGACGGTGCAGCCTTAAAACAGCCTGCTATTGGCAAAGAACAAATGGAATATCTCGTTCGCTTTTTGAAAGACCTTGCAGATTTAAACGTCGAGGAAAAGCGAAAACCACAAAAAGGAAAGTTCACTATCAGCCACCAGGGCGAAAAACTCATTGACTGGGAAGTAGCTACAGCCGGCTCAACCGCAGGCGAGCAAATCAGACTTAGGCAATTAACACAGAAAGACACAGCCAGCTTAAGTGATATCGGCCTAACGCCGGAGCAATACGAACAGCTAAATAAAATCAGCGAGTTAAAACAAGGGTTGTTTATTATAGCCGGCCCCAAAAAAAGCGGCGCAACGAATACATTTTACTCACTGCTGCGAAATCACGATGCATTCATTAACGGTATATGCACACTTGAAAAACGGCCGGCGGCAGACCTGCCGAATATAATCCAAAACGTTTACTCTCTCAGCGACACCGGTACCACTACATACGCCAAAAAGCTGCAGCACGTCGTTCGAATGGGACCGGACATCGTCGGTGTTGCCGACTGTGAAGACAGCGAAACAGCGCAGGTTGCCGCTAAGGCGGCACTCGACGGCAAAATAGTCTATGTGGAACTTAAAGCAGATAACGTGGTAAAAACGCTCGGCAAATGGATGAAACTGGTCGGCGACAGAAACCTCGCCCTCGACGGCCTTATTGGCATAAGCTGCCAAAGACTGCTGCGAATGCTCTGCGAAGAATGCAAGCAGGCATACGAGCCTAAGAAAGAAGTTATTAGAAAATTCAACATCCCAGCCGAAAAGGCAAAAGTGCTTTACCGCGCCGGCAAAGTACAGTACAGCAAACATGGTAAGCCAAGAACCTGTGAGAACTGCCAGGGAGCAGGATTTGTCGGCAGAACAGGTGTATTCGAAATTATTATGATAGATCATGAACTGAGAAGGGACATAAAAAAGTCGAAATCACTGTCGGAAATTGATGCGCAGTTTAAACGTGCTAAAATGGTCTATCTACAGGAACAGGCCTTGAAAAATGTCATCGATGGTAAAACAGCTATGAACGAAGTGGTTCAAATATTTTCAAAAGCAAAAAATAAAAAAACGGAAAAACCGGAGACACTGCAATGATATTAGCCAACTTACTTATATTGTTAATTATCGCCGGCTGTGCAGTACATCGGTATTTCAAAAGTACGCTCGTCAGGTCATTCGTTACGATAATAAACGCTGTTTGTGCAGGTACAATCGCCTTCGGTTACTTCGAGCTTATCGGAAATCTCGTCATCAAGCGTGAAACTCTTGTGAACTGGGCGCAGCCGCTCTCTTTTTTGCTTCTGTTTGTTTTGGTTTTTGCCATCTTGGAAACAATTACCTTTCAGTTAACGCGCAAACCGATTGATTTTGGATTTTTACCTGAGTGCATCGGACGAATTGTCGGCGGAATTATATCAGGAATCATTATATCAGGTCTGCTGCTGACCGCCCTTGCACTGACACCTCTGTCAGGCAAGTTTCCCTACAAGCGTTTTGATGATAGAAACCCGAGGATTGACAAGCCGCAAAAGGTATTACTAAATACCGATGGTCTTGTGACCGGTCTGTTCAGTATTGCAAGTGGCGGCAGCCTCAGCGGCGAAAGAAGCTTCACCCTTATTCATCCTGATTTTCTGGACCAGGTTTTTCTAAACCGGGCCAATACTAAGCAGGTCTCAATCCTCACGGTCAAAAAGGCAATAGAAGTGCCGAAACCGGCTGTCTGGCCGGCACCCGATGGGCTGAAAGACTCAAGAGACCCCAACAATCCCATAGAGCCAAAAAGCGGACACAGCCTTACAATTGTGCGAATGGGAATAAAAAAATTAGCATTAAAAGATGCCGGCAAATTTACGCTTTCACAATTAAGGGTCATTTGCAGGCAAAAAGAGGATACTGGAAAAGCCGCCGCCGCAAAAGGTATAAATGTTTATCCCATCGGATACCTTAAAACCAAGGACCAGCTACAAATAAAGAAATTAAATGAGATGATAGAAATAACCACCAAGGATTTCAGCAGAAGAGAGAATGTCAAATGGCTGGATTTTGCATTTAATCTTCCGAATAATTATCAGCCGGTGCTCATCGAATTCAAGCAAAACAACATAGCTGAGCTGCCGCAGCCGGTAAGTGCTGAAAAGGCTCCGCCGCCGGAGCCCTTCGAGAAAAAGTCTAAGAAAAAAAGTACTGCGAAACCTTAAGTCCCCCGTAACACAGAATCAGGCGCTCACAGATGTTGCTGAAAAGGCAAAAGCAAACCCTCAGGAGCAGACAGGCAACTCTTCCAAATTTAACTCCATCAAATGCTCGAGATAATCGCTCAGTTCCTCCTCAGAAAAGTTGGCGAGAAATTCCGGCTTGGCACTTATGTTGATTTCGCAAATGCAGTCTATCAATTCCCTTTTAGTCATAACGCCCACATCCTTATAAAAGCATAACAATCAGAACTAACCTATCGCACTATCGACCGTCAAAACGATTTTTCTTTAGCCCGACCAACGCCCCTGAGCTCAACGCCCTATAACCTCAACCACTATATAACAGCTCCGGCACAGCCCACGAGCACAATATATGGGCAAAGCAGGTAAAGGCCGCCCACAGCAAATTCCAATGTCCAATAAAATCAACCCAGCCGCTGGCCAATCCAAACCCAAAAAAAATCACAAAATTTACTTTTTTTTATTCTCGCCCCCCTCCCGACCTGTACATCTCCTTCGTTACCCGAGGGTGCCCGTCAAGTTTGTAGGTAAAAATAACCCTCCAATAGATACATTTTTGGTAAATTAGCTTAAAATTTACCTAAAAAATGCTTTTGCCATTGGAGGGCAAAAAAATGTATGAAGAAATTTTAGACTGTACGTCTTCAGCAAAAATGAGACAAATTTGCCTTTGAATTAGGAGACAATTTCAGCTCCTGTTTCAATAATTTTACAATTAATTCTTTTCCTTTCAAGAATTGTTTTTGCTTTTAACTGTTTTC
>CAZMCN010000098.1:0-8110 GCA_964564845.1 uncultured Pirellulales bacterium | reverse complement strand
CAAAACGTGGATAACTCTCTAATTGAGGTTGGTACATAATATGGGGTCAGACCAGACTTAACCGTTATAACCAATTCGTCACTACCATCTCTTGTCCCTATTATGCCTGGCACAATATAGATATTTTCTCCAGTTCCAACTTGTTTTGCCATTTCGGTTTCCCTAATTCTGTATTTGAGTTTTCGTCGCCAAAAGAAAATCTTCAGACATAAACTCAGCAGCCATTCTTAAATCCCCATTACAGCAGCGCAGTCATACAATTTTTCTTACTCACGCTTATAAGTAGGCTTTTTATAGTCTTCCATTTTCTTTGTATATTCATCAAACGAATCTTTCACCTTTTCCAGATGCTCTGTCGTTGGTTTCGGCCGCTTCTTTTGCTCAATACGTTCTCTATAGCTCCATATCCCGTATGCTATCCAGCCCAGCGCCAAAACGACTACTGCGATTATCATTACAATCTTAAAGATAAACATAATTTTGCTCCCTTTATATTTTAAGCCATTCGGTATGGTAAGTACCTTCTTTATCAACTCGCTCGTAGGTATGGGCGCCGAAGTAATCACGCTGGGCCTGAATCATATTGGCGCTTAGCCGGCCGGTGCGATAGCTGTCAAAATAATTCAAAGAAGAGCTAAAAACCGGCACAGCAATACCTGATTTGGCAGCGGTAATCACAACCCTTCGCCAGTTGTCCTGGGTCTTTTTGACAATTTCCTTAAAGTATTCATCCAGCAGCAGGTTGGTAAGATTGCCATTGCGGTCGAAGGCGTCCTTGATTCGCTGCAAAAAGTGTGCTCTTATAATGCAGCCGCCCCGCCAAATCATAGCAATACGTCCGAAATCCAGCTTCCAGTCATATTCTTTTGCCGCCGCAGCCATAAGCGCAAACCCCTGTGCATAAGAGCAAATCTTCGAGGCATAAAGCGCATCATGGATAGCCTCGACAAATTCCTCCTTGTTACCTGTATATTTCTCCTGCGGCCCGGCAAGTTCCTGCGATGCCGCCGCCCGCTCCTCTTTGATTGCTGAAATACACCGTGCGAACACAGCTTCTGCGATTGTTGGTGTCGCAACACCTAATGACAAAGCGTTCTGAGAAGTCCACGCACCGGTACCCTTTTGGCCGGCCCTATCTAAAATAACATCCACCATCGGTTTGGCCGTCTCAGGGTCTTTCTTTGAGAGAATATCAGCGGTAATTTCAATAAGGTACGAATTAAGGTCGCCCTTGTTCCACTCGGCAAAAACCTCATACATTTGTTTGGCGTTCATACCCAGAGCGTTCTCCATAAAATAATACGCTTCACTGATAAGCTGCATATCACCATATTCGATGCCGTTGTGCACCATCTTGACGTAGTGGCCGGCTCCGTTATCACCAATATAAGCGCAGCACGGCTCACCGTCAACCTGTGCCGCTATCTTAGTGAAAATCGGCTCGACCAGAGCATAGGCCTCTTTGCTGCCGCCCGGCATAATTGAAGGCCCCTTTAACGCCCCTTCTTCACCGCCGGAAACTCCCGTGCCGATATACAGCAGCCCCTCTCCTTCGATTTCTTTGCATCGCCTTATCGTATCGGCAAAATTACTGTTGCCGCCGTCGATAATAACATCCCCTTTTTCAAGATTCCCCAAAAGCTGCTCAATAACCATATCCACCGGTTTGCCCGCCTTGACCATAATCATTACTTTCCTCGGCCTGCCAAGCAAAGCGACAAAGTCCTTCACTTCGTAAGCTGGCGTTATATTTTTGCCTTTTGCCCTGCCTTGAGCAAAATCCTTGGTTCTTTGCGCCGTACGGTTAAAAACAGCAACGCTAAAGCCCCTGCTCTCCATATTCAGAACAAGATTTTCACCCATCACCGCAAGACCCCAAAGTCCGATGTCCACTTTAGCCATCTTCGTTATTCCTTCTAAATCAATTCTTATTATAAAAAAAAATCATTTGTTGGGAATACTCGGTATATATCCACTGGATAACCTGTGAAGCACCTCCCCTGCGTGCTGCACGACCAAAACGCCTTCGTCTTCTCTGTTTTCGTAATCGGCTGTGTTAATCTGCTTATAATCCATATATCCGAGGTTGACTTTTTCACAACACCCCTTGCTGATGCCGGTGGCAAGCACAACATTGATTCTCGGTTTTTCGACGCCGTCAATGTAAGTGCCGATACCTTTAACGTGCGTGGAATGTGCCAGCACCGCCCGGGGTATGCCGGCAAATTTATCCATCTGTTTGAGAAAATAATCTCGTGTGTGATAACCGACCTGCTCGATATTTTCACCGTGGGTATATGAAATCTCATCAATATGCGGAGCATAGATAATCAGTGTTCCACCATCGGCAACTACCGGCTCAAGCTTATACATAACCTTCCCAGCCGTCCACATATCATCATACATCTTCGGTGCAATACCGAGAACTGTTTCATACGGCTTATCTTTATAAACAATATGCACTTTCCCAGACAGCTCAGCCGCCTTCTCCCAGGCCTCGACACAATCGCCGATGAATATCCCTTTGAGCTTGTTCTCCACAGCCACTATGGCAAATAGCTGCCGGGGCTTTTTTATAAAAAAAGCCGCCTTTTCAACCACCTTTCGCGTCGGCGTCCACCTATTGCCGTTTATACGAGGATTTGTAACAACCGCACCAAGCCAGTGAAAAAAGTTTATTATCTCAGACCCTGCAATTCCGGGAAAAATGTATTTGTGCCCCCCTGAAAAACCAACAACCTCGTGTGGAAAAACAGGCCCAAGAATGAAAAACTCATCGTAATCGAAAATCAATTTATTGACGGCAACGTCAACTTGTTCACAGAACAATCCCCCGCTTATCTCTTCAACCTCTTTAGCCGTAATTTCCCCAATAGAGATAAACGTCTCCGGCCTGTCCCATTCGTGGTTGAAAAATCTTATCGATGCGTATTTACTGCTGCGCTCGCCGGCAGTTATAGTTAATCTGCCGCATATCTGCTCTTCACTCATTGGCTGATGTGTGCCGAGTGCAACCAGAATATCGACAGCTTTTGCTTTTTTGCCGATGCAATCAAAAATCTCCTTGAACACATCGCCAACCGGCCCGGAACGCGTATTGTCAGGGATTAAGAGCAGAACACGTTTGCCACTGTAGTCATTTTGTGCAAAGAACTCAACAATCGCTTCGCGCACCTGCTGGCCTCCAGGCCCTTTATCTTTGTCCTGTCGTTCGATTACCATTACTACTTTTTCCAGGGCGCTTCTTCCGGCAAACATTCATCAAATTCAGCAATTAGTTTCTTTTCGTAGCTGCCTGCATACCGGCCATTGACAAATCTCTCAAACGCCTCATCGTGTAGCCTTTTCCACGACTCTATTTCACTGCCCGGATTTATGGGATAAAACAAGGCGTTATTGGCCATGGCCGCTTTCATATCACCCGGCGCATCGCCTATCATAAGAACATTGTTTGGCTCATATTTATCTCCCGCCGCAAGAGCCAAGTGTTCCTTTTTCGTCCCCATCTCCTGACCGGCCATGACACCAGCATATTTGGCAATATCGTGTTCGGCCCATTCACGCCCGAGCGCTTCGTAAGGCGTGGATGATACCACGATAATATCAGCCAGTAGTGAAATCTTTTCCAGCGTTTCACGCACGTATGGAAAAGGCGGCACGTCTTTAACAATCTTTTCAATCGTCCAGTTGACCCGCTCACTCCATTGAAGCACCTGTTCTAATTCCTTCTTGGCCCTGGCATTTGACTCCTTGGCGATTGCATCTTTAAGCCCGTCATTGCTAAGCAGACTTTCAGCATCATCAACCCATGCGAAATAATGTGGTAACTGCGGCACATTAAAATTCCTGGCCTTGACCATCGGATGAGTCGGTAAAAGTTCGGCCAGGATACGTTTCAATGTCTTATGCCGATTGCCGCCGCGCGTCCTGGAAAATAAATCTGCAAATTCCTTGCATTCACGAGCAGCCTGGGCGACCGGCTGCAGACCAAAACAGCCAATCATCCACGGACAAAAACATTCCCGCTGTTTTATCCCCATCGTATCGAAAACACAGCCGTCCGAATCAATACCAACAAAAAATTTATGCTTCGGCTCAAAATCTCTCAGCGGCTTCGCCGCATCAATATCCACCATTTTTCCTTCTCTAATAAATCATCAATTAACAATCAATTTCTCCTCAGACACCACTGAAGGCTGAAAAACCTCCGTCAACAGGCACTACGATTCCTGTAACGAATTTTGCAGCATCGCTTATCAGCCACAAAACAGTTCCAATCAATTCTTCCGGCTTACCAAATCTTGCCATAGGTGTATGGTCAATGATGGTTTTACCGCGCTGGGTTAACTCGCTCGTTTTTTCGTCAGTTAAGAGGAACCGGTTTTGCTCGGTAAGGAAAAATCCCGGCGCAAGGGCATTGACTCGAATATCCTTCGAGTAGTTTTGGCACATATGTACCGCCAGCCATTGTGTGAAATTACTCACCGCTGCTTTTGCAGCAGAATAAGCTGCAATTTTCGTCAACGGCCTGAACGCGTTCATACTCGATACATTTATGATAACCCCGTTTCCTCTTTCAGCAATATGCTTGCCGAAAACCTGGCTCGGCAAAAAAGTACCTGCAAAATTCAGGTCGAACACAGACTTAACTGCTTCAGCTGACAAATCAAAAAATGACAAGTCCTCTGACGTGGTAGCTTCCTTCTTGTTGCCGCCGGCGGCGTTTATGAGCACGTCCACCCGCCCCATACTTTCGGCCGTGCAGATAAAAGCCTCCTCGATTTCTCTCTTATCCAGAACATCGGCCTGGACGGCAATAGCAAAATTGCCTTCCTTCTCGATTTCTTTGCATATTTTATTAGCGCGGAAGGCATCGTAGTCAACTATGCAGATTTTACCCCCGCGCCGAGCCAACTGCCTGGCCATCTCACCGCCCAGAACCCCCGCGCCGCCTGTAATCACAATACATTTATCTTTAATATCAAATAGTTCTTTCATTTTTATCCTTTTCCTATGCTATATAGTGCTCACGAAAAGAAATCGCACGTTTGCTCGCGGGTAAGTACCTTTAAAACAATAAGTTACAATCCCCGTCGCGGGAATTTATTACCCTCAAGGGTATAAAGATAGGTTTTATATGTCGCTCGTAAATATTTTCAGTAACATTTTGTGCGATTTGTTCCAGACCGGCGTAATATCAATACCTTCACCTTTAGCATTGATTATTGCCTGCACTTGAGCTTTTCCCTGCCTGCCGAATCTGTCACCGACTCCGAATGAATACTTTTCCAAAATCATATTAACACCTGTAATCCGGCAGCTTTTTTTCCAACGCTTTACGTTCAAATCTCATAAATACCGGCAAACCATCTTTGCCGATTGTAATCGGTGCCTGCCCCTGCACTAAAGGCCTTACATAATCGCGCATTGCATCTGTGATGTGGTTTCCATCCTCGTTTATGTACTCTCTTGGCACTTTCTTTTCGCCGTTGGCCACCTCGCTAAGCTCTGCCAGACCCGTTGTGCTTTTATATTCAGCCCCGTTCCGGCGGATGAGAGTAACCATTTTGCCGTTTTCACCACTTAAGGCTGCTTTAACCGCCGCCTGTCCGCACATATAGGCCTCGTTCACATCTCTCAGCGATGCAAAGTGTATCGCGCTTCGCTGATTTGTACCTAATTTATTGAAACGCACTTTTATACCAACCTCTTTTTCGATTACAGCTTTGAGTATCTCTGCTGCACCGCCCAATTGCTGATGACCGAAACTGTCTCTGCCGAATCTTCCGGTATCAGCCGTTATATAGCCTCCGTTTTCGTCTTTAAGACCTTCACCTGCGACGATAAACACTCTGCCTAAGTCCTTAAGCACTTCTCCGACATCGCTGATAAGTTTTTCAAAAGAAAAAACTGATTCGGGCATATATATAAGATGTGGCGCGTCTTCTCGACTCCGTGCCGCAAGCCCTGTCGCCGCCGCTATCCAGCCGGTATCTCTGCCCATCACCTCCAGTATTGTGCAGGTATCTGTCGTATAAAGTGCCTCGGTGTCCCGACCGGCCTCAGCCGCACAGGTAGCAACATATTTCGCCACGCTGCCGTAACCAGGGCAATGGTCGGTACAGGCAAGGTCGTTATCGACAGTCTTTGGGATACCTATACAAACCAGTTCGTATCCCGTTTCTTCGGCCAGCTTATTTACCTTATCAGCGGTGTCCATAGAGTCGTTACCGCCGGCATAGAAAAAATAATGAATATCGTGTGCCCTGAACACATCCAATATTCTTTCGTAGTCCGCCCTGGAATCTTCCAGCGATTTGAGCTTATATCTGCACGAGCCAAGTGCAGCAGCCGGCGTCTGTTTCAACGCCTCGATGCTTTCCGGCTTCTCCGCCGAAATGTCAAATAATTCTTCTTTTAACACGCCCAATATACCGTTGGTTGCACCATAAAACCGACCGATTTCCCCCGATTTAAGCGCTTCCTGAACAACACCGCAGACACTCGAATTTATCACCGCTGTCGGCCCGCCCGACTGCGCCACAATTGCATTAAACTTTGAACTCACAGCGATTATTCTCCTGCAGGATTTTAAGATTTTGTTCAGTCGCTTGCATTATAATCTTTTTTATCCCTTTGTCCACGCTCAAATTTTACAACTCATCCCAAACAGCACAGGGATTTCTCTTGCCGACAGCAATCTTTTTGATATCATAACAGCGGGAAAATAATTATGGACTCTATTCTTTATATCATTGCAGGGCCGCTGTTTCTAATAGCCCTTGCCGCCCACATTTACGTAAAGCTTCGTCTGCGCCCGAAAGATTCTGATTTGGACGAATATTATTACGAGTTTGAAGAAAGCCACCCCGTTTATGCAAGATACCTCAAATGGTCATCAATCACTTTCATTATTGCCGTCGTAGCCGCCCTGATGCTATTCATCGCCCTGGTCTTCTAACCGAATCCTCACCCCTGCGTAGTCAGTGGCACCAAATCCACTTCATAATTCCTTATTCGATACCTGTGGCAGAACCATTCAATATTCTCCCCCTTTTTTTTCTTTAACTGTCGGTAGGGAAGCTGTATAACTATATTGTCTCTTGGCCTTTTTAGCTCAAAGGCAGGACGGGAGAAAATGATAATGGCGGATATACAGTTTTTTGGGTATCTACAAAGCTTATGTTATCAAGCTTTGATACGATTTTCTTGGTAGGAGATATTTATAAACTTTTTCGAAAGGGGAGAAAATGCCGCGTAAGGGGATTGACAAAGAAATAAGACGCAAGATTGCCGATTCTCGCAGATTAGTTGAAAAGCTAATGAAGGCTGATGGCAATGAGGCTGAGACAAGACGAAGGGTTGAACGTATATTTGAGATGATAATGGGTTACAGTGCTTTTGACCATCTCAGCCGCGAGAAAGCCGTTAAAGGTGCAGGGGAAACTGAACACGTAGATTTTGCTGTCCAGCTTAAGCCCGGCTCTGATGCTGAACCGATTATGATGGTTGAGTTAAAACGCGTCGGAGTTGACTTAGCCTTAAAGCATCTTAAACAAGTAACTTCTTATGCTATAGATTCAGGTTGTGAATGGGTTTTACTCACAAATAGTCGAGACTGGCGGTTATACCATGTCGAATTTGGCCAGCCTCCCAAAACTAAACCAATTGAACATTGGAACTTACTAACAGATGACATAGCTGAACTAGCAGCCAAATTCGACGTGATAAGCTACAAGAAAGTAAAAAAAGGTAGTCTAAAAAAATTGTGGGAAAAAGCCACGGTTCTTTCAGCGAATAGTCTTCTCAACGCATTAATTAGTCAAGACAGCACAAGGGTGCTCCGTCGTGTTCTGAGAAAGAATACGGGTGTGATGATTGCACGCGAAGACTTGATAAAAGGAATCAGGAAGATTCTTAACGAAAATGCAGCGATCGAGTTGTCAAAGGTAAAAATAGAACCCCAACAAAAAAAGAAAAGAAAAACGAAAGCAATCAAAACAGAGCCAGCAAAAGCAGAAGTGACTGAACCTTCCGAAGCAATCGGGTCTGTTTAGATAACTGTGTAAATGGCCTTAACGTTCATTAGTGTTTTACGTTTTTATTCTTT
>CAZMCN010000097.1:0-8413 GCA_964564845.1 uncultured Pirellulales bacterium | reverse complement strand
TGATTCCATTAGAGCTTTACGTTTCAACATAATGCACCTCCTTGTGTAATAAGGGGTTATAGAAAATTAAAAACTACCCCCTATATCGTCATACACAAGCAGTGCGCCTTGAGCCAATTGCCCCCCGAAGTTGGCTTTCAAAAAACCCCGAAGTTTGAGGCAATTCTTCCAATCACTGCTAATAACGCCTGCTGGTCGGCTTCGTACCACGATTGTAGTTGACAAAAAAGTATCGTAGAGCATCTATAGGATGGTCGTATAAACCGTCTTTTAATGGCAGTTCACCACCCCCTACACCACCCGAATTGTCCGGATAATGATAGCACCGCATCGCCTCTATCAACCTGATGCACCTCGGCGAGATTATGAGCCTACTTCGGCCTTCACCATTTTTGACGGCCCGGCGGATAAGTTCGATACCCTCCAGAATCCCGCTCCGCCTGAACCTTATTCTTATCCCCATCGAGCGTAACTCCCGAACACTGCTTGTGCCCGTAACGTCATTTACCCCCGCACCGGAAGGGTCGCAAAAGGTCGCCGTCACTTTAGACTCGCCGCCAGGAGTTCGAACCTTTAGTTCGGCTGCATGCACGTCAATCGTCGCCCGGCTGCGGATATACTCATCGAATACCCGCACAACACCACTCTCATCAACCTGAATCCACAAACACACAAACGGATTAACAAAACCAAAGTCAAGTGCCCGATACAAAGGCAGGTTAGGGGCATAATCAATAGGCATAACGTGAACTTCCGGGTCAAACTCATCAAAAACAACATTCTCTAAACTCGGCCTCTTGCAGAGCATCTCCGAATCCCATCCTGCCCGGCTCACCCGCCGCATTTGCGTGATACAGTCGTCAATTTTCAAATAACCACGGGACCTTTTCGCTCGCCCCCTGCAATCTTGCCACAATGGACACTGCGAACAGCTTCTATCTTTACATTTCTCAATCACCTCCCACAGACACCACTTAAAAACAGGCGTCCCGTAATGAACTGCCGATGAAACTGCCTTATGCATAAGACCGTATGGCCGATGCATTGTGCTGATTACATCCATCGCCGAAAGAAGACCCTCTGTGCTCTGAGTCGTGAACTTGGCCGCTCCAAAAACATCCTCGTCAAACAACTCAACCTCATCGCAACGCAGCTTCTGAATATGCTGGCCGCGAACACTCGTCGCCGACTGCGTCAGAACCTCCACTTCTGAACCATTGACAAAGCGGCATTTCCCCTTCCGAATGGGGCCCGCCGCAAAATTTTCAAAACCGTCTTTCAAAAAACCAAGTAGATACTCATACATTCTCCCAGCCTGCTCGCCCGAACCACCAAGAATTCGAACCCGGCACCTCGGCTTAAACACACAGTCCAGAAGTGTTGCCACCGCAGCTAATTCTGTCTTGCCGCCGGAACGATTCGCCCAGACCACCGCATCAGCATTCGGTCTTTTCTCACCAGAAAAGTCACAATTGAAACTGTGCCAAAGATAATCCAGCGGGCTGCAATGCTCCGGACAAATTACTTTATCCGGAATATCAAGCCCCAAAAAAACCTTCACATAATTTTTAAGGTCGCTCCTCGTCATCGGACGGCTCCGCTGAAGAACCGAGTAAAAACGCCCGGCTTCCCTGATACCATATTCATCCACCTCACGACTTTGTAAAAAATCCGTCTCTGCCATAATTGATACCACCCCCCGATTGAAATGTAGGTTGTTTTGATACTGCTGTCTAATTTACAAAAAAACAGTTACCGCTTTTCTAATGTTTTTCGATATTCTCGACACGCCGTTTATGCCGCCCCCCTTCGAATGGTGTGCTCAGCCAGATATCCACTATACCCAGCGCCTCATGAATTGGCATCATACGTTCACCGAGACTGAGCATATTGGCGTCGTTGTGCTCCCGACTGAGCCGTCCCGAGAGCAAATCCCAGCACAAAGCACATCTAATACCCGCTGTCTTGTTCGCAACCATTGCTTCGCCGGTTCCCGAGCCGCCCAATACGATTCCTCGCTCAAATTCGCCGTTGGCTACCGCCTCCGCCGCAGGCCGGACAATATCAGGATAATCTACCGGTTCAGTGCTATCTGTGCCAAAATCGATAACCTCATGACCACGTTCAAGCAAAAATACCTTTATCTGCTCCTTATAGCTAAAACCCGCATGGTCAGACGCTATCGCAATTCTCATAACTCTGCCTTTCTATATCACTCCATATGATGTATTTAATGTTGAACCGCTGTAATCTTATAAACTATACATCCAATTCTTTATTAAACACACCGTGACAAATTATTTTTCATAAAAACCGTAAAATCCCTTATCCTTTTTTTGCCCCCCTCAAAAATTGAATTATACTTTAAATAGAAGGGCCTGAGCAAGGCAATTCCGGCTTCGCGAGGGTGACCACTAAAAAATTAATTTCGTCGCTGTTATGTAAGGGAGATGAGCCCCTATAAATAATAAAAGATTAAAATGAGAGGCTTTCGTCTCCCTTTTTAAACCAAGCCCCCATATTCCCTTTTAACTTTTGCTCGCCACCACTCATTTTAATTATCAAAGTTCGATAATGCCTCCCGCCTCAATAACCTTAACTTCGCATACAGCCTTTGCTGCAAAACTGTCAGCATCACCTTGTCCGCCTACAATATCACCCCAGTGATACGGCACCGCTAATTCCGGCTTTATAAAACCAGCCGCCTCCGCCGCTTCCTCAGCATCCATTGTATATGTTCCGCCAACAGGAAAAAGCCCAACGTCTATCCCCTCAACCGCGCGCATCTCATCGGTTAGGTCGGTATCGCCCGCATAGTAAATCCTCTTGCCGCCAAGCTCGACTATATACCCATTCCAGTTATTCGCTTTCGGATGAAACTGCTTATTCGGATTATACGCCGCCACAGCCGAAATTCTCACTCCGCACCTCTCAATGGTCTCTCCTGGTGCTATCACACAACCCTTTCCTGAACTGTCAATAACATCACGAGAAGCTATCAATTCGGTATCCTCAGTACTTACTGCAGCGACATCTTCACTCGAATAATGGTCGTAATGGCTGTGACTGACAAGTACCACGTCGGCATCGTGTTTTGATTCTGTTAATTTCCACGGGTCGATATAAACGACGATAACGCCATTGCTAATTCTGAAACTTGCATGCCCAAGCCATTGCACCGTTACTGCCATCGCAAAATCTCCTTTAATTCAACATTCAACCAGTTCCAGTATTGAGCAGCGAGCTTTTCGCCAATTCTACATCCTCCATCTTATGTTCTCAATAATTGTTTTTCCTCCGCTAATGCTGCTAACAATCTGCTGGCGGTCTGCTGCGGGAGCTGCTGGCCGTGTTCGTCATCGCTCTGCTGCCGCCGGCTGCCCTGCTTGGCATCTTTAGTTGCCCTGTTCGGCAGCGAGATAATATCTAAGCAGGCCTTACGGGCAGTTTCCGCATTTTCCGACTCGGTAAGCTGCACCAGCTTGGCAGCGGCCAGCAGTGAGTACTTGGCAATTAAAGCCTCGCTTTGAAAACGGGCGCAGGCGATTCGCCTGGCAAACTCGGCACTAAAACCTTCATCAGCCAGCCATTTGTTATAGACATGTCGGCTGACCTTGTGCTTCTCCAGTACAGCTTGCTCTTCAAGTTCTCCACCAAACAAATCATTTATCACTGCTAATTGTCTTTTCCTCAAATGTTTTCGCTTGGCCATTAATAAAACCCCCTGAATTGGTCGTTGAATTACCAAGAAAATACCGAGCAATTTGGGCCAAAGCTGACGCACGTTTGGCGGCCTTTGGCATTTTACTCCTTGGCTCTTCGACCAGTAATAATGCATTCTCTATAATCTGCCGCTGGGCATCATTCACAAAGAAAACCAGTGGAACGGCAAACTCCTCTGCACTTGTCTTTACCGCCGCATCAGGTATCTTAAAACCCGCCAGCTTCTCAATCTGCTTTTTCGTATACGGCAGAAATTTACTCAATTCAGCAGTGTCCATTTCTCTTCTCAGGCGCCCCAGCAGTGCCAACTTCTTCTCCAACCGGTCGCTGCCCACCAAACGATTGAGAGTAGCCAGCAGAATATCAGCCTGGGCATCGTCAACATCCCAGACTACACAATCAGCCCTCTCTCGACCAAGTTTAGCCAAAGCCTTACTGCGATGATTACCGTTGATTATCTCAAAGAAGCCCCCCTTTGCAGGGTGGGGCCTGACTACTAACGGCTCATATCGACCCGTCCGCTCAATATTACGAACCAGCTTGCCGAATTTGTCACTGCTCATCCTGTTGGCATTGCCGGGGTGGGCAACTAACTTATCCAGCGATATTGAATGAATCGAATTTGTCATAATCAATCCCTCCAATCATTTCCTTGTTGAACCAAATGTAGTAAACTGGCCGGAATGTCAGCTTGCTTAATAAGAATCTTGTCCTCTCAAGCCCCGCCAACATCTTGCCTCTTCTGCCGTAGCCTTGAAGAAATTTTTTGATTTCAAGCTCGATAAAATCTGACTCCGGTTTTTTGAGGTCACCGATTTTCTGCTGGACCCTTCTTGTATCGACCAGTTCATTTGTTTCAATACCAACAACACTAAGGGCCTCTGTCATCTGCACACATCGCCTCGGCATCGGCGCCGTATAAGCTCTCATCCCCGCCTTTTCAAAGAACGGATTTACCATTCCCATCACCGCCATTGCCTCGACAATGGGAACGTTCATTTTTGGCATCGTCTCGCGTACCAGCTGGCTGGCAAGCCCCAGACCACGGTATCTCGGCTCAATTATTACTCTGCTGATACAGCGTATATTCCTGTTGATAAGCGACATTTGCGTTTTCTTATCGAAGCCGACAAATACATCACCAGTAGCAGCGCTGCGAAGTTCCGAGCCGACGATGGGCATCGCATAGACAATGACACCCACAGCTTCTCTCGCCCCCCAAAGTGCAAAAACAGCAGCAAACGGCCCAAGCCGACTCTCACGGTAGTGATAACAGGCCAGCCGTTTATAGTCCCCAATATCTCCGGAAACAATACTTAAATTTTTAACCGCACTGCAACTTCGCATCCTTATATTTTCACATTTCAAATCCGAAAATTAAGCATCAAGTCGAGATTTATAAACCACCTCCGTACGACCCGATAATTCTTTAACCACAAGCACGTCCGGTGCCAAATCAGCTAAAATGTCATCCTGGCTCGAAGCTAATATGAATGCCACCTTGTTACGCTTTGCGTACCGCCGGATGTTGTATGCGATTACCGCCGCAGTAATACGGTCGAGACTTGTACAGAACTCATCTGCGAAAATAAACCTCTTGCCCGATGCCAAAGCCGCCGCTAACCGAAAACGGTACTTCTGCCCGTCGCTAAGATTCGCCGGCTGATTCAGAACGCAAAAAACATCATTCAAACCTGCCGTGCTGAGCAGCTTCAGGGCCGATAAAAAATCCCCTTCAATACAATCAACTAAGGTCTTCTCTGCCGGTAGCCCAATTTCGTCAAGATTGATTCTTTCCAAAACCGGCACAGCCTTCTCCAGCTCCCTCAGAAGAACACTTTTCCCCGCACCGCTGGGCCCCGTGATATATATAATCTCTCCGTCATTAATCTCAAGTCGGCATTTATAAGTAACAGCAGATTCGCTCAGACGCTCCACCGTCAGCCCGAACATCCTCATCACCGATGCTGCCTTCTCGGTGACTGTACATCGGCTCACAAAACTCTTCGATACGTTGTATGTCGGCATATGTGCTTCTCTTCAAAAACTAAGCTGTTTGTTTCTTCTGATTTGATTTTTTATTTGAGTTGACTAACTCAACGAACTCCTGGACCTTTTTCAAGGTCGCCCGAATACGGTAGGTGCTCGTGTGGTGTTTTGCAGCTATTTTCCTTATCGACAGCCCCGTCAGAAAGTAGGCTTTTGCAATATCCATTTCTCTTCCCGTAAACTTGTCGCGGTTCCGCAGGCAGATTATATATTCACCGTCAATCAGCCGGTTTATAATTTTATGAATCCTGCGGGCTACGGTTACCTCGTTGACACCGATGAGTCTGGCCATCTGATAAAATGTATTGCCGTTTTTAAGGTACATTGTCATCAACAGTTTATCTTTACCGCTGAGAAGACTGATTCTGCTGCACAATAAATCAATCTGCTTGCGATATTCGTTTTTGGCTTCAGACACTCTCTCTGAAACGTTGTTATGAATCCTCTCCATAATTAATCCCCCTTACTGGCTTAATTTACTTCCACTTAAGCTGCTATAGACCACCCCATTTAAGGCTGTTCTTATTTATAGCTTTAACTTCGTTTCTTTGCTGATTATCGGACTTCTGAAAAACTGTCCTTTTACCGACTGAACGCAAAATATTCCCTACCGCCATAATCCTCCAAAGCCTAATCTGGGTTAATCCGCGACTGAAAATTCAAAACTCAAAATTCTCTATAATCCTTTGTTGTTGTTCAGTATTCACTTAACACGAGGCATATTTTAACATAATATGCAACAAAGTCAAGCTTTTTGTAGTTTTTTTTGCAAAATTTTTGCAGTATTAACCGTTCGCAAAACTTCCCTAAGGTCAAATCTATCTGAAAATCTCTTGAATCTTGGCTCTTGAGCCTTGAATGTCTTCCGCCTGCCATCGTATAATAGCTTTATGCGCGATATTTATGAGCGTTTTGCTGCTCTGAGCAGGTCAAAATCCCCTTGCCCCCTCAAACTCAGCGAAAAAGAAACCACGTATATCAGGCAAAAGTCTCTGCCGACAATACTTGAGCACGCCTATGAGATTATTACAGCCCGATTAGCACCTGCCGCCCACCCAATGATGGCAGGCAAACGCCAACCAAAAACCACCCCGTATTTATTGCCTGGCACGACACCGCAACCTGCTGCAAGAAAATGCCTGAAAAAATGGCACAACATTCCCCAGGGACGCCCACTTACAAAAAAACAAATCAAACGCATCCTTTTAGTAATAGAGCACTGCCTCCACCACCAAAAAATCCAGACTTCTCACTTGAAAAAAGCAAATCACTAATCCACACTCTTGTCATTTGTGCAAATCAAGCTTGGATTCACGAAGTAATCACTCGTTCTGAAGAAATAAAAAAAGTTTTGCATCTGAAAATAAAACACGCTATACTTGTCAAACAGCAAAAAGGATTTTGGGGACAAAAATGGCAGCAGAGATTCCTAAGGTAGTCGTAGTCGGTGGCACATATGTCGATATGGTCATTAAATGCAGCCAAATACCTTCCCCTGGCCAAAGCGTTGCCGGCTCCGCACTTTCATATACCATTACCGGCCCTGGCCCGATTCAGGCCGCAGAAGCCGCCCTCTGTGGCTGCAGGGTGCATCTTATCTGCAAGGTCGGTGGAGGACCTTTCGGCCAACTGGTAAAAGCGAACCTCGCCGAGTTCAATGTCGAAACCGATTTTGTTTATACCGCCGAGGCAAAAAATACTGGCATCGTCGTTACAATGGTCAACGCCTCCGGCGAAAACGCCGCCTGTACATACACCGGTGCAAACGTCGCCTTAAGCCCGAAGGACATCAACAACGCAGAGCAGATTATCTCAGACGCCAATATCTGTCTAATTCACGGCCAATTACCTCAGGAGACCATCGCAACCGCCATTCGCTCCGCAAAAGTGCATGGTACAAAGGTTATTCTAAACCCCGCCAGACCGATAGAATCTTCTTGGACAGGCAGCCGGAAAAGTGATTTGCCTATCGATTACTTTTCTGCTGATATCCTCATACCAAATCTCTGCGAGGCCGCCGACATCACAGAAATTTCCGCCGCAAACATTCACGACGCCAAGCTTATCGGCTCTGACCTCATCGCTCGCGGCGCCAATGCCACCGTCATAACTATGGGAAAACGCGGATGTATGGTTGTGGATAGACAAAGTGCCGACCACATCGACGCTTTCGATGTTGAACTCGTCGACCAAAACGCAAGAGGAGACGCCTTCGCTGGCGCTTTGGCAGCTTATTGCGCCGTAAAAGACGATTTAAGAGAAGCTGTAAAATTCGCTTCTGCCGCCGCAGCCTTGGTTTGCACAAGGTTCGGCTCAATCGAAGCCCTCCCAACAAAAGCTGAAATTATTGAACTTCTACAAAAACAAGACCCTGAATAATTGCCTTTTTTGAAAACTAAAATACACGAACTGACCGGTTGACTGGAAAAACTTTATATAAGTCATTGTAAAAGAAAAAGTTAAAATAGTTGCCGACGTAGTCGGCTTCTCCGTTAAGGAGTCCTTAGGACAACGAACCAGATACGAAATACGAGCGACGAACGACGTTCAAACTGACCCGTTTCGAAAAAACGGTCAGTTTGAGTAAGACTGTACTTTCCAAAAAGAAAAACGCTAAGCAACAAGCTTTAGCAGCTTATAA
>CAZMCN010000096.1:0-8569 GCA_964564845.1 uncultured Pirellulales bacterium | reverse complement strand
ATTTATTGAACCGGTAATTTTGTTAAAAATCGTTTAGAATGTTTTTTTTATTTCGGTCCGAAAAACCTTGTGTATGAAAAGTACCTACAAACTACAGATGCCCCCTGTAAAACAAATCTGCAATTTTTTTCATTGATATAAGCGCAGTTTTGAACTATATTACATTTTTTTATGTGTACCTTGCCCACACAGACTTCTCGGCAATAACAAAACCAAAGGTTCTATTTGGGAGTAAGAATGACTGTTCCTTTTAAAAGAATAATGGTTCTATTAAGTTTTGTACTGGTTACCGCAGCAGCAAAAGACTGCTTAGCAAAAGATATCAATGATTTGGCCAAGGAAAATGCCCAGTTGAAGCAGAGAGTCGAAAGACTGGAAAAGGAGCTGGAAGAACTCAGGAAATTCGTTATGCAGCAGACAAAAGCCCCTGACGCTGAGCCAAAACCCACACCTGTATCAAAACTGCGTGATTCCGACTTACAGAAAATCGCTGCAATGGTCTCCAAAAGCACAACGGAGAAAAAACCGGCATGGTCCAATTTAGACATTGAACTCTACGGTTACATCAAGCTCGATGCTTCTTATGACACCTCTCGCACGAATCCCGGAAATTATGTCGTTTGGGTCGATTCGGAAGAAACAAACAGGGACGATGACGAATTCAATATGACAGCCAATCAAACAAGACTGGGATTAAAGATTACCGGCCCGGACGACGGCGAGATGAAAACGAGCGGGCTTTTGGAGTTTGATTTCTTTGGTAATTATGCCGCTGAAAACAAGGCAAAAATACAGATGCGACACGGCTATCTGAAAATCGACTGGCCCGAGGATAACTTGAGCATTCTTGCCGGCCAAACCTCGGATGTTATATCACCGTTATACCCTTCCACTTTGAATTACACAGTTTTATGGGATGCGGGCAATATCGGCTACAGACGGCCACAGTTGCGTTTGACAAAAGGTTTTGAGATGGACGGTGATATTGAGTTTGAGCTGCAGGGCGCTTTGGCCAGAACTATCGGCGATGATGAGCTAATCACCTCACCCGGCGCAAAATCAGGTGAAGATTCCGGTTTCCCATCTCTCCAAGGCCGAGCGGGATTAACATTTCCCTGGTTCGGCTCAAGGCCAACCTCAATTGGCATCTCAGGACACTGGGCAGAGGAAGAATACACCTCCAAAGATGTTGATAGCTGGTCGGTCAACCTTGATTTAACTCAGCCGATTAACAAATGGCTTACCGTCAAAGGCGAATTCTTTACCGGTGAAAATCTCGACACGTATTTCGGCGGTATCGGCCAAGGGGTTAACACGACTAAAAACTATAAGGAGATCGGCAGTACAGGCGGCTGGGTTGCCGCAAGTCTCGGCCCCTGCGGCAGATGGAGTTTTAACTTGGGTGCTGGTATGGACGATGTCAATGCTGACGATGTCAATGCCGACGAACGAACGTTAAACCGCTCAATATTCGGTAACGTGATTTATTCCCTTAACAAAAACACCAAAATTGGTTTTGAGCTTTCACAATGGCACACAGAGCGCAAAGACCAGAGCAGCGCAGACAGTTTGCGTGCTCAAACTTCGTTCATATACAGCTTCTAAACTAAAAAAACTGGATTTAAGTAGGTTTTCCTTGATAATCTCAAAAAAATTAAGTATATTTGCTTTTTTTAAATCTCTAAAGTAAAAACTACCGAGGTAAAATGAAAGCATAATCGACAAAAATTCAACTACGTACAAAGGAGAACGGTAAAAATGGCAAATGAACCAAAGGGTATGGAATCTCTTATGGCAGAGAGTCGGACATTTGAGCCGCCTGCCTCAATAAGAGCCAATGCTTATGTATCCAGCGACGAGCAATACAGGCAGATGTGGGAAAAATCGATTAATGACCCCGATGCCTTCTGGCTGGAACAGGCAAAGAGCTTGGCCTGGCTCAAAGAACCAACAAAAAGTCTGGAATATATCTGGGACACAAAGAACCGCAAAATCGAACACACGTGGTTTGCCGATGGGCAATTAAACGTTTCCTATAATTGTCTCGACCGCCATCTTGGGACACCAACCGCAAAGAAAACCGCACTAATCTGGCAGGGCGAAGCCGAAGAAGCGGTCAAAAAACTCACCTACGAAGAACTCTACAAGCAGGTTTGCAAGTTTGCCAATGTCTTAAAATCAAAAGGTATAAAAAAAGGCGACCGTGTCGCAATTTATCTGCCGATGGTGCCGGAACTGCCAATAGTAATGCTTGCCTGTGCACGCATAGGTGCCATTCATTCGGTTATCTTCGGCGGTTTCAGCTCCGATGCCATTGAGGGCCGAATTAACGACTCCGACTGCAAAATGCTTATCACCGCCAATGTTTCTCTGCGCGCCGGCAAACATATCAAGCTCAAGGATATTGCTGATGCTGCATTGAAAAACACACCTACGATTGAAAATGTCATAGTCGTCAAGGTCAACGATGCCCCCTGCGATATGCAAAGCGGCAGGGACGTATGGTATCACGATGAGATGGCAAATGCCGACGAAGACTGCGAAGCTGAACCTATGAATGCCGAAGACCCTCTTTTTATCCTTTACACATCCGGCTCGACCGGCAAACCCAAGGGTGTTGTCCACATTACAGGCGCATATCTTGTGTTCACCACTCTTACTCACAAAACCATCTTCAACATTCATGATGATGATGTTTACTGGTGCACTGCTGACATTGGTTGGGTAACAGGACACAGCTATATTGTTTATGGGCCGCTCGCAAACGGAGCAACATCGCTGATGTTCGAAGGTGTTCCCACATATCCTGATGCGGGACGTTTCTGGCAAATCTGTGATAAATTCGGCGTTACAGTTTTCTATACGGCCCCTACAGCGATTCGTGCTCTGATGCGTCTCGGTGACGAATGGCCGGCCAAGTACAAACTGGACACTCTGAGAGTTCTCGGAACAGTTGGCGAACCGATAAATCCTGAGGCCTGGATGTGGTATTACGAAAAGATTGGACGCAATCGATGTCCCATCGTTGACACGTGGTGGCAGACGGAAACCGGCGGCATTTTAATCACACCGCTGCCTGGTGCCCATACATTAAAACCCGGCAGCGCAAGCCGACCCTTCTTTGGTGTTGACCCGGTAGTTTTGCGTGACGATGGAACCGAATGTGCCGTGAACGAAGGCGGCAAACTCTGCATACGCAAACCCTGGCCTGGTATAATGAAAACGATGTGGGGAGACCACGAAAGGTTCATCGATACATATTTCACTATGTACGACAATATTTATTTTGCCGGAGACGGCTGCCGTATCGACGACGACGGCGACTACTGGCTTATGGGTAGAATTGACGATGTCGTCAACGTTTCCGGACACCGTATCGGCACCGCTGAGGTCGAAAGCGCCCTGGTCAGCCACGAAAAAGTTGCCGAGGCCGCTGTTACACCTGTACCACACGATATTAAAGGACAATCACTCTATGCGTTTGTAACTCTTGTAGAGGGCGTCGAAGAAAGCGATGAACTCAAAAAAGAGCTTATTAAGCACGTTCGCAAGGAGATTGGCCCTATAGCTACACCTGAGGCCATCCAGTTTGCCCCCGCATTGCCAAAAACGCGTTCGGGCAAGATTATGAGACGTATCCTGCGCAAAATTGCTGAAAGAAATACAGATAAGCTTGGCGATATTACTACACTTGCCGACCCAACCGTAGTCGAGGCCCTTATTAAAGGCCGTGGATAACCCAAAAAGCAAACAATTAGGCCGGATGCACATATTCGTATGCATCCGGCCTATTCTGCTTCCGGCATTTCGCAAAAATCATTAAGATAGGAACCGTAATGGAAAAATCAATTATGACCAAAGAGACAAACCCGCATCAAACAACGATTGTAAACCACGGCTGGCGTGTTACGTTTACAGCAATGGGCATTAACCTTGCCCTTGGTATCCTTTACACATGGAGCGTTATCAGTAAACGAATACCTGCTGACTGGGGGTGGAACGAAGAGGACAAGTCACTGCCGTACATGTTTGCCTGTTTGATTTTCTCACTTATAATGGTTCCTGCGGGTCGTATGCAGGATAAAATCGGCCCACGTATTGTCGCTATCACTGGAGGGCTTTTAGTTGGTGCCGGCTTTATAATAACCAGCATAACAACCTCACTTTGTGGATTTGTTATTGGGTTTGGGATACTTGCCGGGGCAGGTATCGGCTTTGGATATGCATCAACAACTCCGCCGGCCGTAAAGTGGTTTCCGGCAGCAAAGACCGGCCTGATAGCCGGAATAGTTGTTTCCGGTTTCGGCCTGGCATCGGTCTATGCCGCTCCGCTTACAACTTACCTGGTTAACAATTTGGGTTTTCAGGGAGCTTTATTGTTCTGGGGTATCGCATTTTTGTTTGTAGTGGTAGGATTCGCACTGTTTCTTAAATCACCACCAGCAGGATATATTCCAACGGATTCACCACCAACAGCTTCTGTCGTTATTAATAACAAAAAAGAAGAATTTCAGCCGAAAGAAATGCTTGGTACGGTCCAGTTTTATATGATTTGGTTTATGTATGCCTGTGGTGCAGGAGCCGGTCTTATGATCATATCGAAGCTTGCTGCAATTGCCGACCAGCAGGTTGGAATTACACTTGGCTTTGTACTCGTAGCTGTTCTTGCCATCGGCAATGGGACAGGAAGAGTATTGGCCGGCACATTCAGCGATAAATTCGGACGCAAGGCAATGTTGTTTATATGCTTCGTATCCCAGGCAATATTAATATTCCTGCTTTCAAAAACCACACGAACAAGCCCACTTGCCAACATGCCTGTGTTGGCTGTCATATCGGCTCTAATCGGCGCAAACTACGGGGCAAATCTATCACTCTTTCCGTCAATCACAAAAGACTTCTATGGTATAAATAATTTTGGCGTGAACTACGGCCTTGTCTTTACCGCCTGGGGAGTAGGCGGATTTATGCTCGCAAAACTGGCAGGAGCAATGTATGTCAAACATCAGACGTTCAACATTGCCTATTACGGAGCTGCGGGACTATTGATTCTTGCTGCAATAATGGTTTTTCTGCTCAAAGCACCGCATCACAACATTGAAACCGCTGAGCTAAAAGCATAGGTAAAATTACTGAAAAGAGCGTAAAAGATTCAAGCTTTTGAGCTTTTTTGCGTATATTTCGCAAAATCATAGGCCGTGAATGGAAAAGACGTTTGTTTTAATCGCTTCTATTGTTTCTTCTATTGCAGGCAGAACCATATCGGCCTGTTTTTCTCTTTTAACAAATTCCCTGTCCCGCAGCCCTCCCTGCCAGTCGGTGCTCTCAAGCATAACCCCGCCAACACCCAGACTCATATCCTGGTCAGTATCACCGCCACATAAAACGCTCCACGCAAGTGCCCAAGCCCTTACGGTATTTTCAACATTGTATCCGCCGCCTCCGGTCATAAGAATAGGTTTGTTAAAACTCAACAGAATTTCGACTATGTCGGCATAGGTATTATTAGTCAAACACAGATGTGCAAGAGGGTCGCCCACAAGGGCATCAGCCCCCAATTCAAAAACAATCACGTCAGGGCCGAAAGCACCGGCTAACGGCGGCACTATCGCTTTGAATGCCTTCATATACGCCTGGTCATAAGTTCCGATTGGAAGAGGAACGTTTACACAGTACCCCCTGCCTTGCCCTGTGCCGATTTCATTTTCGAAGCCTGTGCCGGGAAATAGCGATAGCGGGCTTTCGTGGAATGATATGGTCAATACATCCGACCGCTCGTAAAATGCGTTCAGAACGCCATCGCCCTGATGAACATCCACATCAATATATAAAACCTTTTTTCCGGCCTCAGCCAACACCAAACACGCCAGCGCAACATCATTCATATAGCAAAATCCGGATGCTTGCTCGGGGCCTGCGTGATGCAATCCGCCTGACGGATTAAACGCCGCATCGGCTGAACCTGAAAGGATTAGATTTGCTGCATCCAGAGTGGCTCCGCAGGCCAAAACGCTGTAATCATACATATCCCTGAAAATCGGGCAGTCGCCCGTCCCTATTCCCATCCGCAGCGCCTCGGTATCCCAATGACCGTCTGCGGCCGCCTTGAGTACCTGAAGATAACGAGCTGTATGAAATTTTTCTAAAATGTTTTTCTCCGCCGGCTTCGGCGCTAGTTCACTTCTGCCCGAACCTGCCAGCAACCCCATCGAATTTGCAATCTCACGGACTTTGCCGGGCCTGCTCACATCAAAGGGACATTCCGGCGGATAACGATATTGCTCGCATTGTTTTGAATAAATAAAAATGGATTTTCTCATCGTCAAATGCTCTGCTCCCTTTTTTTCTGCTTTGTTAAATCGTATATGTTATGCTATAGACTTCACCATCAAATTCGGTATTTACCTTATAGCCGGAGTTGTGAAAAATTACCAGCATCGGCTTATTGGCCGGTAATACTTTTGCGTAAAAGCTTTTCACGCCGCGCAGCTTGGCGATTTGTGTAAGATAATCCAGCAATAAGGTTCCCATTCCCTTTTGCTGCCATTCGTCCTGTACAATGAACGCTACTTCAGCGGCCTTTGTCTTAGGGTCAAGGAAATACTGAGCGATTGCAACTATCTCTTCGCCGGAGACACTTGGCACGGTTCCTACAATAGAAATGTCCTGCCGATAATCAATATTCGTCAATCGTTGGACATCTTTATGCGGAAATGTCATTGTCTGGGTCATATATCTCTTTCGAATAGACTCTTCGCTTAAAGAATACAGCATTTCCGAAAGTTCCGACTCATCAGTAGGTTTGACGGGCCTGAAAAATATTTCCGTGCCGTCGTTCAGAGTGTCGGTATGTTCCAGCTCTTCCGGATACGCAAACTTTTCAGCGTCCAGTTCTATCTGGTCTTGATAAACGTATTTCTGGGCTTTTGCGGCCTGAATGAGCTCCTTTCTGAATTTTGGGTGAGCAATGTTGATTAGTGACAAAACTCTTTCTCTGATACTCTTGCCGTGAAGATATGCCGTTCCGTATTCGGTAACTATATAGTGAACATCGCCGCGGGTCGTAACAACCCCAGCGCCTTCGGTCAGATGCGGCACAATTCTCGACACTTGTCCATCTCTTGCGGTCGAAGGCATCGCAATAATAGCCTTGCCGGTCCTGCTGCGCGCCGCACCGCGAATGAAATCAACCTGACCACCGATACCACTATAGAACTGATAGCCTAAAGAGTCGGCACAGACCTGGCCGGTCAAATCAATCTCCAAACCAACGTTTATCGCAACCATTTTCTCGTGCTGACTGATAATATGCGGGTCATTGACGTATTCGGTCGGATAAAACTCAAAGAAGGGATTGTTGTTGATGTAATCATAAAGCCTTTTCGAACCCATACAGAAACTTGCGACGACCTTACCGTGGTTAAGTGTCTTTTTTGAACAGGTAACCACACCACCCTCAATCAGGTCGATAATCCAGTCGCTGAACATTTCGGTATGAATACCGAGGTCTTTCTTATAAACAAGGTAACCGGCGGTGGCCTGAGGAATACGACCGATGCCGCATTCGATAGTACTGCCGTCCTCAACAAGCCTGGAAATGTTCTGTCCGATACAACGTAGAGTTTCATCAGGTTCGGGCACCGGCACTTCGATTATATCCTCATCATAAGGAACCAGCATATCAATGCTGTTGACGTGAATAAAGCTGTCGCCGAATGTTCGGGGCATACAACGGTTGACCTGTGCAATAACATAACGGGCGTTTGCGGCAGCGGATTTAACGATGTCCACCGAAACGCCCAAGCTGCACAAACCTCTTGCATCCGGCTCAGAAACACTGATTAAGGCGATATCAATAGGAATTCTGCCGGTATCAAATTCATCAGGTATCTCCGACAGAAATATCGGCGTATAATCCCCAATACCTTTTTTCAGAGAATCGCGAACGTTATCAGCAATGAAAAAACTATTCATCTTGAAACGTTCACGAAACTTCTCACCAGCATAGGGTGCCGTACCCATAGTCAACAGGTGTACAATGTGAGCGTCAAAAATATGGCTTGAATGCTCAACTAAAGCGTTAACCAGATGCTGTGGTTGGCCGCAGCCTGTTCCTATAAAGATGCTGTTACCCGGCTTAATTAGTTTCATCGCTGCAGGTGCCGTGCCTATCTTCCGGCGGTATTTTTCTTTCCATTCAAATTCCTGCATATACATCTCTTTAGCTAAACTTTTTCCACACTCATTCTGGCATCAACTGCCACCGCCGTTCTGCCTTCAGGCCCGACAACAAAAGGATTTATATCCACTTCCTGAATCTGAGGGAATTCCGTAACCAATTGTGAGAGTCTCTGCAGGCCTTCTGCTATTTTATCTATATCTACTGCCTCTTCGCCCCGCACTCCTTTCAACATCTTATACGTTTTTGTGTTTATCAACATTTGTTTGGCTTCATCGGCTGTCAGTGGCGCAAGGTAAAATGACACATCTTTAAGCACTTCGACCATTGTGCCACCCATTCCGAACATCATCAAAGGGCCAAAACGCCTGTCGCGATTCATTCCGAGAA
>CAZMCN010000095.1:0-8634 GCA_964564845.1 uncultured Pirellulales bacterium | reverse complement strand
TAAAGGCAAAAAGCTGCTCTTTAAAAAGGGTATCGAAGTCGGACAGGTCTTCAAATTAGGTACCAAGTACAGCGAAAAGCTCGGCGTAAAATTTCTTGATGAAAACGGCTCCGAAAAACCCCCTCTTATGGGCTGCTACGGTATTGGTATTAACCGCATCCTCGCCGCCGCCATCGAAACCACCAACGACAAAAATGGCATCATTTTCCCTATTACAATTGCCCCGTTTGAGGTTTTAGTAACCTGCGTCAACCAGGACGATGAAAAGGTTGCCAGAGTTGCCGAAGACATCTATCAGCAGTTGCTCAAGGACGGGGTGGATGTATTGCTCGACGACCGCCTGCTTCGCGGCGGAGTCAAGTTCAAGGACGCCGACCTTATTGGCATCCCCGTCAGAGTTACAATCGGCAAAAAGGCCGTGGCAAAAGGAAACGTCGAAATCAAGCTCCGCGCCGAATCCGAAAGCATAATGGTACCGATTGAACAGGCCGTTGATAAAACAACCGAATTGGTCGATTCACTAAAAGAAAATCTAAAGGCCCGGTAGCTCTCTATGTGGCAGCTCAAAGAACCCAAGCCGGTAAAGCTGCTCATCGGCATTTTAGCCGCTGACAAACAGTCGTTAAAGGCCGCCGTAGAAACGTTGGCCGCTGAGTTTGGCAGTCTCGATTTGCAAAGCGACGTCTGGCCGTTCGGAATGACCGATTATTATAATGAGCAGACCGGTCCGAATATCTTAAAACAGTTTGTCACTGTCGAAAAGCTCATCGACCCGGGCAGATTAGCCAAAATCAAGCACAAAGCAAATAAGCTCGAACAGAAGCTGGCACAGAAGCTGGACATTGACCTGCCAAGACCTGTTAATCTGGACCCCGGCGTGATAGAGCCGTCGAAGCTGATTTTGGCCACAACAAAAAACTATTCACATCGTATATATATCGGCAAAAAAATGTACGCTGAGGTAACGCTGATTTACGATAAGGGGAAATGGCGGCCTTTTGATTATACTTACCCTGATTACCGCCAGCAGTGTTATCATGATTTCTTTAATAAGGTCAGAACACGTTTACTGGAGCAGTTAAAATCGAAACATTGATTATTTTAGCGATTGTTTTATTGGCCGGTTCGTTTGTGCTCTCGGCTTTTTTAACAGCCGTTACAAAAAACCTCGCCGCCCGTGCCGGTTTTCTCGCTCACCCTACCGGCGACAGGCACCATCGCACGGCTGTCCCTCTTGGCGGCGGCATTGCAATCTTCGCCGCACTTGCAATTATCATCTTCGCTGCAATTATTGCAATTAAATTTTTAGCTGCCCCCGGCCGTTTGGGCCCTCTTGCAGAATCCGCCGGTGTTGACCCCGCCGATTTCTTAGCTAAAATCGACCAGCTTGCGATTGTGCTGATTAGTATTATTGTTCTCTTTGCGCTCGGCCTTGCCGATGATGTAAAGCATCTTGGCCCGTTTTTCAAACTCATCATTCAGTTCACTGTTGCATTTATTGCCGCTTTCTTCGGCGATATCAGAGTTGAGCTGTTCATCGAAAGTAAAATAATAACCTCTGTGCTATCGGCCTTTTGGATAGTTCTGATTATTAACGCCTTTAATTTTCTTGACAATATGGACGGCCTTTCCGCCGGAATCGCTGTCATTGCAACCTGTATTTTATTCACCGCAGCCGCGTTAAGCGGCCAGGTCTTTGTTGGCTCACTGGCGCTCGTTTTCACAGGAACGTTGCTTGGTTTTTTAGTATTCAATTTCCCACCGGCAAAAATCTTCGCCGGCGACGCCGGCTCGTTTGTAATTGGTTTTGTTGTTGCCCTGTTGACTCTCCGCACCACGTATTATCACCAGGACCTGAGCGGGCCGCGCTATCCGGTCTTTCTGCCTCTGCTTGTTATGGCCGTACCGCTTTATGATTTTATCAGCGTAACACTGCTGCGGATTAAGCAGGGCAAAAGCCCGTTCATCGGTGACACCCAGCATTTTTCACATCGATTAAAGAGACGCGGCCTGACCGACACCAAGACGGTTTTAACTCTATATTTGGCAACCCTTTGCACCGGCCTGGGCGCGACTTTTTTGTATCAGGTCAATCTGGCCGGCGCAATTCTGATTTTCTTCCAGACCATTATGATTTTAGCTATTATCGCTGTCCTGGAAACTACCGCCAATAATAATGACAAAATCTCCAGGTAATTCAGTTTTGTTAAAAAGCAAAGGCCTCGTGATTGTAGAATATGTCTTGCTGGCCGTTTGCCTTTGTATTATCGCGCTTCGGGCAACCATAACCGAAGCACCGAATGCACAGACATCCAACCAAATGCTAAATTTCAGCAGCAATATATACAGCTTGTCGATATCGGCTGTATTGTTATTCTCATTTGTCGTTTGGTTCGTGTGGAGTATTTGCAGCAGAAGATTTTTATATCGCTTTACCACGATAGAGGTTGGCCTGGGTATCTTTGCAGTGGCTGCACTGCTCGCTGCTCTTTTTGCCTCCGACAAAAGGGCAGCAATTACCTCTTTTGTTGTTCTTATTGCACCGGTATTGATGGCACTGCTGCTCGTGCAGCTCCTCGATTCTCACGCAAAGATAAAACTCGTATTGATAGTTATCGCCGCCTTAGGGGTGGTTTCAGCTTATCAGTGTCTGGACCAGTTTTTCAGCGGCACCCAGGCAATGATTGACCAGTACGAGCAGTCGCCGCAGAATTTTCTTGAGCCACTTGCCATACAACCCGGCTCATTAAGTCATATGCTTTTTGAGCACCGTCTCTATTCGAGGGGTATTAGCAGCTTTTTCACAACAAGCAATTCCGCCGGCTCCTTTGCGATGTTAGCTTTTTTTGCCGCTCTTGCCTTGTTCCTGGAGAAATTCAGAAATCGCAAATCTGATACTTCCCGCCCTTTGCATCTTGCCACTGCCGGCATTGCGACATTGGTTATTTTGTTTGGTTTTGCTCTTGCCCGCAGCAAGGGCGCTATCGCTGCATTTTTCGTTGCGCTGATAATTTTTATCACGCTGCTTCTATATGGCAATTGGCTCAAAGCCCACAGAAAAACCATATTAATTGTTTGTTTGCTATTTGGCCTGCTTGCCGGAGGTGTAGTTATTTGGTACGGCTCAACTGGCCACAGACTCCCCGGAGGCAACTCGATGTTGGTCAGATGGCAGTACTGGAGTGCAGCAGCAAAAATGTTTGCCCAACATCCCATAACCGGCGTCGGACCGGGAAATTTCAGCAACTTTTATCCTCGATACAAAATCCCCTCCGCACCGGAAACAGTTGCAGACCCTCACAATTTTCTACTGAGCGTCATCACTCAATATGGCCCGCTCGGCCTGCTCGGATTCTTAACTATCTTTTTGCTGCCGCTATGGAAAACTACTGTTGCTGCTCCCTCAGCTTTGCAAACGACAAATGAGAACTCTGATCAGACCCTTAAAAAATCGGCCGTCTCTTTTGTAATTCTTATATCCATCGTCCTGATGCTTATCAGGCCGTTGCTAACACCCATAGTTGTTACTGATGGTATTACCCTTAGCGTGATGATTTATGTAGTGCTCACTTTATACATTTTACCGGTAGCTATATTCGTCATTGGTTTTTGGTTTTTGGCCTCAACGTTATACACGGTGCGCGATACGCAATATATAACACACAATACCAGCATTACCACTGCTGCACTTTCCTGCGCAGTGCTCGGCTGTTTAATTCATAATTTGCTCGACTTTGCCATTTTTGAACCGCCTGTTCTGACTGCTCTTTGTGCTGTAATTGCCTGTCTTGCCGCACTGAATTGCCGCCGCAACTCACGGCTGCAGTTCGTTCTTAGACCTGCGTCTTTCGTAAAAATCCTCGTGGCAGCAGCCGGTCCGTTGATAGTTTGGGCATATTTTAATTATTGTTTAATTCCTGTAGGCGCGAGTACCGTCAAAATTGCTAAAGCCAGCCGGGCCGTCCTGTTCGGCCAATTCGAACACGCTCATAATCTCTTCGCCTCTGCCGCCAAAGACGACCCGTTAAGTTCTGCTCCTCTTTTGCTCAACGGACGGTTGTACCTGCGAAATTTCCTGGCATCCGGTTCAAATCAAAAGGACCTGCTTTTAAAATCCGAAAAATCGCTGCTTAAAGCGGTTGAGCGCAACCCCGCCGATTATAAAAATTTCGAACGATTGGCTGAAACCTATACTCATCTCGCACAAATATCAACTGCTAACAGCAGGACCGATTATCTCGGCAAAGCTTTTGATAGTGCCGACATCGCCGTTAAGCTGTATCCCGGCTGTGGCCGACTCCATTTCAAACTGGCCGAAATCGCCGAGAAGTTAGAAAAAATTGCTCTTGCCGTTGAGCACTACAAACAGGCCGTTGATATCGAAGATAGTTTCCGCCGGCAGTTTCAGATAATGTACCCAGGACGTGAAATTTTCAGCCGACTTGGCCAGGACAGATACCAGACTGCAAAACAACGAATAAAGCAACTTTGTAAATAGTTCGTTGTTATGAGTTCATAGACTAAAAACTACGAACTACGAACTCATCGGGTATGTCAAAGTTTGCGTATGTATTTTGAATGTCGTCGTGGTCCTCGAATGCATCCATCAATGAAATTATTTTCCTGGCGGTTCCTTCATCATTGACCGCCACGGTATTCTGCGGCACCATTGATATTTCCGCAACCTCGGTTGGTATTTCTTTTTCCTTTAGTGCCTCTTTTAGTTTCTCGTAGGCCCCCGGCTCACAGGTTATTTCGTAAACCTCCCCCGTGTTGTCAACATCATTTGCTCCCGCCCCAAGGGCGATTTCCAAAATCTCGTCTTCGCTTATTGCAGTGGTATTGACGGTGATAAGACCTTTTTTGCTGAACATCCAGTTAACGCATCCGCTTGTACCTACCGACCCGCCGTGTTTTTCGAACAGTCTTTTAATTTCAGGCCCCGTCCGGTTGCGGTTATCTGTCAGTACCTCTACCATTATAGCAACTCCACCGGGCGCATATCCTTCGTACAATACCTCTTCGAAAGTGGCAGCCCCTAACTCACCGGTGCCTTTTTTGATTGCCTTTTCAATCGTATCTTTGGGCATATTGGACGCTTTGGCCTTCTCTATCGCATATCGCAAAGACAGATTCGCAGCAGGGTCGCCGCCGCCTGTCTTGGCGGCAACTATTATCAAACGCGCTATCTTGCTCCATATCTTGCCTCTTCTTGCGTCGTTGGCCGCTTTTTTATATCTTATGCCTGCCCAGTGTGAATGACCTGACATACTAACTCCTAACGATTTGCAGATACGAACTTCCACTTGCAAAAACGCCATTATACCTCTTTTAACCGCTATTGACCACTCTTTTTTTCATACATAAAACCTAAAGGGTGCCCTCATTGCCAAATCGATAAAAAAAAACAAGCTCTGGCTTCGCCCTGCCTGCCCTGAGTTTATCGAAGGGCCTGCCCTGAGTTTATCAAAGGGCCTGCCCTGAGTTTATCGAAGGGCCTGCCCTGAGTTTATCGAAGGGCCTGCCCTGAGTTTATCGAAGGGCCTGCCCTGCCTGCGGTTCGGACTGCGCCTTCCGCCTGCAATACGCAATCCATTATTTTCTTAAACTCTTAATGGCTTTCAAATCCCCGGATTTGTCCTTATACTTCCAAAAATCCCATCCATTCACCTATAGTGCTCACGATTGAAACTTCCCGTTTGCTTGTGCCTTAGGTGTTCGCATCAGGTGCCTTTAAAACAATAAGTTACCATTAAATTTTATCGTACCGCCCCGCAAATCCTTTGCTGCCTCGCCAGCACGCGTTTGGTAGGCTATCTTGAAGCTGCTTAGTGCGAGAGAGTTGTCGTTAAAGAAAACCGGACACCTTTAATTTCTCGCTTGCCCAGCTCGGCTTTTTCGGTAATTTCTTCAACTGTTGCGGCATCCACACTCTTTTCGCTGAAGACATCCAAGGCAGCTTCCTTGAGCTTCTTTCGCGTTCTCTTGGCTCTTTTCTGAAGTCTGTTTTTCCCGGATTTCTTGGACTTAGCCTTCATGAAACTGACCATTTAGTCAAAACCGACCAAATGGTCAATAAAAAAATTGACTTTTGCAAAAAGTTTCTTTATTTTTATTTCGCTCTATTAAATCAGAGGTTAGAAGGAAACAATCGGCTTGATGAATACAAGTGGAACATCAAATTACGGCGAGACTGGGCTACATCTTAAAAGCAGCCTCATGGTTAAGGTAGACACAGTGTGTAATCAGATGTTTTTCGCCGAAACTACCGGCGTTTTGTTGTTATTGATAGCCGGCTATGTTTACCACATGCGAAGCTGGGAAGTGAGACACCAGAGAAAATGGAATAGGATATTCGAATAATTATTTCATGAAGAATTTAAAGGAGTAAAGAAATGAATGAGAGAAAAACAACTGCAAAATTTCTGTGTTTGCTGGTTTGCCTGCTAACCTTGGCGGGTTGCAAGGGCACCGCAAAAGAAAGTGACAAAGCTATTGCAGAGGCAGAAAAAGCCAAAGCTGAATTGGCGAGGGTTAAGGCTGTTCTGGAGGAAACACAAAGCGAGAGGGACCAACTAAAGGAGGATATGGCCGAAGTTTCTGGAGAATTAGAGAATACTAAATCAGAACTCATCGCTGCTATACAAGCTCAAGAGCAGCGGCAGGCCGAGTTTGACGAACTGACGAAGCAGCGTGATGCAGCAATTGCCAAAGTAAAAGAAACACAAGCAACAGTCGAAAAGCTGAGGGAACAATTGAAGGAAAAAACCGCAGAAATTCGTGAATATGATGGATGGGTCAAAGAATTACAAGCAACTGCCAAAGAACTCGAGGACCAAGCTCCGGACGTCGAGTTTATCCCTACGCCCCAAGACGTTGTGGAGAAGATGCTGGAGTTAGCAGAAGCCAAAAAGGCCGATTTGGTCTACGACCTGGGCTGTGGGGACGGCCGGATAGTCGTGACGGCGGCCAAGAGATACGGTTGTAAAGCTGTGGGTTACGACATTGACCCCCAGCGTGTGAAAGAGTCTCTGGAAAATGTGGCGAATAACAACGTTGGGCACCTGGTTAGAATCGAGCAGAAAAACATCTTCACCCTTGACCTTAGCAAAGCAGATGTAATTACTCTGTACCTGCTTCCGGAACTGAATGTGAAGCTGATCCCACAGTTGGAGAAGCTCAAGCCCGGCTCGCGGATTGTCTCGCACGACTTCGAAATGGAAGGAGTCAGGCCAGACAAGGTCATTACAGTTACTTCTTCCGACGGCGAACACGAGATTTATCTGTGGACGACGCCACTCAAGAAGGAAAATGGGATGTAGGGAAATCAGTTTGTGATTATAGCTCCCAAAAAGGAATTGTCTCTTTTTTGATTCAACATGTATCATTGTTGGTATCATTATCGGCGCTGGCATTTACGAGACGGCACCCACTGTAGCTGCATGCATGAAAAGTTGGGTCGGTACGCTCGGTATCTGGCTGGTGGGAGGGTTGCTGGCGCTGACTGGGGCGCTGTGCTACGCAGAATTGGCAACCGCTTATCATCGTGAGGGTGGAGACTATATCTATCAGGGCCGCGCATACGGAAACTGGGCTGGTTATCTGTTTGGCTGGTCGCAATCGGTAATCATCAGGCCGGGAGATATCGCTCTCATGGCGTTTGTATTTGCCCGTTATGCCAATAAGCTCTATCCATTTACCCACAGTGGCCTGACCTACGCGATGTCTGTTATCATCGTATTGACCGCCATCAACATCCTTGGCGTTAAGAAGGGTAAATGGACGCAAAATCTTTTAACTGTGCTCAAAGCCTTTGGACTCCTGGCTATTATCGCTGTTGGCCTGTTAGCCCCAGCCCAGCGGTCAACGATTGCCGAGCCGAGGGAATTCAAAATGGGAGGTCTTGAGCTGGCTCTGATCTTGGTCATGTTTTACCTTTGGTGGCTGGAACGAAATGGCCTACGTAGCGGCTGAAGTCAAGCAGCCGCAGCGGAATATTGTCCGTACACTGGTCATTGGGACGACCATAGTGACGGTGCTATATATACTGATCAATGGTGCCTTCCTTTCCGCGCTGGGTTATGTTAAAATGGCCGGCTCTTTCATTGATACCATTCTTTACACCGCTCCGGTGGTTTGGGTGTTCTTTTTGGCCACTGGTCTGTCCGTGTTCGTGCTCAGGCGAAAAGAGCCCCAAAACGTGCGCCCCTATCAAGGTAGGCGGCTACCCCATGACGGCAATCATCTTTTGCGCCTGTTGTATTTTTATGATATACAGCTCCATCTTGTATGCTTTGGCGAAAAAACCTGTCGGTCTGCTCATCTTGGCGAGTGTCCTCTCAGCAGGTGCGTTCATCTACTGGCTTACCGACGTCCGTAGTCCGGCACGCTGACCATCAGACCAAACACCGTACGCAGCAAATGAGGTATAACTGTAATTGCGTATTTCAAGAAATCTTGAAAATTAACATAAGCAATGAAACGATACAACTCGGCGAAGGTTATGGGTGATTTGAATTATGAACAAGAAACAAATCATCGTAATGTGAACTGGAATAGCAATTGGCATTTATAACAACTTTCCCTTGTGTCTTATGTTAATTGAACGGCTGGATAGGTTAACCATTCGCTTAA
>CAZMCN010000094.1:0-8682 GCA_964564845.1 uncultured Pirellulales bacterium | reverse complement strand
ATTCACGGCTTTTCCGAGCCTGATATACTGCGGGTTTACCACGACCACAAAGACACTTACTATGTTTCTATCAGCGATTCCGACAGAGATAAGGATTTGCCATATCTTGCTACCGTTTACAATGGCATCGACTTGTCCAACATAACATTTCGCGAAGTTGCCGGCGATAAACTCGTCTTTCTCGGGCGAATACATCTCGACAAGGGGACACATTTGGCTATTGAGGCTGCAAAAAAATGCGGCAAAGACCTGATAATAGCCGGGATAATTCAGGACAAGGACTACTTCGATAATATGGTAAAGCCACACATCAACAATACCTCCATAAAATTCATTGGACCGGTTAATCCGGTACAGCGGGACGCTCTTTTTAAAGAATCTTATGCGGTTCTTCATCTTCACACTATTCCCGAACGATTTGGCCTGGTGCTGGCTGAATCAATGGCTGCAGGAGTGCCGGTGATTGCAATGGATTTAGGCTCATCTCGCGAAGTTCTTGTTAACGGCCAGACAGGTTTCCTGGTCAATAATGTAGAAGAAGCGGTAGAGGCCATCGGTAAAATTGATAAGATTGACCGCAGAAAGTGCCGCCGGCATGTAGAGGAAAACTTTACCATCGACTGTATGGTTTCGAACTATGAAAAAGTATATGAGGAAATATTCCGCAGGGAAGCTCAAAAAGAAAAGTAAGGTATCGGGGTTCCCCAAATGCGAACTATCGCGTTTGGGGTTCCTCATCGTCTTTCGGACATAAGCAGAGTGATTTTTTTGTGCTTTTCCTGGGGAAGCGCTTCCCTTAATATCCTGCGAATTTCCCGCATAGGCGTTCGCTGTGTTGTATGTGTGATGATAATGTGCTCGTTCTGCAGTTTTTCGAGCAGAGCTGCAAATTCATCAATGTGCATATGTCTGCCGGCCTGTGCCCTTTCGGAGTGCTCTGCCTCATAGAAAGTACATTCGACGATTAAAATCCTGCTCTCAGCGATATACTTCAATTGCGAAAAATCGACATACTGCGTATCGCCCAGATAGGTAACAATCGGAATCTCAAGGGGGCAATCGATTTCGACGCCCTGTTTTTTTAATTCAACGATTTGGGAACTTGCAAGACCGAGATACTCGGGCTTTAGTTTTTTTCGTTTTTCGATTATGCAATAACCAACAGAGTCACTGCTGTGTTTTGTCGGGAATACCCTTGCAAATAGATTCGGTTTTATTTGATATTCATCTGCCGGCCTTACGCCGACCAGATTGGCAGGTACTTCGTTGCCGTCCAGTCGGCCCCAGGCATTTATTATTTGCCTTATTGGGCCCAGCATGCTTTCCGGAGCCACTATTGTTCCCGGCGACTGGCCGCAGAAATTCCGGTGCGACAGATAATATGCGAAACCGGCTGCGTGGTCCATATGGCCGTGTGTAAGCAGAATATTGTTTATGGGAATAACCTGGTCGGGGGCTTTACCGATATCAAAACAAACATCCAGCTGCGGTATCGCAACCACGGTCTCTTCACCTGCGACCGAATAGCCGATGATTTCCAAATCGTCTATCTTGATATGGGCTAAATTGTGACTGGGCATTTGTAATTTATATTGACAATTGACTATTTACTATTGAAAATCAACTATTGAAAAACAAAACGGACGTTAGAGCTAATAGTAAATAGTAAATAGTAAATAGTCAATGAAAAATGCCTGACAAGCGAACCCATAGAGGCCCGCATCCGGCGGATGCAAAATTATTTGCCCCCGTTGCAATCGTAGATTTAACCTCTGCCCTCGCCGATTTTTCGCTGCTGTTGACAAAAGGGTATGCCGAGAAAAGCGCTCTTAAGTTGGCCGGCGACAGGTTCTCACTGACCCAAAGGCAAAGACTGGCCATTATGCGAAGTGCCTGCTCAGATAAGCAGTTAACATCTCGAAAGCAATCACAGGTAAAAATCGCCGACCTTACAGGCAAGGGCCTTGCTGTCGATGGCTATAATGTCCTGATAACCGTCGAAGCGGCAATGAGCGGAGCGGTTATCTTTAAGGGCAGAGACGGCTGCTTTCGAGATTTGGCGAGCATACACGGAACGTACCGTAAGGTTACCGAAACAATACCGGCTGTAGAACTTATTGGTGGATTCCTGAATGAAATAGGTGTAGTCAGTGCCCTGTGGCTGCTGGACAGTCCTGTTTCAAACAGCGGACGACTAAAAACCTTAATCGGTGAGCTGGCCCGGAAAAATAGCTGGGACTGGGAGATTAAGCTTTTGACCAGCCCGGACGCCAAATTGATAAATACTGAATTGGTTGTGGCCAGCAGTGACAGCGTTATACTCGATAACTGCAAAAGCTGGGTCAATCTGGCCGGGGCTATTATAGAGAAGAAACTGCCTGCCGCCTGGCTGGTAGATTTATCAGGGCCCCCATAATACAATCGGGTTTTTATCTTTTGGGGGATATTTTTTTTGCGCAAAGGAATGGCCGTGGGCATGAGTGTCCCACGGCCGGCGGTGTTGCATAAACGCCCCCCCAAAGTTCCAAATATATACGTTAGCGATTATGAGTCCCTAATTTAAGACGGCAGAATCATTTTCTTCAGCCGTCAGCTTCCCTTTCATTTAATTTTTGCTTTATAAATCTACCCGCCCGCCGGGCCGCATCCCTGCCGAAATCGATACATTTGTGCAGCCCACAATTAAAAGATTGTGCAAAATCATCCGATTTTACCACTGAATTCATAAAGCTTTTTTCTCCTGACCGCAGGTTTTGACCCTCAGGTGTGGGCGCAAGGCAATAAATTGCGGTTGCAAATCCAGCAAAATAAACTATCAGCAAAAATATGAACTTGCTTCTCCAGCTCCTCATTGAGGCTTTCCTCCTCAAAAACGTTATTATCGGCTCTGCAGCCGCCCACCCTATGATTTGCAACTGCCTCCAAAGAAAGTATAGCATAAGAAACAAACCCCGTCAACCGACAGAGACAGTTTTATCCAGAATTTCCTTTAGTTTATTGGAGACTATCGCCACTTCATCTTTTGCCAGATTATTATAAAACGGCAGAGCGATGGTCCTCTCGGACACAGATTCAGCAACCGGGAAATCACCTTTTCTATATCCAAACTTTTCAACCATAAACGGCTGGAGGTGCACGGGCGGAAAATAATTTCCTACCTGTATGCCCCGCTCGGTCATCTCCTGCAAAATCCTGTCACGCTGTGCCGGGGTAAATCTTTCTGTGAGCCGCACGACAAAAACAAACCAACTTATCTCACACCCATCCGGCTCAGCGGGCACTATTAATCGTTCGTCGTCGGCTAACATTTCCTGATACCATTTTGCAACCTGTCTGCGTTTTGCTTTTATTTCGTTGATTCTTGAAAGCTGCACAATGCCCAGAGCACAATTAATATCGCTTAGCCGGTAGTTATAGCCCAGGCATTTGTGGCCCAGCCATCCGCCGCCTTTTTCTCTGCCCTGATTACGAAGTGATATGCAGGCACCTGCCAGGTTTCGGTCATCCGTCAAAATCATACCTCCCTCGCCGGTGGTTATTTGTTTGTTGGGATAAAATGCAAATGTACTCATCCTGCCGAATGTACCCACCCTTTTGCCGTTCAACACAGAGCCGAGGGCTTCACAACTGTCTTCAATTACAGGCAGATTATGTTTTTGAGCAATTTTGCAGACCTTATCGATACCTGCCGGATTGCCGAAAATCTCCACCGGTAAAATTGCTTTTGTCTTTTCGCTCATTGCCGAGGTGATTTTCGCAGCATCGATGTTCAAACTTACCGGGTCAATATCAACAAAGACGGGTTTGGCCGAGGTCATCATAATAGTGGTTGCAGAAGCAATGAAAGTAAAAGGAGTGGTAATGACCTCATCTGCTGTGCCGATGCCCATTGCCGACATACACAAAAAAAGGCCGCTGGTGCCGCTGTTAACAGCTACAGCGTGTTTTCTACCGATGTACCCGGCAAAAGCATCTTCAAATTCAGCCAATTTGGGGCCGAGCGAAAGGTCAGGGGAGCGAAGTACCGCACAAACAGCCTCAATTTCCTTTTCGGTGACGTCCGGCCGAGATAAAGGTATTCGCATTAGCAAAGCACCTAAGTAAAAACAATACAAAATTAGTTCTAAAGAAGAATTTTACCGGCTGGGGCAAATAAATCAAAGGCATTTTTTTATGTCCAGCGTCATTCACAGCATAAAATCAGCATCGGTTTTGCCCTACTACCTCTTTTATTAAACCAGCGGCACTTATGGGACGTAGTATTATTTAGATAATCGCTTATCTGACAAAAGGATAAAAAAATAACTTCTAACTTAAACAACACCTGATTCAAGCCGAAAAAGGAATAGTATAGGGTGCAAAGTGGTATTGGAGATGAAAAGATGGCAAAGGGAAAAAGTGTACTGACGACGGGAGATGTTGCAAAGATTTGCAACGTTGCTCCCCGAACAGTTTCAAAGTGGTTTGACAGCGGTCAGTTGAAAGGATATCGGATACCCGGCAGCAAGGACCGACGAATACCGGTAAATGAGTTGATTCGTTTTATGAAAGTTCACAATATGCCGGCGACAGCTTTTCCTGTGGGCAAGCTCCGAGTCTTGGTGGCCGACAGCAACGCTAATGCAGCTTCAGCGTTGGCTAATACCTTAAAAGCCCGGGCCGACTACGAAGTTCAAACTGTCCACAGCAATTTCGAGACGGGTATAACGGCTCAGAAATTTTCGCCTCACGTGCTGCTGATAAATCTATTAGCCGAAGGCATAGATGCAATGGACATCTGCAAAAGTATCCGTTCCAACGGGGATTTACAGACCATCAGGATTATAGCAATTGCAAACTCTCTGAGCGATTCGGAGGCAACCGCACTGCTGCAGAAGGGTTTTGACGGCCATATATCAAACACCGCCGACGTTGCAGAAGTCATCAATAAGATTGAAGAGGCAACTGCGATTGTCTATTAGCAGATACTGATTCGCTATCAACCATAAAAAATAAACTACTACTGGCGGAAGGACGTAGTAGCTTATTTTTTTTATCTTATTTCTTTGAGGTAAATTGCTTTCTCAGCGCCTTTAATGCCCTGCTGAGCCTGCTTTTAAAAGTTCCCCTGCTCACCCTTGCTGCTTCGGCAGCCTCGGCAATGGTCAAATGCTGCATATAGTGCAAAACCACCGCTTGTCTTAACTTCATCGACAGATGCATAACAGCCTTTTTCAGTCGGTCAAGCTCCTCCAAATGTCCAATTTCTTCATATTCGGTGCTCTTGCTGTCGGGCACATCCATTCCTTCAATACCAGCTCTCTCTCTGCCCTTTCCCCTGCGCCAGTAAAGATTTGAGATATTAGCAGCAATGCGGTAGAGCCAGCTGTTCAGCGAACTGCCGCTCCTAAGCTGACCGATGTGCTGCCAGGCCTGCAGAAAGCATTCCTGCGTCAAATCCTCACTAATCTGGTGGCTATGACCGATTCTTCTCATAAACAGGTATATCTGCTCGTAATATATATCAACAAGTTCAGTCGCGGCAGCGCGATTGCCCTGTTTTAGACGAAATACAAGCGAATCCCGGCTTTCATCCTGAGTTTGTCGAGGGTGTTCGTCCAAGTCATCCTTCCTATCTGCGGGTTGCCCTTTTTTTACAGGATGCGTAAAATCAGGATTTTGTTCCGTAAATTTCTTATTCTCTTTCACTATTACGCCCTGTTTTTCCAAAATAGTATTATAGCTTAAATCTGATTTTCTTGCAATATCAAAGTCTTGACTGTAAATTATAGCAGGTTTACGGCAGAGATGTTTTTTGCCGGGTTGCGCCCGTAGCTCAGCAGGATAGAGCATCGGTTTCCTAAACCGAAGGTCAGAGGTTCGAGTCCTCTCGGGCGTATTTCGAGAGGGTTCGAACCTTAAAAGGGTGCCGGATATGGATTTTCCAGGGTCGTCGGGGTGACAGGAGCTATAGCGACACCGGGGCTGCCTGCGTGAGGATTGCTTTATTTTTCCCCTTCAACAGTTCTCACCGCACCATTTTAACGATTGCCTGTTTACCTAATCCTCTGCTCATAACTCACCTGCCCTTCAAAAAAGCGGCCGGGGTCTGTTGACGCACGATTAAAGCGTAGTCGTCCTTGCGGACAGACTAACCCCGGCCATAACTGATTTGCTAATCAGACTTGATTCTATCGTTTTCAGCATAGTCGCTGCTCGATAGTATCTTTGTACTCTAACGCCCTCTCTTCTTAAGATCTAATCTGAATATTTTCGTTCTTACCGCCGGTACCGGTCTGCCAATCTGGCCGGCTATTTCCTGTGCCGTTCTTCTCGGATATCCTCTCTTGAGCATGTTCAGCTCTTTCTTCGACCAGGCAGGCGGTCGGTTCGGCCTTCTAAGCCCCAATATGTATGCCTTTGTTCTCACTGCATTGACAGGCCCGTCCGAGCCGGTTTGCAACATCCATTGCGTCGTTATTTACGTATATTTTCTTAAGCAGGCTTTTCTCCTCTTCAGACCAGGGGACAGGCGGTTTCGCCTTTCTAAGGCCGATGCACCGTGCCTTATGACCTACTACATCTTCAGTTCGCCCAAGCCTATCGGTAATGCTCTGAAATGTCTCGCTTGGGTGGAGTTTCTTGAGCAGAGCAATCTCATCATCTGACCACTGACGAGATTTCCTTGCCTTAAGTCCTATGCTGTATGCTTTCTGTCTCACTGCTGTCAGGGCTCGACCTGTTTGGTTAGCTACCTCTCTTGCCCTTCCTTCTGGGAAAAGTTTCTTCAGTAACCTGACCTCATCTTTCGACCAGCTAATCCAGGTATTTTTCTTGGCCTTCACAATCCAAATCTCCTCTTTCAACTAACGACTATTCACTAAATACGGACGACTAATCCACCGCACCATTTTTAACGATTTCTCTGTTAATCTCAATACAAAGTTTTGCGCCAGGTCATTTTGCCCTTGACTCGTAAGTTCTTTGCTATTAAGTTGCTTACGAGAATTACGCATTGGTTTCCTAAGCCGAAGGCCGCAGGTTCGAGTCCCGCCGGGCCTGTCTTTCAAGGGCTTTGCCTTTACTGGAAAGTCAATTGCCTTATCCGAATCATAAGGAAGGACGTTTGGTGAACATTTTAGGAATCTCAGCTTTTTACCATGACAGTGCCGCCTGCCTGGTTCAGGAGGGCAGAATTTCTTCCGCGGCCCAGGAAGAACGCTTTACCCGCACCAAACATGATTTTTCTTTTCCAGTAAATGCTGTTAATTATTGCCTGGCCGATGCCGGCTTAAAGAGTGCCGATTTGGATTTTATCGCTTTTTACGACAAACCTTTTATCAAGTTTGAACGAATACTGGAGACATATTTAAGCTATGCGCCTGTCGGGATTCGGTCGTTTATTAAAGCCATACCCTTATGGATAAAGGAGAAAATCTGGATTAAAGAATTAATCAGCAATGTTCTTGATTATGATGGGAAGATTCTCTTTCCTGAGCATCATCTTTCGCACGCAGCTTCGGCTTTTTTCCCATCACCATTTCAGCAGGCCGCCTTTCTTGCGATAGACGGCGTTGGCGAATGGACAACTACAAGCTATGGCACAGGAAAGGACAATAATATTCAGATTCTGAGTGAGCTTAAATTTCCCCATTCTTTGGGTCTGCTCTATTCTGCGTTTACGTATCACACAGGATTCAAGGTCAATTCCGGCGAATACAAAATGATGGGATTGGCACCTTACGGCCAGCCAAAATACAGGGACTTGATTCTTTCGGAGCTAATGGATTTGAAAGAAGACGGCTCTTTCAGGATGAATATGAAGTACTTTAATTATTGTGCCGGTTTAACGATGACCAACAGAAGATTCGAAAAGCTGTTTGGCGGCCCCGCTCGAAAACCAATTTCGCGCCTGACCCAGCGTGATATGGACATCGCACGTTCCATTCAGGAAGTAATCGAAGAAGTTATGCTGCGAATGGCTCGGCATATTTACAAAGAGACTGGAGAAAAAAATCTATGCCTGGCCGGCGGGGTGGCGCTGAATTGTGTCGGCAATGGAAGAATCCTGAGGGAAGGCCCTTTTGAAAATATCTGGATACAACCCGCCGCCGGCGATGCCGGCGGAGCATTAGGCGCCGCCCTTTTCGTCTGGTATCAGTATTTAGAGAACAGCAGAATCGCTGATGGCAAAAAGGATTTTCAACAGGGATCATACCTTGGGCCCAAATTCGAAAACAGCTATATTTGTGAATATCTAAAAAGCAGCGATATTTCTTTTATCGAATTGAGTAACGAGCAAATCCCCGAAAAAGTCGCCGACCTGCTCGCCGAGCAAAAAGTAATCGGCTGGTTTCAGGGACGAATGGAGTTCGGCCCCAGAGCATTGGGAAATCGCTCGATTCTTGCCGATGCCCGCTCCAGCCGAATGCAGGAAACCATCAATCTGAAAATAAAATTCAGAGAGGGTTTCCGGCCGTTTGCACCGTCGGTTGTTAAAGAAAAGGCTTCGGACTATTTCGAGATAGGTACCGAAAGTCCTTACATGCTTTTGGTGGCTCCGGTGAACAAGAAAATTCGCCGAGAAATGTCAGATGAAGAACAACAGCTTTTCGGTCTTGCTCAATTAAAGGTTGTCCGTTCCAGCATTCCTGCTGTTACTCATATTGACTACTCCGCCAGATTACAGACCGTCAGTGAGGA
>CAZMCN010000093.1:0-8812 GCA_964564845.1 uncultured Pirellulales bacterium | reverse complement strand
TCGAGGCTTGGCAAATGTTGCAATCCAGGCATACCTTACCGCTGCTGTGATAAACCTCAAGCGCCTAGCGGCGTTTCTTTGTCTATTTTTCATCTGGTTGCGTAACAGAAACAGACATCGAAGTGATTTTGGCTTAATGGAACTGATTTATAGCCGTGTTTTGTTACAATGTCGGAAAGATTTTATGATTTTGAGAATAGCTGCTTAAGGAGGATTTATGCGACTTTTTCAACAGCCCCCCGGGCACCTTTAATTCTCCCAATGTGAAAAGAGCGAGAAAAAATAGGTAAACGTCCCTAGTTTTAACCAGTGCTCTGTTACTGCTCAAACGAAGGGTTGTCATTGCGAGGCCTGAAGGGCCGTTGCAATCTTAAACCTACGAAAGATTGGGATTGCTTCGCTTCGCTCGCAATGACAATAACGAACTACGAACTATGAACTATGAACAACGAACTAAGAACTATGAACAATGAACTAAGAACTCATCTACCCCTGTATGATTTCTATTTTGTCGGCGCCGAGTCTCTTGAGTCCGGTAAGCTGGTTTCGTCCTAATCTGGCATTGATGATAACGAAACTGTCGCAGTATTCTTCTTTAAGGATTCTTCCGTATGCTCGCAGATAGCTTTGGATTTTGCCGTTTGCTTGACTGCTGGCGACCTGCAGGACAAGCTCGCCGCCTTTGTACTTTGCCGACACTTTTTCGCTTAGCGCTTTGAGCCCGAAGCCCGTTTTAGCCGACACACACAACGCCTCCGGGTACATCGTCTCAAGCACCTCAAGCCGACTCGTTTCCTTTACGATATCGACTTTGTTGAACACCTCTAAAATCGGTTTCTTGCCGCAACCGATTTCTGCCAGAACGGTATTTACAGATTCAATCTGCCCGGTCACCTCCGGGTTGGAGACATCTATGATATGCAGAAGCAAATCGGCGTTTACCGCCTCCTCGAGTGTCGCCTTGAACGAAGCGACCAGATGATGAGGCAGATTTCTTACAAACCCCACCGTGTCACTCAATAGCACCTCGACACCTTGCCCGAGCTTCCATTTTCTTGTCAGCGTATCCAGCGTTGCAAACAGTTTGTCCTCAACAAATGCCTCGGCATCGGTTAGTTTGTTTAAGAGCGTACTTTTGCCCGCATTGGTATAGCCGACAAGACAGATTTTGAACCGGTCTTTTCTGCCTTTTATCTCACGAATCTTGCGCTTATCGATATTTATAAGCTCACGTTTGAGCTCTGTGATTCGCCTGTTAACGAGTCTGCGGTCGATTTCCAGCTGCTGCTCGCCTGTTCCTCTGGTGCCGATTCCGCCCACTGCTCCCGCCACCGGACCGCCCGCTGCTCCGGTTACCGTGTCTAAGTGAGACCACATCCTTGCAAGACGAGGATATGTATATTCCAACTGTGCCAGTCCAACCTGCAGCTTGGCCTGTCTCGTCTTAGCTCGTGTGGCAAATATGTCCAGAATCAATTCGCTTCGGTCCAGCACCTTAACTCGAATGATTTTTTCAAGCTCTCGAATCTGCCCGGGTGAAAGGTCGTTGTCAAATATAATGACGTCGGCTTTGAATTTTTTGACTCGCCCTCTGAGCTGTTCCGCTTTACCCCTGCCTAAATATGTAGCTGATTTTATTGCCCGGATTTTCTGCTGTAATCTGTCCACAACAACCGCACCGGCGCTTTCAGCTAAGGCTGTTAGTTCAGCTAAATCGCCCCCGCCATTTCGGCCGGAAAGGATAGCGCCTACTAAGATCGCACGCTCCTTCTTAACTCTCAGCGTCTCACGAAGTTTTTCCAACTTAAAAGCTACCTGTAAAGAACGCTCTTTAACACCAAAACCAGGACCTTATAGGTTTTCGTGCCTGGCTCTTCCTCTTTTATTTTAACATATTTAGTGATATTTCCCAATAAAATTAAATATTCGGCGATTTTTTGGCCTGTAAGTACACCTTTTTCGCCAAAATAACCTTGTTTCTTCCTAAAAAATCGGTTATTCGACCCTTTTTTAAGTTGAAAGTACATAAAATTTATATTAGACTAATGGGCTATAAAGTTTTTGACGAATTGAAAGTATAGTGCTTTTCAGCATTTACAGTGGTTTTTTGAGGACTTGGAAAGGTCGTTTTTTTTATGTTAAAAGTGAAGTCACGTACAGGTGAATCGGTTCAGCAGATGATTAGGCGTTTTAAGAAGCTCTGCGAAAAGGAAGGGCTCATCAGGGATATGAAGAGAACTTCTTACTATGAGAAACCCTCGGAGAGGAATCGAAGACGCCTTCGAAAGGCACAGCGGACTTCAAGCTTCCAGAGATACTAATTCCTCAAATAATCAATCATTATTTGCCCATCACCGGCCAGAAGACCGCGTCGCCTTCGTCCCTATCCCATAATCTAACACTACCATCTTCATCTCGATAGACTTTGCCGCCGTCATCTATAAAATTCAAGCCAACACTATAAACTGTAAAGCCGTCATTGGTCTTTTTATAAACCAAAGGTTTGTCGCTGAAAGGGTCAATTGGCAATTTTTTGATATATCCTGACTTTTCAATTGCATCTAGATTATCCGGCAAATTCCCGAAATCCTGTTCGTACCGGTGTATCGCAATAATCAAAGGCGTTGCTTGTATTTGTGCTTTATTTCTATATCCTAATTGAATCAATTGAATCACATGACTAAATTCAGGGACCAATAGTTCCAGAAACAGGCTACCTTTGCAATACTGCTCGAGTTGTTTTTCTATATCGATATTTTCAGCTTTTTGCTTAGCCGGGCTCATCAAGGCCAACTGCTCAAGGTTGTTATAAAACTTGTTGACAGCATCCAATGTAGCCTGTTTATCCGGATGCAAAAATAAAAGATAGAGTAAAAATTTCAATTTATTTTGTCTGAAAGAAGGTCCCATAAGAGCACCTATATGACCAACTCTCTTGAGATATAGATGTCCGCCGCCGATGCGGTCAACCGTGAAACTACGCTGTACTTCATCGTAGAAAAAGAATTTTTCCTGGTCGAAACTGATAACAAAGTCTTCATTGGCGACAAGATTCTCAAAATCATTTTGCAGTTTGGCAAGTAAGGCAGGGTCAATCTCATACAGACTCAAAACTTTTTTAATCCCCTCTGTTGCCAGTGCTTCAATCGCAATTCCGACCAATTGTTCACCTAACGTCATGTCGCCTTTTAAGTGCCTCCCAACCCGATAGCATGTAAGCAAATCATCAAAAACGCCTTCAAAGTCGCCTTTTTCTGCCTTCAATCCTGCACGCCAGCAAATCGCTTTTACAAATGTTCGATAGCTTGCCAGATGCGGCATGAGAATAGCTATCGCTTCGGTGGAGTTTTCTTCTTCGCCTGTTTTATATTCAGGCCAGTAATAGGGTAACCGAGACCCTGCCGCTATCATGTCCAGCAGTTCCTTATTATCTTTGAGCCATTGCTCAATCTTTTCTTTATCCTCCGACGTTGCTTCACTGGATTTTATATGCACAACATCACTGTAATGCCTATCTTCTTCCTTTTTCTGCTCCAATACCTCAGCCGCTTTGTAATAATACGTCCTTGCATTAAGATTGGGGTCAACATCAGCAAATGGTTTTGCGGTTTCGTTCATAACTTCGACATAGTTAGTTGTAATAATCGGCTTACCAATTAAGAACCAGACAGCATAAAGAATAAAACATACAATAAGAACGCCGATGGTCTGGAATGTTCTGGCAACGATGGTTCGCCATAGTGGTCGGCAGCGTTTTTTGGCTCTCCGCAGCAAAACAGCAAGCAGTTTCACATCGCCAAAGTCAGTAATCATCTTCTGAGCTTTCTGCGTCTTCTCTTCGTTGTTTTTATAATCTTTTAGCTCATCCTCAAAGTGTGCTGTTAATTCTGCCTGCACATTGGCACGAACCTTTTTGCGGTAACGCATTTTTTTAATAACGAGTTTTATAAAATCCGCAGCACAGGCGGGCAGATTCTCGAACAATTTGTCTTTTTGTTTTTTCTTCATAATCTTCCCTCTGTGACAAAATACGGATTGCTTCGCTTCGCTCGCAATGACAGAGAGAAGCTACGCCGGCGTAAGTGCGCCGCCGAAGACAAGATTCAAACCGGCTGTCAACTCTTTAAGCTGCGTCTTTTGCTTTGCAAGCTCGCCCTTGCCTTTGCTTGTGATTGAGTAATATCTCCTTTTTCTGCTGGATTCGTTCTTCTCCCATTTACCTTTGACCAGCTTCTTTGCTTCGAGGTTATATAGCAAGGGATACAGCGTCCCCTTGCCTAATGTCAGAATATCGCCGCTTCGCTGCTCGATTGCCTGGCTCAGCTCATAGCCGTACATCCTGCCGCGGGATAGAATCTCCAGCACAACAGCCGGCGCAATGCCTTTTAATAGCTGACTCTCAAATTTCATAAAATTCTCCTTTTTTATTTCTTAGACACGGATTAACCCCGTTAGAAGTCTGCACTGAGGGCACCGTAACTACTGAAGGCGACTTACTTCTAACGGGGTGAACACCGATTAACACTGTTTTTAAAAAGTTCATTGTAAAAAAGTCAAATGTAAGTCATTGTTTTGCAAGTGGTTATAAAAATGGTTTATGAAAATGACACATAAAAAACAAGAAGTTGACGGATAGTAGTACGGATTAACACCGTTATTATTTTTCGTTTTGCTCTTATTATGTTTTACTTATTATGTTATGCAAACTATGCGATGTCAAGCAAAAAATTTAATTTTTCTAAAAAATTTTATTAACAGCGCGATAACCGGATTCCCTCACAATCCTCTAATATCTTCTCTCCGGCAACCCGTCAGTGGTTGGTATGCCAAAGAGGGTGCCTGCTATAATCGAAGACGTGTAAGCTCTGTTTAGCAGCTGAACAGCTCATCGAACTCAAATTCCGCCCAGTTCATAAAAGGAGCATCCCACATATCACACTTGAGGTCATCTACAGCGATAAATATACGCTTTTCGTTGGCCAAAAAGATGACAGAATACTCGGTGGTTCCGTGTGCCACCGTTTGCAAAAGCCGTTTCATTTCTGCAATACCAATCGGTTTTTTTTGACGTGACCAGGCCTCGACCATATTCATTCCCACTTCGTGCCGCCAGCGCGAAGAGAAGGAAGCCTCTTTTCCGAAGGAACCGCCTGGCCTGTCCCGGTCGCAGCCATAGACTAAATGGTGGTTTGCAGCTATTATATTGGTCGCATCATTCGGTCTGAGGTCGGCAGGCATTCGCATTGCGCCGCCGAAGCGGTCTGCTTCATAGACAAAGGCCGGCGAGGACTGTTTGCGATAAGGGACAGCCCATAGTATTATCGAGCCGGGCGTTGTAACGCCGCCTCCTTCGCACTTAAACTGCTGCATCATCTTCAGGATACTCTCAGCGGTGGCGCCTCTGTCCTGATTTTCCAGTATATATCGCTGCACCCACGAGCAGGGGACGATACCGCCGACGACCGGCCCGGGGCCGCTGCCGCCGGCATTTTCCATAGAGTAAAGGCCGTCCTCGTTAACGCCGCTGATGGTGCCGACAAAACCCGGCCACATCGTCGAAACCCACCGCTTGCGACCCGGCTCTGATGGCTCAACAGCAAAGACCAAAAAATGGCTGACCGTTACTTTGCGAACGTCGCATTCACCGTCCATATTGCGGCCGGCTATCAGCCCGCCGCCAACTTCGCTTGCCTGGGTTTGAGCAGCCCAAAATGCAAATTGTGTGCAGGATGAAGGAACTGGAACCTCAGAAGCAGCCCGCTTCTCAATGTAAGCATTAATTGCCAGAAGGTCTGTTAACTCGAAATCTCTACCCAGCGACTCTACCCTCATATCAATCCCTGATGCTCTCATTCCCTCGATGACCGCCCTGCATTCGGCAAGAAATTCAGCGGGACAATTCAAATGGCTTTTTAGAAATGGAACAAATATCTCTTCATAACGTTTCGCTGATTTCCAACTGTCTTCAATAACGTAGAATTCCAGAAAGTCGATGATTTGTCTTCCTACCAGATATCCATGAGCGAAGCCCCGTTCTTCAGATGAGCCCCAAAGCTTCAGTACGGCAAATCCCTTAATCCACTGAAGTGCCCCGTGCTCTATGCGTTTATTTTTTTTGGGAAAATGTGTAGGAACGCGCAGCTTGAAATCAGCATCGTTTACATCGGATTTTGTGACATTGATGGCCTCAAAGTCTCCTGCCGGTTCAGATGAAAACCACCCAAACGGTTCGGGCCTGTTAAAGTTCAGCTCGCCATTTCCGTCGGTATCGACAAACGCCGAAACCGAATACCGCCCGGCAGACAAATCAGAAAAAATATAAGGGCCCGGCTTTTGAAGTCTGATAGTTCTAAACGGCTCAGCAGCACCATAGATTTCCCTTTTACTCAACTGTGTAACTTGTCCCTCGGATGAGACATGCAGCTTATACAATTTGACGATGACAGTACCGGCCTGTTTACCTTTATAGATGATTTTGCCGGAGATTGTGCGACTCGGCCGGCCCATCCCGGCGGAAGCCGTAGCCACACAAAATATTACAGCTAAAGCAAATTTACGATTCATCGTTTTTCCTTCCGTATTTTAGCGGGTTAATTTTAAAATGGTATTAGCTAATGCTATTTTACACTCGAATTTGATGAGATAAAAACAGCACATATCTCCTTTTTACTTCTCGATAACTCCGATGCCGGGGCGATTCGGCAGCAAAATCCTGCCGTTCGGTTGTTTCAGCCCTTCGAAGGGGTCATCGATGATGAGAAGGTTGTTGTCAAGGTCTGCATATTCGACCAGTGGTGAAAGATGCGCTGCTGCCGTAAGCGACAGCGAACTTTCACCCATACAACCAAGCATCACCTTCATACCAAAACTGTGACCAATATGAATCATACGCAGCGCATCCCGTAGGCCGCGGCATTTCATAAGCTTGATGTTAATCATATCCACACAGCCTGCAAGAGTCGGAATATCCTCTGAAGTTACCGAATCTTCATCAGCCATTATTGGAATGTTTACATTCTGTCGAATTTTTTTAAGGCCTTCGTAGTTCTTTGCGGGTATGGGCTGTTCCACTAATTCAATGTCATATTTTTCCATCTCGTTGATTTTCTCGATTGCTTCGTCCACATCCCAGCCGGTATTTGCATCGACACGAATGACAGCATCAGTATTGTCTCGGATAGCCTTTAGCATATCCATATCACCCTCGACACCGACTTTAACTTTATAAATCGGGTATCCGCTTGCTTCTTTAAGTTTTTTCAGCATAACCGGGATTGTGTCGATTCCGATAGTGAAATCAGTTGTTGGAGTACTGTCCGGATTGAGGCCGAAATATTTGTACAAGGGAATACCGAGCAGTTTGCCAACGAGGTCGTATAGGGCAATGTCGATGCCTGCGATTGCAGATGGTGCATTGGGAAAGGCTCTGTAGAGTTCGTCAATAATATCTTCCAGGAGAAAGGGGTCTGTGGCGAGTATGGATTCGGCTTTTTTGGCGACATCGATTATTCGTTCTATTGTTTCTCCATAATAATACGGCGATGGATGGGCCTCACCGAGGCCGAGAACACCATCATGCTCAATGGAAATTTTTACGTTTGTAATTCCCCCTTTCTGGTCGGCTTTTCTTCGAGCAATATTAAAAGGGTGCTTGTAGGTCAAGTGCATCAGTTCTGTTTTAATTTTCATTTCGCTCTTATCCTTTTTATTTTGTTTGACCGATTATATTTATCTGAGATTTCCCATTTAAATGCTTAAAAAAACACAATTTATTCCCTACAACAACAATAACTTTACAAAAACCACTCTTAACAGTCAAGAATTTTTCTTTGCCTCAAAATCAAATCCAACCGCGGCGGTTTGAGTTTAATTATATTTATAGTCAGGTCATCTCGAGAACAATTTCATCTGGTGCGGCTCGCAACTTTTCAAACATATTAGCTATCAGAAATACAAGGAGTGGATTAGGGCATTTTTTTTATGTTCATGACTTTCGAAAGATTTTAATACATCGATGAAGAATACGTATATACTTATAAAAGCTGCTATGCAGGCTTGGCTCATTGCCGATTGTCGAATGCCAAATTGAAATCGGAAATCGGAAATCGGAAATTAATATTCATTACCATCGATAGGCTAAAATGTTTATACTATCAGCACAATTTACAGCACAAGTTAGATATTTTGATTGCCGAAAAGATTGTAAAGTGTTGTCAATAAAGACATGGAGCAGTGGCCGAGCGGCTTAAGGCGACGGTCTTGAAAACCGTTGTACCGAAAGGTACCGGGGGTTCGAATCCCTCCTGCTCCGGTTGGCAAGCTACCTTGATGCGAGGGATGAGAACGCCCGTGATGCGCAGCAGCAGCACTAAGGGGGTTCGACACGCAGCGAAGCGGAGAGCCCGACGTCGTCTCGGAATCCCTCCTGCTCCGGTTGGCCTTTGGCCAACAGAGCATTTGAGCATCTGAACAGTAGAACAGGTAAAAATGCGATACAGGTTTTAAATAGGTTCGACACTTCGACCTTGCTCCCTTCGACAAGCTCAGGGCAGGCAGTGCAGGCATGCTCACTACAGGTTGGGTTTGATTGGGATAAAATAGTTCGTAGTTCATTGTTCGTTGTTCGTAGTTTCCGGCTTCGCCAGGGCTACGGCGGACAGGCGTTGTTCGTAGTTTCCGGCTTCGCCAGGGCTACGGCGGACAAGATTGGGTTTGTTTGGGTTTGAATTGGGTTTGTTTTGCAGAAAATTGTTCATAGTTCGTAGTTCGTTGTTCGTAGTTCATTGACTTAATTTGACTGGAACTGCCCTTC
>CAZMCN010000092.1:0-8837 GCA_964564845.1 uncultured Pirellulales bacterium | reverse complement strand
TAACAACAGGCCTGGTTGTCGTTGCAGGGGAAATCACCACAAAAGGATATGTTGATATCCCCGAAGTCGTCAGAAGCACTGTCAAAAAAATCGGCTACGACGACCCTACTATGGGCTTCGATGGCAATGACTGTGCAGTAGTAGTATCAATCGACAACCAAAGCCCCGACATCTCTCGGGGCGTAACAGAAGGCTCAGGCCTGCACAAGGAGCAGGGCGCCGGAGACCAGGGACTTATGTTCGGATTTGCCTGCAGGGAAACACCCGCTCTTATGCCGATGCCGATACAGCTCGCTCACGCACTCACCACTCGCCTCGAAAAAGCAAGAAAAGACAAACTCCTGACCTGGCTGAGACCCGATGGAAAAAGTCAGGTTACAGTCGAATACGAAAATGGAAAACCAAAAAGAATCCACACCGTCGTAGTCTCAACCCAGCACGCTCCTTCGGTCCCGTATAAAATCTTGAGAAAAGAGATTATCGAAAAGGTCATCCTGCCTGTTATGCCCAAAAAGCTCATCGACAGGCGCACCATTTACCACATAAATCCTACCGGTCGATTCGTCGTCGGCGGCCCAAAAGGCGATTGCGGCCTCACAGGTAGAAAAATCATCGTCGATACCTACGGCGGTAGAGGCAGCCACGGCGGCGGCGCTTTCAGCGGAAAAGACCCAACAAAGGTGGACAGGACCGCAAGCTATATGGCCAGATACATCGCCAAAAACGTCGTCGCCGCAGGCCTCGCAGATACCTGTGAAGTGCAGTTATCTTACGCAATCGGAGTCGCTGAACCTATCGCCGTTCTAATAGACACCGAAGGAACAGCGAAAGTCAGCGAGCGAAAAATAGCTGAAATCGTCAGAAAGCTTTTCCCCTTAACGCCGAAGAAAATGATTGCCTATTTGAAACTCGCCCGGCCAATCTACGCAGATACCTCTCACGGCGGGCATTTCGGCAGAAATCATCCGAACTTCACCTGGGAAAAAACCGATATGGCTGATAAACTCAGAAAAGCCGCAGGCCTAAAAATAAAAAAATAATTACAAAATTGTCATTCCGCACTTGTTTATCCTGAGTGAAAACGAAGGGATGCGGAATCCATTAAAAAATTGTCATCGCAAGCCCCCCAAAGGCCGACGCAATCTCTCAATGTCATTGCGAGGCCGCCAAAGGCCAACGTGGCAATCTCATCCCTTTTTACTTTTATTTGCTCTACGTTTAGCCTCCAGTCCTGTGCTGGGGGGTTGTTTACTCCGCAGGGGGTTCTCAATTTCGTATATCGGGACCGGGGTTCTCCTTGCCGATTCCAAAAATTTAGCCCCGCCATCATCGCCGAGGGAGCGTGACGGGGTCTTCTTTTTCATGGCGGAGTTCTCCTGTTCTCCTTCTATACTGTCTAATTCCGGCTACGCCGGAATTTCCCCCTTGCCCATTACTCCAAAAATACTATAATCCAAACATCTTAATAATACTTACGATAACCTACGAGGGAAACATGGCAAAGGTTAGGAAAGGCTTATAGGTTCCAAAAGACGTCGCCAAAAAATAATGGTTCAAAAAAAACAAATACTGAACAACAATGGTCACGAATAGACCTTCAGGCTGATAGTTGATAAGTATATCGTCCAATGAACAATAAATTTTATACGCTACCGGATATTTCAAAGATACTCTTTGATAATTGCAGACTTTTGCCTTCAGCGAATGAGCTTTTTGAATTGCAATTGGCAAATTTAGAATATGAGTTGCTGACAGAGAAAAACTTAATTGAAAAAAGCGCTTTTTTTGAGATGGTGAAAGGGAAGTTAACTAACCACTTTAAACTTTGCTCCAATTCTAATGGTGCGCACGTCCAAGATCGTTCAGCACAAACGCAGGCTTACTTTGAAAATGGTAAATTTTCAACCGCTTATGCAACACATGGCCTCTTTCCTTACCGTGGCAAATTCCATCCGCAATTGATTAAGGCAATTTTGAACATTATGGGTGTCAGAAAGGGAGACACAATTCTCGACCCGATGTGCAAACACAAGAAATAACGGAGTGGTCGGATAGCAAAATTAATACAATGATTCGGCGAAACGAATATTTCCGTAAAGGCTTGGTCAACCTATTCTTTGAAGGCGCTACTTTACCGTTTCTCGCAAACAGGGTTCCACTGTTTGAACTCAAGAAACTCAGTATCTCAAAACTCAGGTTTGAGATACCAGCAATGATTGATACTTTGATACGCTACAAGGAAAAAGGCTCTCATGGAGGAAAGGGAGCCAACAATCCTGAAATGGTAATCAAATCGCTTCTTCAAGAGATAGGGATTTCCTGCGAACAAGGTGACCTATGGGAACTAATTGAAAATGCGCCTGACAAAAAGAGAACCATAGATTTTATAATACCTTCCAAAAAAAACCCGAAGATATTAGTAGAGAGCTCGTTTCTGAAAACAACATCTTCGGGCCAGGGTGACAAATCCAAAGCAGAAATATCAATGGCTTCTCTTATAAAAAGTCACTACCCGAAGGCCAAATTTATTGGATTTGTGGATGGTATAGGTTGGTATGTCCGCAAGGGTGATTTAAAACGTATGGTCTCAGCGTATGCCGATGTTTTCACGTTCCATAAAGACGAGATAGAAAGATTTAAGAAAATGCTTAATGACACGTTTAACACAACATGATAGAGAAATACAAAAACAAAATAATACAAGGTGATTGTCTGGAACTTTTTAAAGATATTCCGGATGCCGGTATCGACCTGACGTTTGCCGACCCGCCGTTTAATCTGAAAAAGAAATATAACGGCTACAAGGATAGTCTTGAGTTCCAGGACTACCTGAAGTGGTGTGAAAAATGGATTGCGGAGATGGTCAGGGTTACTAAACCAACAGGGTCGATACTTTTACATAATATTCCAAAATGGCTGACATATTATGCTTTCTATTTAAACAAAATGGCGGATTTCAAACATTGGATTGCTTGGGACGCACCTACAGCACCGATGGGAAAAACTTTACAACCTTCTCATTACGGAATTCTCTTCTACGCCAAGGATGGGAATAAAAATAAATTTTATGAAATTCGTTACCCACACAAAAGATGCCGAAAATGTGGCTATTTGCTTAAAGACTATGGTGGTAAAAAAGATAGCATGCATCCCTTTGGTCCACTTGTTTCGGATGTGTGGTCAGATATACACAGAATTAAGCACAATAAGTACCGTGATGAGCATCCTTGTCAATTGCCCGTTCATTTACTGGAACGTCTCATTCTTATGACTACAGACGAAGGTGATATCACACTTGATCCTTTCATGGGAACAGGCACAACAGCTATTGCGGCAAAAAGACTTGGCCGGAATTTCATAGGATTTGAATTGGACAGTAATTATGTGGAGATTTCTACAAGCAAAGTGTCAAAAGTTGTGTCAGACTCACGGATAGAGAATATTTGGGTAAGCCTCTTCTTAAGAGAAATTGTATCTATAAGAGATGTAGACTGGTCTGATTTGTCCCAATACTTTATCATCCCTTCTCGATTACGTAATGTCGATTTCGAAAAGATATATCTGAAAAATAATATTTGCATTTGCGAACGTATAGAAGCCGAAAAAATTATCCCTCCGGAAAATACTTTGTGGCCACTTATTCATAAAAGGTAAAAGTTTGCGGTACAGCTAATATAATTCTTCCTTATAATACTATTAGTATTTTCCCCTTGACAAATGTTTGGTAATATGTTAAAATACATAATAGTTCACTGATTAGTGAACAGAAAATAGCGTTCTCACGTCAAAAAGGCCGTATCGGTACAAAAAAAATGAGATTCAGCAACTCAAAACTAAAAATCCACAATTCAAAACTCTTTTCTTTTTGCTTCTGTGTCCTCCGCTTTTCCTTGCAAGTCCTTGTAAAAAATGAACTTATGTCTTTATACGCTAAACGCTACACGCTGTACGCTAAAAAGGATGTTTTTGCAAACATCCTTTTTCTGCAAAACAAACCCAATTCCCCGAACACCCAAATGAACATAACTTCTGTTAATACAACGAACTACGAACAACGAACTACGAACTATCTTATGCAAAACAAACCCAATTCAAACCCAATCAAACCCAATTTCATCTCAATGGGCGCGTTAAAACCACCCCAGCGCAGCAATTCCACAATTCTGCATTTTGATTTTCAACTACTTAGATGGCCTCAAGCACGTAATTCGGCCATTATCATCTGCGATATACATCTTCGAGTCCGCAACGTTAGCCGTATATCTCGAAACGCCTGCGAAATTAACCGTATAAAGGTGTTTAGCCTTTTCATTGTCCATTACTACCAGCGTGCCGATTTTCGTAATAACGTATGCCTTTCCACCGGCCTGAGCCAGTATTTCAGCCCCTTTTTCCACCAGCCACAACCCCCTGCCGCTTTCCCTGTCTATCGCCGCCAGACCTTTATTGCGAACATACTGATAGACCACATCCGCCGTCACCCGCGGCGCCTTATCAAGCACAGCGCCGGCAGGATACTTCCAGATAAGTTTTCCCGAAAACAGATTGAGCCTGTACAGGCTGGTATCCTCACTGGCAAAAAACAACGACCATCCATCTCTCACCATAGGGCTGATAATGGTATCATCAGCAGCAAACGACCAAAGCTTTTTCGGTTCATCCGCTCTGAAGCTTATCACATCGCCGGCTTCGGTGCCGAAGACAACAAAAGACTCATCTGCTGTAATGGCAGTAATTATCGAATCGCTCTCAGCGGCAATCTCAAAAAGATGAACTTTATTTTCCGCACGCAGCGTATGCAGCCGTTTGTCAACTCCTGCGATGTAAAAAAACGCACTATTGCGGGCCGGCGAACAGGTAACACCAAAATCCAGATGCTTACTGCTGAGCTCAACGCCCGAATCAGGATTTATCTCGACCAGCTTATTACTTATTATTGTCAAAATCTCATCATCATAAAGCCCAAGTTCGGGCAGAGGAAAAACAGCCTCAGCGATTGGCCTGCTGAATACGAATTTGCCGTTTTCTCTGTTGAAAGAAACAATATAATTGCGGTCGGTGAGAGCATAGATGCGCCCGTTAAGAATTTGCAGCTTCTTTAACATTTCCCCCTGTTTTAAGGGCAGTTGAGCGCCCCAGACTATTTCCAGCCCGGCTTCTTTAAGCAGCTCTTCTGAAACAAGCCGGCGTAAGTCTTCGCCCGGCACAGAACCGCACTCTAAACTAAACGAAACCGAAAGAATTACAAACAGTACCGGCCTGTATCTCAAAATCTTAATCATTTCAACTACTCCTCACAAAAAATTCCTGAAGTTTTCATCACCACTTTTTCACTCTCTACCCACCATCAACTCTTCACGGCAGTTCAACATAGTCCCCCAGGTCGATATTATGTTCTCTTTCAAACTCTGACATCTCCTCAATGCGTGCAATGTCATCTTGTATTCTGTTTGCGAGCTTGAAGATATAGGGCTTACCCTTCAGCCGGTTCCGCAAATCGTCGAGCATAGGCTCCCAGCTGCCGTCGTACAACTGCGATTTTAGAACGACGAGCATACGCTGCTCTTTACTGAGGGCCTTGACAAAAGAACTCACAGCCCTGCTCGTGGCGCTTTTGCCTACTTTACTTTTTTTCCCTGACGACTTAGCCATTTGCCACAACCTCGATTCCTCTCAAACTTAACACAAACACATAAAAATTGCAACAAATTTCCCACAAGTAGCTGTTGTTCTATCATACGTGATTAGGCCATCTGTCATCCGTCACTTGACGCAAAATCCCGACCTTCGGCAGCCAATCTTCCACTATCTCATATTATCCCAGCAGCAGCAGTGCCAGAGTCATATAGATTGCCACGCTTATTGAATCGTTTGCTGTGGTAACCAGCGGCCCTGAACTTATTGCAGGGTCTATACCGATTCGCCTAAACAAAAACGGCAGGAACAAGCCGAGTGTCGTGGCCACCATTATTGCCGAGAACATCGCCGTGCCGAATGCAAAGATGAGCTGTACCGATTTTATAGTGCTCGCCGTGGCCTTGGCATTAAGTAAAAAGGCACAGGCTATACCGCCAATCACGCCGCAGCTCAACGCCACAAGAAGAGCAATTCGAACTTCACGCGTAAAAACCTGGCTCAACTTCAATGCCGCTAAGTGCCCTGTTGCCAGACCGGAAACAACTATCGCTGAAGTCTGAAGACCTGCGTTGCCGCTGATTGCAGCTATCATCGGAACGAACGCTACGGCCGCAATATACACCATCTTGTTATTGTGCTCGAAAAATATCATAACCAGCGCCGTTATCCCCGTCCCGATTAAGCAGGGCAAAAGCCACGTCATCCTCACACGTGCGGCGTGAAATACCGAGACATTATCAAGCTCGTCGGCGTCGGTGCCTGCCATCGTGTATAAGTCCTCCGCTGCCTCTTCCTCTGCAACCTCGATAACGCGGTCAGCCGTGATTCGGCCGATGAGTTTATGTTTTTTATCCAGGACCGGCACTACTATCAGGTCGTTCTTGCTGAATGTGTTCCGAACTTCTTCCTGGTCGGCTTCTGCTGTTACATAAATCGCATCAGGGTCCAACAAATCTATTATCAACATATTTTCCGGCGAGGTTATCAAAAGCCGAATACGAACGTCTCCGAGAAAGCGCCCCATTTTATCAACAACATAAATGGAAAAGAAATCTTCATCAATTTCCACTGCTCGAATTTTATTGACCACCTCGGCCACCGTCGCATCTTCACGGACGCTGATAAGTACCGGGTCCATAATACCGCCGGCGGAATCCTCAGAGTAGCTCATCAGCTTCTTAATCTTCACCGAATCGGCCGGCTCGATACTCTCTAAAAGTTCTTCCCTTTTTTCTTCCGGAAGTTCGCCCAGCAAATCCGCAGCATCGTCAAGGTCAAGCTCTGATATGATGTATTTTATCTCGCTTGTTTCCAGCAGCTCAAAAAGTTCACTGCGGGTCGCCTCATCAACCTTTTCCAGTACCTCTGCTGAAACTGATTTTTCTAATACATCGAAGATTATCCGTCTCTGCTCATTATCAACCAGTTCCACAACTTCAGCGATATCACTGCTTCTCTGCTCGCCGAGCAACCCCCTCAGCGAGGACACATCCTGCCCTTCAAGCAAAGGCCCTATCTGCTGCAATAGCTGTCTTTGTTCGCTCGACATAGATTTACCTCCATCGGCAATTTAAAATAATTTTAACCGGTCGCGGCATAAAATAACTCATTTTTTTGCCTGAGGCAACGCTTTTCTCGATATGGGGCCTCCCAACGCGAAATAATGCGTTCGGGGACCCCCTTGATTACCCAATAAAAATTTGGGCCGGAAACAGTTTTTTTCTCAAAATAAAAATTCCAGAACCTAAACTGCCGATGATTACATTGAATCAAAGTATTTAAAAACAGCAAAATATTCTTGAATACAGGCCGATTTTTGCGTATAATAAGGTTGTAAAAATATGGTATTCAGCTTAACCAAAATCAATATACGCTTATTTTCGGTTGAGGGCAAATAAATGAAAACTCTTCTTTATCGGACACTGATAATTCCGGCGGTCCTGGCCGCCTTTTGTTCGGCTGCTCCTGAACCGGCAATTGTGCCTGCAGAGGGACATTGGACAACTCAGGTAAAATTTGAACATCTACAGCAGATTCAAATACAAACAAAAGCCGCTCACAACCCCCTGCGTTTCTGGTACACAATCATAACGGTCACCAATAAAACAAACAACGATGTCGATTTCTACCCGCGATGTTCGCTGATGACAGATACGTTTCAGATTATACCGGCTGGAAAAAGTGTAACACCTGCCGTCTTTGAACAGATAAAAAAAAGACACCAGCGAAAATATCCCTACCTCGAACTTCTTGAAAACGTCGATAACAAACTGCTCCCGGGCGAAGACAACACCACCGACATCGCCGTTATTTGGCCGGATTTCGACGCTAAGGCCAACAGCGTTAAGCTCTTTATTTCCGGCTTAAGTAATGAAACCGCCGTCATCGACCATCCCATAGCCAAAGACAAAGCCGGCAAGGCGGTAAAGGTCTTCTTGAGAAAGACTCTTGAATTAAGTTATGACATTGCAGGCGACCTCGCCCTAAGGGCTCACACAAAGATAACATACAAAGGTAATCGCTGGATTATGAGATAACTCACAACCCGCCAAGTTCAACCAATAATCAATCATCAATAATCGATGAAAAAAGCCTTCCTTCCCATCCCCAAAAAATAACCGCCTGCACTGTAAGTAAAGTAACCTTCCAAAATAACCTGCTCACCCCGTTAGAAGCTGCCATCTCGCTTCTAACGGGGCTCACCTCAAACTTTCAGGCGCTTAGAGGTGGTGATGAGTAAATGAGTAAATGAGTGAATGAGTACTGCTTGAAGGCAGAATTCTCCGGTCGTTTTGGTAACAAGATGTGGTTTTTTTTGGGGGGGGACATTATGAATTTATCGAAATAAATCGGGAAACATCAGAAAAAATCTTGACAAAGGGGATGGGTGGTGGTATAATTTTGCTACTAAGAAAGAAAGTTCAGCAAGATTTCATATCGTATCAAGAGGAGTGAGGCGTAAGAGCGTGCAGTTCCGTAATGTTTGCAAATAATAACTGTTCTTGTGAGGATGGAAAAGCGAATAGGCAAGCAAATTTGAAAACTTGCCTGTTAATGTCAGTGTTCTTGCTGGGCCTTGTGGCACGGCCGGTATCTGCCGACCCAAACTTGATAGCACACTATACGTTTGACGATAGCACAGCCGACGACAGCAGCGGCAACGGCCACCACGGTACGTTGGTGGCAGGCGATGGAACTAC
>CAZMCN010000091.1:0-8885 GCA_964564845.1 uncultured Pirellulales bacterium | reverse complement strand
TCGTAGTTCATAGTTTCCGCCTTCGCCAGGGCTACGGCGGACAGGCGTAGTTCGTGGTTTCCGCCTTCGCCAGGGCTACGGCGGACAGGCGTAGTTCGTGGCTAATTGGTTAAACGGCATTTCAGAGCCTGTGTTCATTTTTTTGATGATATTTAGTCTTTGAAGCTCGAGTATCGTTTTGTATAGGCTGTTCTCTATTCGGCGTTCATACATTAAGAGCCGGTCGAGAACCCTTGCATTTGAGAAGTCTTTTATGGCCAAACGTCCGAGAGGCAGATTGGGAGCCGATTCGGAGGGAACGTCCTGGGGCAGGTCCCTGCCTTTGGCAAACAGCGACTGGGTGAGCTTAGCTAAGGGGCTGGAGGTATCAGGCGCGCTGAGGGTGTCGATTGTCTGGTTCTGGATTCTACAGACTCGTTTTAGGCGCCAGGAGAGACCGACAATGCGTTCGGCGAGGATGGATTCCATAGGGCTTGCGGGCGCCAGTTCGTCGAGGATTTGGTCGCGGTAGAGGTCGAAGTCGGCCTGGCTTTCTGAGCTGATTACGTCGCGGTGGGCTGATAGGCCGTGTTTTACGGCGTTTTGTGAGACGGCGGCCTTTCCGTGGTGGGTGCGTGGGCCGGTGGATTTCAGGGCGTTACGACGGTTTGCGAGGATTTGAGATTCGGTAGTCATGATAAGCTCCGCTTAGTTCATAGTTGATATTTATTGATTATTAACTAACGATTATTTTTGACTTGGACGGCTTGTCCGATACGTGCGGTTCTCCGCAAAACCTTCGCCTGCCGGCGGTTTATCGTTTGCCTGCTGGCAAATATGCAAGTATTTTAACAGAATTTCAGGCAAAAGTCAACAAAAAAGGGCAAAAAATTAGCCACAGATAAGCTATGTAACCGGAGCTTCCGGTTTGCGGGTATTCCATTCTGACCAGTTAACGACCGATTTAAGCGGCCTATCGCCTACTATGTCTAAAAGTTTTATTTTTCCGGCCCATAAATTGTCTGGCAGGTATTTCTTTTCCCATCCCTCCAGTTCGCTAATAACTTGCCTGATATCAGAAGGTGATTTCATAACCCCCCTATTTTATCGCATATTCGCTTAAAAGGCAAAGATTTTCACCGTTTTTCTTTGCTTTGCAGACGTAAAACGGGTATAGTTAAGTGGACAAGTGAATAGTTTTTAGTGCTGAACTTTTAGCGTTCCTATCGAAACTGCGAAATTTCGTATCCAGAAACGCACAAAGTCGGTGCTCCTGGCAACAGGGGCATCGCTTGCGTGTTCTGGATGGGTTTTCGCAGACCTCGATAGGGCACAATATAGCGGTGCCCTTTATGAATAAAAAAACTACATCGCCTGAACAGCAGGCGAATAATTTGATTGCAGTAGCCTTAATGGCAAATGCGGTTATTGAATCGGCCCAAAAACCCAAAGGCCATTATGTATTAGTCTCAAAAAAGAAACTGGCTCTTTTGAGAGAGGCTATATTTTTACTTAAACAGGAGGCAATCCAATGAAGCGGTGTGCTTTTAGTGCGCTGGAAAGTATTAACAATTTTTTAGGAGGCAAAGAAAAATGAGGAAAGTCAGTTTAATCATATTGCTAATGTTTGTAGGCGGCTGTATGACGGCTGCCGAACATCAGCAAGCACTTCATTCTACAAAAGAGCGTGAAATGACCGTTGGTGTTGTGCAGAAGGAAATCAGAGTCGGAATGTCTCAAGCAGATGTGGCGGAAGCTCTTGGCTCACCGAATATAGTTACAAAGGATAGTGAGGGTAACGAGTCTTGGGTTTATGACAAAATTGCTACGGAAGTCTCATACTCGAAGGATTCTGGCGGAATAGGCGTTGGTGCAGGAGGCATCATAGAAAGCTGGCGTGTTGGCTTGGGTGGCGGTGCAGGCTATTCTAAATCTTCTGGTGCTGCTGCCACTACACAAAAAACCCTTACTGTTGTAATAAAGTTTGATGAGAATAGCTTGGTAAAATCTCTTTCTTATCATTCAAGTAAGTTTTAGGAGACTGAATCAATGAGAATTTGTGCGATATGTTTTTGTGCATGTCTTATTCTTTGTGGTGGTTGTGGTGCAGTCGATGTTGCAGCCTCAGCATTTGAGAAAAAACATAAGCCTAAATCTCAGCTTGAAATTCGCCAAATGCAGACTCGTGAATTTGAGACTACAGACACGACAATGGTTCTCAAAGCAATGTTAAACGTACTGCAGGACGATGGTTTTATTGTTACGCAAGCTAATACTGATTTGGGCTTTTTCACCGCCAATAAGGAATTGGACACCGAAGATACCTTAGCAAAAGCTTGGGGGATGTTTTGGTGGGGGCCTGTTGCCCAATGGATAGAAAACTCGATTATAGATTGTACAGCGAATGTTTCCAACTTTGGTGAAAAAACCAGAGTTAGAGCTAACTTTCAATTAAAACAAATGAATAATAAAGGCGGAGTAGAAAAAGTCCGTACAATAGATGACGCAAAATTCTATCAGGAGTTTTTCTCCAAAGTTGATAAAGGTATTTTCATAGAAAAAGAGAAGATTTAATCGCGCTCTTACTGCTCGGCTTTGGTGCCGTTCGACTCCTTCGGTTGCACTCAGGACAGGTTCGCTCACGACAAGCAGTGATGTTGAGAAGGAAAGGGGACTGTTTTGAGAGGACAGCCATTGAGTATAAATAAAACAAGGGGTTTTCTCTACCGGCTTGCCAGGCCGGCAATCCCCTATAGGTGGTTGGCAGCGTTATTACGACTGCCCATAAAATATCCAGGTTGTTGATATCCTCTAAGATTACCGAACTATTGATTTTTCCCCCTGCCAAAAACTAATTTCTGTTGACCATCGAGGATTTTTAGATAAAATCCGGCTGGATTACTTTTTCAAGCGGCATTTAATATGGCTCAAAAGCGGCATAATTCTGCTGACATTGAACAATGGCTCAAATTAATCAGGGCTGACAGCGCCGGGCCGACCACTTTTGGAAGGATTCTGAAGCATTTCGGCTCGGTGGATGCGGCTTTAGGTGCTTCGGTAAGCGAACTGACAAAAGTAGATGGAATAGGTTTTAACCGTGCCGAGAAAATCGCCGCAACGCGGGACAGGTTCGATACGGCAAGAGAGTTGGAGAGGGCTGAGAGACTCGGGGTCTGGATAATCAATCATGCCGATGAGCGTTATCCTGCATTATTGAAGCGGATTTATGACCCACCGCCGATTCTTTATATCAAGGGCAGTTTAAGCAGCGCTGATAATTTGAGTGTTGCGATAGTCGGTTCGCGGCGGTGCGGTCTGTACGGTCAGGAGCAGGCATCTCGATTCGCCCATTTGTTAAGTTCAGCCGGCTTTACGATTTGTTCAGGGATGGCACGTGGTATAGATACTTATGCACATCAGGGTGCACTGGCCGGCGGGGGACGGACAATAGCGGTTCAGGGCTGCGGGCTGGGGACTGTCTTTCCGCCGGAAAATAAAAAACTATTTGAGCTTATAGCCGAATCCGGCGCCTGTATCAGCGAATTGCCGCTTGGGTATGAGCCATTATCTGAAAATTTTCCGCCTCGAAACAGAATAATAGCGGGGCTGTCACTTGGGACAATAGTTATCGAGGCAGGATTAAATTCCGGTGCGTTAATTACTGCCGAAGCTGCTATGGAAAACGGTAGAGAAGTTATGGCTGTGCCGGGCAAGATTGATTCGCCGTTGAGCAGGGGTTCGAACCGGCTACTCAAGCAGGGAGCGAAACTGGTCGAATCTGTGGAGGACGTAGCCGAGGCGCTTGGTTATATCGGCGAGCAGCTGCAAAGCCATATAAGTGTGGCGGCAAAAAAGACGTCTGAAAGAGTAGAAGAGTCTTTGTTTGATGCGAGTCAGTTTAACCTCAGCGAATCTGAAAGAATGATTTATGATTATCTAAACAAAGAGCCGCTGCATCTGGAGCAGATAATCGCCGGGACGGATTTACTGCCGGGCAATACAAATGCCGGTCTGATATCGCTGCAGCTTAAGGGGTTGATAAAACAATTGCCAGGCAGTTTATTTGTTCGAAATTAGACTTTTTTTCTCATACCTACACGAGCCAAATGCTAATATATTTTCGGGGGGGGGGAGGAAGTATTGGGTTTTTAAGTTCTGATGAAGTTTTCGCAATAGAGAGTCATTCAGAATCGAATTTTATCTCGACTGAGGTATGGCCAAACTGCTGAAAGCGATTGGTCTTAATCTTGATATCACAGGGATTGCAGAGTCCGAAGACGTCGCAGGGACGAAAGACGTCCTCGATGTCAAAGTTTTCATCGAGGATGTTTCCTATCGGCTCTCGTCCGTTATAAAGGTCGCTGTGACAACGGTAGATAGAACCTGATGGGCCGATGATTAATTCGGTTGTTTTACATTCGACCTTATGGCCGATTTTTCCTGTTATGGCCTTGGGATACTTGTAGGTTCCGTAGAGTTTACCTTCGTGACGGCCGAGGAATTGCTTGGTTCGAAAGTCGATTCCGGCGGCGATACATTCCGGCTGCGCACGTTTAATCTCCTCAATTTGTGATGGGTGTTCTACGCCCCAGATGCCGACCGAATAGCCTTTCTCCAGCAGCAACAACACCTTTGCCTTGATATCATCAAGTTCCATAACCATAGGATGATACGAGGCGCGAATTGAGGCATACGGTGCTTCGCGTCGAACCCTCTGGGGCGGGACGTTGGCCATAAACTGCTCGACATCGAACTGCAGATTGGTAAGGATGTCAATGTTCAGGTCGCTTCGGAGGCCGTTGATGATTTCATAAAAGCCTTTGTGCAGGCTCGGCTCACCACCCTGGAGGGTTATCGGCAGGTCGGGCTTCGAGATTATCCGGTTGAGTCCTCGCAGCCATTGCCGGGCGGTCATTCGCTTTTCATGGGTGCGGAAATTGTCGAATCTGTTAATGCAGAAGGAACAGTTGAGATTGCAGCCTAATGTCAGAAAGGCAGCTACATAGCCATAACTTTGCGGCAATTCAATGGCAGGCAAGTCTGTTCCCTTTGGTGTTGTCATATTTGATTCCTTATTAATACGCATTTCTGGGTCGGTCATCTGCTCTAATCCTGCATTGTATATTTTACATTATTCAGCTTTATTTTGCAAGAGTTATACCCTTAAGGGTAATAACTTCCCGCGACGGGGATTGTAACTTATTGTTTTAAAGGTACTCTCCCGCGAACAAACGGGAAATTTCAATCGTGAGCACTATAAAAGGCATATCACATTTTCAGAACATCAAAACTATTCTGTCCTGTATTTATACGATTTTTTTTTGATACCCTGGCCAAATTCCGACGACAACTTATAGCTATGACGGCTATGGGGTAATGTTGGACGGTAACGCCGGATTGATAGTCCGATATTGTCAGGCTATAATAAATATAATGGGGAAAAATGCTTACAAGCAAAAAGAACACCGTTTATCACATATACTTATACAACTTTAATTTGACATTAAGACCGAATTTTGGGATAATATAGTTTAAGTTTGACTGTGGTATGAGGCGGTAAGCTCTGTTCTGCACTGCGGTAAAAAAGGTTTTAGATATAATTACTTTTCGGGACAGCCCTGTTAATGTTCGATGCGAATTTCGATAAACAGAAGCTGATGTACCATCCCAGGGAACTGGGTTATTGGCTCGAGCAGGGTGTTACAAAGGGGCCTATTTATACGGAGATGGAGCTCTGCAGCAAGTGCAACTGCCAATGTATTTTCTGTGGTGTGGACTATTTAGTCAACAAGACGGATGATTTGATTGATACAGCTTTGGCTAAGAAAATTATCAGTGACCTGCATAGTCTGGGCAACAAGTCAATTATGTTCAGCGGTCATGGTGAGCCGCTGCTTCATCCGGATGCAGAAGAGATTATCAGCTTTGCAACAGAACTGATGAGCGCATCAGTTACAACTAACGGTCTGATGCTGACGGACAAGAATATCGGTCTGATTGACGGTCTGGAATGGATTCGATTTTCGGTCAATGGATATACCCCGGATAACTATGCCCATATTCACGGCACGGGTCCTGAGATGTTCGAGCGTGTCATAGCAAATATAACAGGTGCAGTAAAGCGAAAACGCAGGTTGGGTCTGGAGCTGACTATCGGCTCACAACTTGTTCTTCTTGATGATAACGCTGACGGTGTGGTTGACCTTGCCCGTCGCTTTAAAGAGATAGGAGTGGACTACTTCAGCGTTAAGCCATATTCGCAGCATCCTTTGAGTGAAAACAAAATGAGTATCGATTACAGTCGTTTTACAGAACTGGAAAAGGAATGTAACGCCCTTGAAGATAAGTCATTCAAGATGATTTTTCGGGCCGGCTCGATGAAGAAGGTAGGGGCAAAGAAGCAATACCGCAAATGCTACGGAACGCACTTTCTTTGTTTTGTTTGCGCCAACGGAGATATTTACGAATGCAACGTCTTTGCAGGTGACCCAAGATTTCTGCTCGGTAACACAAATAATGAAAGCCTGAAAGACATATGGAGAGGTCAGAGGAGAAAATCGGTTCTGTCATTTATAGAAAACGAATTAGATATTGATTCGTGCCGGGATATTTGCCGGATGGATGAATGTAATAAATACCTTTGGCGTTTGAAACATCCCCGGCCCCATGATAATTTTATTTAATTAAAAGCAATCGCAAATTGGCTAAGAAGAAACATAAAATACTTATAATAAAGCTCGGCTATTCCGAAACTCTCATTCCGGAAATCGGGCAAACGTGCAGTCTTGGGGACGTTCTGAGGACGACAGTTGTTCTTCATCTTTTCAAAGACGACCATGTTACGTGGCTGACAGATAAGGCGGCACTTCCACTTCTCGAAGGCAATCCCTATATCGACCGCCTACTTACTTTCGATTTATTAAGCACACTCCAGCTTGAGAGCGAGCGGTTCGACAAGGTAATCAATCTGGAAAAAGTTCCCGGAATTTGTGCGCTGGTCAATAAGATTAATGCTTGGAGTCACTACGGCTTTCGGTTCGATGAGGAAAAGGGTGCGGCCGAAGCATATGAGCGTGCACATGAGGTGCTGAATATTGCCAGCCGCGAGGACCTGAAAAAGCTCAACGACAGGCCCTGGGCTGAAATGTTGTACAGCATACTGGGAGCCAAATGGGATGGCCAGAGTTATATGCTTGGATACAAGCCTGCCAGCAAAGCTCAATACGACTTAGGTTTCAACGTTCATGTGGGCAAACTGCTGCCGGTAAAGGCCTGGCCGATGGAATACTGGAGAGAATTAGAGAAACTGGTTGAGGGCAAATATACTTTTACCTATCAGCAGCACCTTAACGACCTTAAAGGATATATGGAGTGGATTAATTCCTGCCGGATGTTAATTACGAACGATTCATTGGCGATTTACTTAGGCATTGCTTTAGGCAAAAAGGTGCTGGGTCTGTTCGGGCCGACGCCGGTGACCGAGCAATCGCCGCACAAGAATCTGCGGATGCTGCAACCGAATCTTGAGCGGGATTGCATACCCTGCTTCAAGGCTGAATGTGCTTTCAATGATTGCTGTATGAAATACATATCCGCTCAGATGGTTCTTGATGCTATAAACGATTGGGGGATAGACTGAGACTTGATTGTCGATTGTCGATTTCCAATCTGCCATTGTAAATCGAAGATTGGCAATTTTACCGCCAAGGAGCGGACAAAATGACGTCAGATGAACTGAAAACAATTGCTACTGAACTGCGTAAAAACATAGTGAGAATGCATCAGAGGGGGAGCAATGTGGGTTCAGCTATGTCTGCCGCCGATATTTTAGCGGTTCTTTATTTTGAGGTAATGAATATTACTTCGCCGGACGACCCTGCACGTGACAGGTTTATTCTCTCCAAGGGACACGCCGCCTCTGCTTTGTATGCGGCACTGGCAAAAAAGGGCTTTATCGATATGTCGTTGTTGAAAGATTACCTTGCCGACGGCAGTACCCTTACGGGGCATCCCTGTCAAAACACGGTAGCCGGTGTCGAGGTCTCCACCGGCTCACTTGGTCATGGACTTCCCGTTGCTGTCGGTATGGCAATGGCGGCGAAACACGACAACAAGACCTATCGCATTTTCGTTCTTATGGGCGACGGCGAGTGCCAAGAAGGAAGCGTCTGGGAAGGTGCGATGTTAGCTGCAAGATTAGTTTTGGACAACATCACAATTATAATCGATGCCAACAGCCTTCAGGGTTACGGCCGGGCAGAGGACATTCAACCGATAGAAACATTGGTACCGAAGTTTTCAGCCTTTGGCTGGGAGGTGAGGGAAGTTGACGGGCACAACCTGCGCCAACTGATTAATGCACTGGGTGCGGTTCCGTTTGCTGTCGGCAGGCCATCGGCAGTAATTGCTCATACCATTAAAGGTAAAGGAGTTTCGGAAATGGAGGACAACCTGAGCTGGCACTATTTCTCGGTGCCGGCTGAAAAGGTCAAACCATTTACCGACGAACTGGACGGCCCCAAATGAGAATAGCATTTTTAAATAAACTTACGGAACTGATGGAACAGGACGGTTCGATACACGTTCTGGTCGCCGATACGGGATTTCACGTTTTCGACGAATTCCAGAAGCAGTTTTCCGAGCGCTATCTTAATGCAGGGATTTCTGAAGCTTCGATGATTGGGATGGCTTCGGGATTGGCTCTTAGCGGGAAAAAGGTATTTGTTTACGGCATTGTTCCGTTCGTAACAATGCGCTGCTTTGAGCAAATCCGGGTGGATTTGTGCTATCCCGAACTGCCGGTAACAATAGTCGGGGTCGGTGGAGGTCTTACATACGGGCCGGCGGGGATGACGCATCACTCTATAGAGGATATTGCGGTGATGAACTGTCTGCCGAATATGACC
>CAZMCN010000090.1:0-8996 GCA_964564845.1 uncultured Pirellulales bacterium | reverse complement strand
AGGTGTACTAAAAAGCTGCATGATGATGGTGCGGTTCTGTACCTGCATGTTTTTGAGTGGCCAACCGATGGTGAGTTAATCGTTCCGGGTATTAAAAATGAAGTTAAAAAATGCTATCTCCTCGAAGACAAAAAAACATTAGTCACCAGCAGCAGTGATAAGGGCGTAGCGATAAAGATTCCTGACACCGCTCCTGATAAAATCGATACGGTTATTTTTTTGGAAGTTGCAGGTGACTTGAAAATAGAATAGTTCAAGTCTATTAACAAATTTCATTTTGCATGGATTTGCTTGGAAAACTGAAATTAAGCAGGCAAATAAAGTTTTTTAAATGTTGCAGAAGCTTATGTGAAGCTTGTTAATAGATTATTAAACCCCCCATTAAAGAAACTGCCCGGGACTGGAGTCGAACCAGCACCCACCGAAGTGGACCAGCCCCTCAAGCTGGCGCGTCTGCCTATTCCGCCACCCGGGCTTCTCGATTGATTATTGATTATTGATTATTAGTTGTCAATTACAAATTCGGCTATTGCAATAACAGTACTATATTGGATTGCTCCTGCTGAAAAAATCCAGCAACACCGATGCAAGCATCGACCAACTACGTTCCTCTTTCATTATTCCACAGCAAAACCTGCAGACGCTGGCAAAAAGTGTAGCCGCTCTTTGTGCATAAATCAGCTACCATTGGCGACTTGGCCAGAAGCTCTTCTCTGCTCACCGCCTGCGGCATCAGCATCACCTTCTCCGAATCGACGTTTCCGATTTCCTCTACCGTTTGCTTTATTTCCTCCAAATCGTTCTGCGAATCGACTACAAACTTAAGCTGGTATTCGTAATGGTCAATCAATTCGGCCAGCACGGCTATATCCAGTCTCGAATCCTCGTGAACCGCTACAAGTTCCGGGTCATCCGGCGTAGAGTTACGCAATTTTGGGCTGATGCTCATTAAATCGCAGGGCATATCCGGTACAAATGCAATACCAGCAGTTTCAATCGTTATATGTTTGTCGCAGGCCTTGAGCTTCCTGACTAATTCCGGCAGCTCCGATTTTACCGACATATCCGGATTTATCATCGGCTCTCCGCCGGTTATTACCACAAATTTGCTTTGGTATTGCCCGGCAGTTTGAATGATTTTCTCGATACTGTAGTGCGTTCCTGCTGTCTGGTCCCAGCCGTATTTCGTATCACACCATTTGCAGCGCAGAGGACAGCCGGCCAGACGTATGAACGTGCTTGGCACGCCGGCCAAAAAACCCTCACCCTGCAAAGAGTAAAAAATTTCATTTATCCTCATTTTCGCAACCAGTGATTCGTATATCGTTATTCGATATTCATTATTCTATATTCAAGAGGGTCTTTCAAGCCGACTTCTGCAAAACCCTTCAATCTTAATCTGCAGGAATCGCACCTGCCGCAGCTTCTGCCATTTTCATCCGGGTCATAACAGCTATGCGTCAACGAGTAATCCACACCAAGTTTTGTACCTGTTTGAATAATTTGAGTTTTGCTCATATTTATAATTGGTGTATGGATGCTGAATCGGCCTTTGTTACCGCCGGCTGCGGCGGTGGCGAGGTTTGCGGTCTTTTCAAAAGCCTTTATAAATTCACCCCGGCAGTCGGGATAGCCACTGTAATCGGTTGTATTAACTCCAATGAAGATATCAAACGCTCCCAGCACTTCCGCCCAGGCAAGTGCAAAGCTCAAAAAGATTGTATTTCGGGCGGGAACATACGTCGGCGGTATCCGGTTCGCATTATCCAAACCGACCCCGTCCTTCGGTATGTCAATTTCAGGGTTGGTAAGAGCCGAGCCGCAAAAGAACCCTGAATCAATATCAATTATACGATGCTCAATCACCCCTAACGCATCGGCTGTTTTTTTTGCAGCTTCGATTTCGTAGTGGTTTCGTTGTCCATACCTGAAAGTCAGGGCGTAACAGTCATAACCTTTATCGCGAGCAATGGCCAGGGTGGTGGCCGAATCAAGCCCGCCGCTCAGCAATACAACCGCCTTATTATTTTTTTCCGACATTTTTCTTGGCCTTGCCAAAATCATTAGAACTTATTATATTAGTTTAACGGAATTTCTGTGAGGTTCAACAAAATGTCCAAAAAAACCGATATTGAGCTGTTCGACAATCCAAACCCGCAGCGGGACTACGTAATAACAATTAAATGTCCGGAATTTACAAGTTTTTGTCCGCGAACAGGTCAGCCTGATTTCGGCGAAATCATCATCGAATACTGTCCGGATAAACTATGTATTGAGCTAAAGAGTCTGAAATTCTATATGCAAGGTTACCGAAACAAAGGGATTTTTTACGAGGCGCTGACGAATGATATACTGGATGATTTGAGCGGTGTCTGCAGGCCGCGATGGATGAAGGTTACCTCACGATTTACACCACGCGGTGGAATAACTACCGATGTAGTTGCAGAATATAAAGCAAATAGATAACTGAATATTTCATAAGAGGTAAGAAAATGACTATATCATTTCATTGTGATTATTGCGGCAAAAAGATAGAAGCTCCCGACGATGCCGGCGGCAAATGGGGCAAGTGTCCCCGATGTCATAACAAGCTGTACGTCCCCGGTGCCGATGCCGGCGAAGAATTAAAACTTGCACCAATCGATGAAACCGATGAAGAAAAACAAAAACGACTGATGGACGAAACGTATGAGCTTGCCCGCGATATATTGCTCGAAAAAGAAGTGCCGGCGGATGCGGGTTTGCCTGCCTATGAGATGGGCGAGAAGGAATTGACCAAAAATATAATCCTTTATCTCAGACAGATGGCAGACGGAGAACTCCAGCAGGCCGAAACAACTGCAGAATCGATAATGCCGTCCGCCAAAAAAGCTGCGAAAATCATTGATGAAATAGCCCTGAGCGAAATACCGGAACCGGAACTGGCAGATGTGCCTCAGCAGGTACTTTCGAGTTTGATAAGAACACTTCGGAGCAAAATAAGCTGACGTGAAAAATCTGCGAAAACTAAAAACATAGTCCTAAAAAAAACAAACATACTGTAGGTCCGCTGCGATTTTTTAGGTCTTTAAAAAACACCCCTCGAACAGTCCTTATTTAATTTGGCTGTAATAAATCCATTTCCTATATTTTATATGAAGACGAAAAATCATCTTACTGGTTTTTTACAACCTGGGAAGGAAATTTGTTATGGCCAGCGAGACAACATTGGTTCACGTTACTCACGAGGCAGCGGGAAAAGTCGGCGGAATAGGCGCTGCCCTGCAGGGATTTTTCACCTGTAACTCATACCTCAAAGCGGTTGACCGTTCAATTCTAATCGGCCCATTGTTTTCCACCGAAGGTTCCATACGACAACGGCTGGGCGAAAACGGAGAAGTGCTGTATCCGTCCATCGACAGACTTGTAAATACCGGCTATGGGCAGTCTTTTAAGAAGATAGAAAGCTTCTTCAATGCAGGAATTATTTACGGCAGGCGAACGTTCATCGACGAACAAACAGGGGTAAAAAGCTCTCCCGAAGTACTGCTTGTTGATGTAAAACTTATGGACAAAGGTCCCGTCAATGAATTCAAAAAGCAAATGTATGAAAATTTTGGCATTCGCAGTCACTTATATGAGAATTTGTGGGAATATGAACAGTATGTCAGACTGGCACCGGTGGTAATTGCAGCACTGAAAGCGATTGATGCCGCCGGCGATTCGACAATCATTATCGCTCACGAATTTATGGGGATGCCGACAGCACTGGCAGCTATGCTCGATACGTCCTGTAATTTCAAGACCATTTTTTACGCTCACGAAGTGGCCACGATGCGCCGAATTGTAGAAAACCATCCCGGACACGATATAATGTTTTATAATGCTGTCAAAAAAGCCGGCGATAAAGGTCTCTCTGTTCAACAGGTATTCGGTGACCAGAGCTCCTTTTTTAAGCACCCCCTCGTGGAAGCCGCCAAATATTGCCACAATATATGTGCGGTAGGGGATTATACTGCCGAAGAGCTCAGGTTTCTGGCGCCTGAATTTGACACTGCCAGTATCGATATTGTCTATAACGGTGTGCCGGCTTACGACATAAGCCTCGACGAAAAACTCCATTCAAAAGCGAAGCTTCAGCGATATTGCGAGAACCTGTTGGGTTATAAGCCGGACTTTATCTTTACCCATGTTACAAGACTGGTGCAAAGCAAAGGATTGTGGCGCGATTTACTTATACTTGAGAATATTGAACAGGAATTTAAAATCCAGGGCAAAACAGGAGTCTTTTTTTTGCTCTCTACCGAAGTCGCTCAAAGACCCACCCGCGACATCAACGAAATGGAATCAGAGTATAACTGGCCTGTCGCCCACCGCGAAGGTTGGCCCGACCTTTCCGGTGGTGAGGCGCAATTCTATGCTGCTATTCAACGATTCAACGCCCGAAGCCGAAATATAAAAATTGTTTTCATTAACCAGTTTGGATTCGGTCGAAAGACCTGCGGCCGGAGAATACCTGAAGATATGGAATTTATGGATATTCGCAAGGGAACAGATGTTGAATTCGGACTAAGCATTTATGAACCATTTGGCATTGCCCAGCTTGAGCCGCTTACTTTCGGTGGAATCTGCGTGGTCAGCAGCATCTGCGGCTGCACAGGCTTCGTGATGGATACAGCCGGCCCGGAAGGGGTCAAAAATATCGTCATTGCCGACTACACCAGCTTAGATACCATCGAACTTGACGACACTGAAGAGGTGGTGCATATCGATAAGTCGGTGCGGAATAGAATAGAAAATACCATCAGTGGTAAAGTTGCGATGCAAATATGTTCCCGCTTACCAAAGAGTGAAGCTGAAATTAAAAATATGCTTCAGGTCGGCTTTGGCATTGCCAGAAAAATGAGCTGGGATGTGGTGGTGAAAAACCGTCTGTGCGGCAGTTTGCAAAAGGCCCTCCACACACAACCCAGTGAATGTATCTACACAACGCGTTATAATAATTAGTCAGTTATAAATCCTGCTCTTGACTGTTGCAACAAGAGCGGTTAAACTGCTCGGCTGTGAACAATTTCCGTAAAAAACCAATAATAGGCATTTTAGGCGGTATCGGCTCAGGTAAAAGCACCGTTGCGGCGGAATTCGCCAAATTAGGCTGCCGGATTATCGACGCCGACAATATCGCCCGCGAGTTGCTTGGGAGAGAAGCTGTCAGAGAAAAGATGGTCGGTCTTTTCGGAGAGAGCATTTTGGATTCGGCTGATAAGATTAACCGAAAAAAATTGGCCGAAATCGCCTTTGCCGATGTCGATAAGCTTTCGTCGCTCAATAGTGTCCTGCACCCCCTTGTCCTGGCGCGCGCCGAGCAGCTTATAGAGCAATACAAACGTCACCCCCAGGTCAAGGCAATTGTGCTCGATATGCCCCTTTTGGCTGAAGTCGGATGGGATAAACGGTGCGACAGACTCATTTTTGTTGACTGTAAACGGCAATTAAGAACGGCCAGAATGAAGGAAAAAGGGGGTTTTGATGAAAATCAGCTTAAAATCAGAGAAAATTTTCAAATTTCTCTGGACAAGAAGGCATCCATCTCCGATAATACGATAAATAACAATTCTGACTTACTGGTTTTGACCAAGCAAGTTACCGATATTTTCTCTTATATAACGGATGATGGTTGAGCGGGGTTTAGTTTAGAATGCTTACCGGATATAAAGAACTACATTTGACATAAGTTTTATTTCTGCGGTTAAAATTCAAATCCTATTGAATTATTACAAAAAGCTTGTTTATTTAATCACAAATAATTTTTCTAATTGAAAAGGAGTAATTATGGCCAGGACCGGTGCAAAGAACAGCAAAGCCTCCAGAAGACGCAAGGCCTCCAAGGCTCAGGCAGAAGAAAAAGCTGCCGTCGAGCAAACAAATCCCGAGGTATCCCAGCAGCAGACAAACTCGACTACAACTGCCACCAGTAATACCGCCGCAACCGAGACCAAAAGTGAGAAAAAGAAGAGGAAGAAAGCTGAAGAAGAATCCACACACGCCAAGTATGAACGAATCAAAAAAGGCGACCTCTATTTGACGGATTTGCAGCAGTTGACCGTTGCGGAGCTGCACGATGTCGCGAAAAAAGAAGACATCAAAGAGTACACCGCTCTGAAGAAGCAGGATTTGATTTTCAGAATTCTCAAGGAGCGTATTCAGCAAAACGGACTAATGTATGGCGAAGGAGTATTAGAAGTGCTGCCTGACGGCTACGGATTTTTGCGTAATCCGAGATATAACTATTTATCCAGCCCGGACGATATTTATGTTTCCCCCTCTCAAGTCAGGCGTTTTGGTCTGCGAACAGGCAACATAGTATCAGGACAAATCAGACCGCCGAAAGATTCTGAGAAATATTTTGCGCTGCTTCGTGTCGAAGCGATTAACTTCGAGGACCCCGACAGCCTTGCGGGAAAAGTGGTATTCAGCGATTTAACCCCTCTTCACCCGGAGGGTCGCTTTATACTTGAGACCACCCCCGAAGAACTGAATATGCGAATAATTGATTTGATAACGCCGGTAGGCAAAGGCCAGCGAGGTTTGATTGTTGCGCCGCCGCGAACCGGAAAAACAATACTGCTCCAAAAAATCGCTAACGCCGTCAGTATTAATCACCCTGAAGTAAAAATGATGGTGCTGCTGATAGATGAAAGGCCGGAAGAAGTTACAGAAATGGAGCGCAAAACCGCCGAAGATGTTGAGGTTATAAGCTCCACCTTTGATGAACCTGCCTCACGTCACTGCCAGGTCGCTGAGGTTGTAATTGAAAAAGCAAAACGCCTTGTCGAGTACGGCGTAGACGTGGTAATTCTGCTGGACTCGATAACCCGCCTTGCCCGTGCATATAATACCGAGATGCCGCACTCAGGCAAAATCCTCACAGGTGGTGTCGATGCCGGTGCAATGCAGATGCCGAAGAAATTCTTCGGAGCAGCCAGGAACGTCGAAAACGGCGGGTCCCTGACCATTTTTGCGACTGCATTGATTGATACCGGCTCGAAAATGGACGAGGTCATTTTCGAAGAGTTTAAGGCGACCGGCAATATGGAGCTGCACCTTGACAGGCGGCTTGTTGACAGAAGGACCTGGCCGGCCATCGATATAAGCCGAAGCGGCACCAGAAGAGAAGAACTGCTGTTGGACAGAAGAGAGCTTGAGCTTGTATATAGACTCCGAAGGGTCCTTAGCGAGTTGAACCCGGTCGAGGGGATCGAACTGCTCAAAAACAGACTCAGCAAGTGCCGAACCAACGCAGAATTCCTGATGACAATGAACATCGACTAAGCCGGACAACGGTATGAATCCAGCGCTCAGAACAGCAAAGAGCAATGCTGAGCTTCTGTTAAATTGTTTCCTTTACATTAACATTTGGTTTTATTAAGATGAAATTCCGGCATTCGCCGTCATGCCGGGATTTTTTTTATGGCGGGTTAGTAGGTAGATTGGTGATTTATGGGTGAACAGCTTTCAAAAGTTTACGAGCCAAAGGCGATAGAAAGCCAGGTGAATGAAATCTGGTCTGCCAACCAGTATTTTCATGCACAGGCTCCCTGCAATGTCGAAGCGAAGAAAAGCTATACTATCGTTATTCCACCGCCTAACGTTACAGCACCGCTGCACCTTGGCCACGCATTAAATAACACACTGCAGGACATTCTGATTCGGTTTCGGCGGATGCAAAATTTCAACACCCTGTGGATGCCGGGCACCGACCACGCAGGAATCGCCACTCAGACGGTGGTTGAGAAGCGAATCCTGTCAGAGGAAAACAAGCGGCGAACAGATTTTGCACGTGAGGAGTTTGTTGCGCGAGTACAGGCCTGGAAGGATGAATACGAAGCATTTATTATCAGTCAGTTAAAAGCTATGGGATGCTCGTGCGACTGGCAGCGAACCCGTTTTACAATGGATGAGGTTTGTGCAAAAGCTGTTCGAGCCGCATTCTTCAAGCTCTTTGCAGATGGGCTGATATATCGAGGCAAACGCCTGGTCAACTGGGACCCTGCCACACAAACGGTGCTGGCCGATGATGAGGTTGAACACGAAACGGTACAGGGACATTTCTGGTATATGCGGTATCCTCTCACAGAGGCGGTGGAAATTGAAGGCGGGCGAATCGAATATGTTACTGTTGCCACGACCCGTCCGGAGACAATGCTGGGCGATACAGCCGTTGCGATGAACCCGGCAGATAGCAGAGCCAAACTCCTTATAGGTAAAAAAGTTCGGCTGCCAATCGTCGGTCGGCTCATACCAATAATAGCCGATGAGCATGTTGTTCTGCCAGACACGCGAAGCGATGATGAAAAGGCAAAATTCTCCACCGGATTTTTGAAGGTAACACCTGCTCATGACCCTGACGACTGGGAGATTGGACAGCGGCACAATCTGGATATTATCAATGTGATGGCGCCGGACGGCTCTATCAGCGATAAGTTCGGCTGGGAGGATGCCAAAGCCCCGGAGGCACGAGCCTTACTTGGAATGGACCGTTTCGAGGCACGCGAGGCCATCGTTGAATGGTTTAGAGAAGAGAACCTGCTCGAGGACATTCGAGAATACAGCCACGAGGTAGGCCACAGCTATCGAAGTCATGTGCCTATCGAGCCGTATCTGTCCGACCAATGGTATATTGCCGTCAGGAAACCTATCGAGCACCTGAAAGAAAAATTCGGCGATAACTTTATCGAGGGTACCGATGTGCCGGCAAATTCTCTCACCGGCCTGGCGTTAAAACCACTGCTTGACGGCCGATTGCGTTTTACCCCCGACCGCTACGCCAAAACTTATCAAACCTGGCTGGAGAACCTGCGCGACTGGCCAATCAGCAGACAGCTTTGGTGGGGTCATAGAATACCAGTTTGGTACTGCCGAAAATGCGAACAGACCAGCACCGGCATGGAGGACCCGACAGAATGTGAAAAGTGCGGCTGCGATGATTTAGTTCAGGACCCCGACGTTTTAGACAC
>CAZMCN010000089.1:0-9002 GCA_964564845.1 uncultured Pirellulales bacterium | reverse complement strand
TTAGAGGGCATTTCCACAAATCCAAATCCTCTGGATTCACCACTGAATTTATCCTTTATGATGTTGGCAGATTCGACCTGGCCAAGAGCTTCAAAAGCCTGACGCAAGTCGTCCTCAGTTGTCTCTCGTGACAGATTTCCTACATAAATATTCATTTCGATTTCCTTTTTCTCACTTTAAACCCAACCTTAATCACTTACTCAAGCATCCTTACTGCCATTGCTCATCGCATTGCTATAGCAGTAATTCTTTAACTAATGCCCTCAATAAGCACTTTAACAGAGATTATTTCTCTCTGTACAATAACATTCATTCCCGGACTTTTACAAGTGTGGAACTGAATTTGCGAGAAGTATAAGGCAAAACATCGCTTTTGGGAAGCTAAAAATATAAAAAAAGTGAAACATTGAAATATATTCACCGACTATGACGCAGTTTCTATTTGGTTGCAGGGCAGATTGGAACTTATGGTTTGAGCCTTAAAGCTATGTGGGAAAAGGACTTCGGAGTTGTCGGGGGCGACAGATTATAACCCATACCCTATTAGGTGTCTCACCCTTTCACGGGGTATTATAGCCCGATACACAATTTCCTGCGACCCGACGTGAAAACAACTTTGACGTTTGAGGTTGCGTAGCGACGTTCCAGCTTGTTTTAAGATTTGACTTTGTTAATACTATAAATCTTGAAGGCATTATGTTGATGGTTCATCAATCGCTCGAGGACATGGGTTGCTTTGGCTCGGGAGATTTTGAGGTCTCTGGTTTGGTCAGGGTGGTTGGACAATAGCGCCTGATGAATAGGCGTTGTGAGGGGAGGCCGTAAAAATTACATGTCGCTTTTCGGGGTGGGTTGACGAGATGATATTGTCGTGCTATATTGCCATTTGATAATGAAACCGAAGAAGTCGCGGCCAGTACCAACGAAGAGCCGGCGAAAAATAATAGCAAAGGAGTTTTGTTTTGAGAGATAGGTTTTTTCTGGCTTACCGATTGCGTGGATGGCTGATGGTGCCGCCATTTGTTTTCGTTATCCTGTGCTTCTGGGGTGAGAACGAAAATAACTGGGTTATTCTGCCGCTGGGCGGGGCGGTTTTTTTGGCGGGGCTGGTTATACGGATATGGGCGCAGATGCACCTGCATTACCGGCTGAAAGTTAAAAAAATCCTGACAACAACAGGTCCATATTCTCTGGTGCGCAACCCGATTTATATAGCAAATACGTTGATATTGCTTGGAATATGCATCTTGTCAGGGCTTCTCTGGTTCCTTCCGATTATGCTTATATACTGTGCGGCTGTATATGCATTTGTGGTGCGGTGCGAGGAAACACACCTGCTGAAGAAATATAATGAAGATGACCAGTATCGGGAATATTTGGAGAATGTGCCCAGATGGATACCACGTTTTCGCTCCATTGCAGAAAGCAAACCGTTTGAAGCTAAACGTTTTCTGTTTGCCGGTATTATAGCTGAAGTTCATTGTTTATTGCTGCTGATACCGGTCGTACTCAAAAAGACGCTTCTTGTTCACTGGAGTCTTTGGTAAGCGAATCTTAGAAAGATGCCCTTCGCAGTTGCGAGGGTTTGAGCTAATCTTCAAAATCGTTGGCTGATATGGTTAAGGATGTGAAAAAACGGATTGAGCAGTTGCGCAGCGAAATACGCAGGCACGACTACCTCTATTATGTTCTCAATCAGCCGGCAATTAGTGACGCACAGTATGATAAACTCTTTGCTGAACTTCAGTCGCTGGAGAATGCCAATCCGCAGTTGATAACAGCCGATTCACCTACGCAGCGGGTCTCCGGGAGGCCTATTGAGGGCTTTGAGAGCGTACGCCATGCAGCAGCTATGCTCAGTATGGACAATACTTACAGTGCTGAGGAATTGAGAGCGTTTGATGAGAGAGTGGCAAAAGGCCTTGGCGGCAGAGATTATGATTATGTGGTCGAATTGAAAATCGACGGTCTTGCGATAAATCTTCGGTATGAAAAGGGGCGGCTCGTTACCGCTGCTACGCGTGGTGACGGTGAAGTGGGTGATGATGTTACCGCTAATGTGCGAACCATAAAAGCAGTTCCGCTTGTCCTGCTGGGTGGTGGTGAAGTTCCCGATGTACTTGAGGCCCGCGGTGAGGTCTATATGCCGACCAGGGCGTTTGCCGAGTTGAACCGACTTCGCACCGAGGCGGGCGAGCCGGTCTTTGCTAATCCGCGAAACGCCGCAGCGGGTTCTTTGAAACTGCTCGATGCAAGAATCACAGCCGCCAGAAATCTGTCGTTTTTCGCCTATTCGATAGGCCAGGTCTCTCGGCCGTTGGCAGAAAATCATTGGCAGAGTCTGCAGAAATTCAAAGAGCTTGGCCTGCCCGTCAATCCGAATATTAGAAGGGCCAAAAATATTGATGAGGCGCTGGATATATGTGATGGCTGGGGCGAAAAGAGGTCAAAGCTGGATTATCAAATCGACGGGATGGTAATAAAGGTCAACAGGTTTGAACAGCGGGCGGTTCTCGGCGCCACAGGCAGGGCGCCGAGGTGGTGTATTTCCTACAAATTCCCTGCCGAGCAGGCCGAGACTATTGTCGAATCAATCGATGTGCAGGTCGGCAAGAGCGGGATTTTGACGCCGGTAGCGAACCTAAAGCCGGTTCAATTGGCCGGGACAACGGTTAAAAGGGCCAGCTTACACAACTTCGACATGCTCGCAAAGCTCGACGTTCGATGCGGCGACACTGTCATAATCGAAAAGGCCGGTGAGATAATACCCCAGGTTGTAGAGGTAAAGAAGCAGTTCAGGCCCGCCGACACCGAGACTTTTGCGATACCGGCAAAGTGCCCAAACTGCGGTTCGGCGGTGGCCAAAGATGAAGCGGGCGTTTATATCAGGTGCGTCAACGACTACTGTCCGGCCAAAGTAAAAGAACAAATCAAATACTTTGCCGCCAGAGACCAATTGGATATCGAAGGTCTTGGTCCTGCAATTATTGACCAATTAGTAGAAAAAAAGTTAGTTGTAGAACCAGCAGACCTGTACAAAATTACGGAGCAAGACTTACTTGGTCTTGAACGAATGGGCCCCAAAAGCGCTGATAACCTGCTGCAAGCGATTGAAAAGAGCAAAACGAAAAACCTGGCCAGGGTAATTGCCGCTCTTGGTATTCAACACGTAGGAGTTCAAACTGCCGAGGTGCTTGCAAATAGATTCAGGAATCTTGGTGCACTGATGCAGGTAAGCGAAGAAGAACTTGCTGAAATTGACCAGATAGGGCCGGTAATTGCAAAAAGTATTCATAATTATTTTGAGAAGTGGAACGTTCGAACCAAAGAATTACTAAAGTATTTGAATCTACAGCAAGAAAAAACAAAAGTTTCAAATAAACTCACCGGCAAAACAATTGTGGTTACAGGCACGCTCGAGGGCCTGAGTCGCCAACAGGCTGAGCAGGCGATTCGAGATGCCGGTGGAAAAGCGGCTTCGAGCGTGAGTAAGAAAACCGATTTTGTATTGGCTGGTGAAAAACCCGGCAGCAAACTCGAAAAGGCGCAAAAACTGGGCGTTAAAGTGATAAATGAAAAAGAATTTTTGGAGATGATAAAAGATTAGCGGTAGTTCATCCCTAAGGGGTACAATAAAATGAGCGGACAAGACGAAAAAAATATGCAGATGGCGTTGAGGCTTGCACGGCGGGGCGTAGGTTCTGTTGAGCCGAATCCCGCGGTTGGCTGCGTTATCACAAAGGCAAATCAGGTTGCAGGTAAGGGCTGGCACAAGGAATTCGGCGGGCCGCACGCGGAGATAAACGCCCTTGAAGACTGTAAGACGCTCGGAATTAATCCACAGGGCGGGATTATGTATGTTACACTTGAGCCGTGCTGTCATAAGGATAAAACCGCACCCTGCACCGATGCAATTATTGCCGCCGGGTTGTCGAAGGTTGTGGTCGCAACGACCGACCCTTCAGAACATGCCGGCGGCAAAGGTGTTCAGCAGCTCCGCAATGCGGCAATAGAGGTGCAGATAGGTGTCTGTGAGAACGAGGCGAAATTGCTCAATGCCCCTTTTCTTAAATTTGCAAAGACGGGCAAAAGCTGGGTGATGTTGAAATGGGCACAAAGCATCGACAGCCAAGTGGCCTGGACAAACCAAAGTGACCAGCGAAGGTGGATTTCTTCGGAAAAGAGCAGAAAAGATGCTCAAAATCTGCGTCGTCGGGCGGGTGCGATACTGGTTGGTATCAATACGGTAATAGCCGATGACCCATTGTTGACACCTCCACCGAGCAAGCAACGTAAGCCGACAAGAGTGGTGCTCGACAATAATTTGAGGATGCCTTTGGACAGCAAGCTGCTTGGGACTGTGAAAAAGGCCCCGGTGTTAATATTCTCAAGGGCCGAGGCTGTGCAGGCAAATCCGCAAGCGGTAGAAGGGATATGCCAAAAAGGGGCCCAGATACTTTCATATCCGGATACGCAGGATGGGTCTAATCTTTATTTTTTGTTGGATGAATTGGGCAAACGAGGCGTGACGCAGTTGCTTGTCGAAGGTGGGCCTAAGGTGATAACTTCATTTTTGAGAGAAAACCTGGTCGATGAAGTGTGTGTCTATATAGCGCCTAAAATACTTGGTCGCCACGGCAGTGCTGGTATTTCTGAACCAATGAAAGAGTTGACTGAGAGCTTCGGTTTGTGTCAGGTTGATATTAAACGGTTAGATGACGACGTTCGGCTGAGCGGCTTATCCAAAAAAGCGGTTGACGAGATTCTGATTTGCGAAGGTTAAGTATGAAAAGGATAGAGGTATTGGGCCTCCACGGCATACCCAAAATCGAGCAGGGCGATAACTTAGCTGAAATTGTTATCAAATGTATTGATGATGAAATCGGCGGGCTGAAAGAAAAGGACATTATTATCCTCACCAGCAAGATTGTATCCAAGGCGGCGGGGCTGGTAAGGGAGCTTAGTGAAGTTGTGCCCGGCAAAAAGGCGCTGGCTATATCGCGAAAGACCGGCAAAGATGCCAAATGGGTGCAGATGATTTTCGATGCAGGCCACGAGATTTTAGCCATTATTCCTATCAAAGGTTTTGTTGAAAGGCATATTATGAATGCCACGGGCGAAGACGAGCAATGCAGCAGAGAACTTATCGAGCACGAGCAGGCAATCTGCGTAACCAGAGGCAAAGACGGCAGAATCCACACCTGCGATGCCGGTATCGACGGCTCGAACCATCCGCCGGGGCTGGTTGGCCTGCTGCCGGAAAACCCGGACGAAGCGGCAAGGCAAATAAGAGAGCGGATTAAAAAACTCAGCGGCAAAGAGGTGGCTGTAATACTGGCCGATACCGAGATAATACCGTTCGGGTTCGGGACGATGGATTTGGCGGTGGGCTCATCCGGCATCGAGCCGGTATCAAAGGAATTCGGCAAAAAAGATTTGTTCGGCAAACCCAAGTTCGGGGGGATAGATTTGGTGGCTTATGAGCTGACAGCAGCCTCGGCACTTGTTTTCGGCCAGACCGATGATGGTATTGCTGCTGCGGTGATAAGAGGCTTCGATTATCAGGTCAGCGAGACGGAGAATATTTCAAATACTATTTGGCCGGATGCAAATGGTGATAGTATGGCCAAGACAATTAAGGCGACGATGCGAGCAACTTCGTACGCCTGCAGCTTAAAGAGTCGCCTGCTGCTGAAAATAGCTTCCTGGTTTGTTTAATTCGTAACTCGTATTTCGTGAAGTGTATCTTGTGCTTTTCGCTTTGTGGCCAAATTTTTTTATACGCTAAACGCTACCCGCTATACGCTCGTCTTATTTCTTGTTCAGCATTTTTTTGTTCTGAGGATGTGGAAATAATGCTGGGCGAAGCGGTGGGCTTTGAATGGAATTATTAAGCGTTAATTTATTCTTCTTCCCCTTTACAAAGGCTTAAGCATGTTAGGGAAATAGAGACAACTGCATACTGTCCTGATTATTCTTTTGAAAAAGAGCGTTTAGGGTACTTGCCGTTTTGAGCTCCTCGCTAAGCTTTATGATATTTAAACGCTTCAGGATTCCAAGGTTAATAGGTCTTTTCTCATCCCAAAAAATAAACGCAGAATAAAAATCTTTAGCTACATCGCAATTATATAGTTTTGCAAGAAATACAGCTTCTTCTTCTGATTGGCAAGCCAGAAAATAGCATGTGTCGTCAAATACTACAGGCTTTCCTTCATAAGGGCCGACGACCTTAAAATCCAATTTTTTGTAAAATCCCGAAATAGCAACCTTCCACTTTGCGAATGAGTAGTCCCCTACTCCGAATACGGAAAACCTCGAGCGCTTTTTGTAAATTGAGCTGGCTCTGCGGTCAAGCAAATCGCTGTGTTCAACGAGATATTCCCATGTTTTAGGTGCATCAAAACGAATAGAGATAGTTTCGTCCGACGGGTGTTGTTGTGGAACCAACATCCATAAGTGACGGTCCTTGCGGGGACCGTTGGCGATTTGTGAGCCTTTTAGCATGGGATAAAGATAATCAGGCTCAAGCTCAATTAACTCTCCTAAGCCGTTCCTGTAGCCGTTTTCTTGGCGGGTTAGCTCCATAACTTTGGCACAATCATGTTTTATACCTGACCGCCACTGGTATTGGGATTTTCCTTCGAGATGCTTGCCTCTGTTAAATGCTTCCATATCAGCGATGAGGTGATTATCGGCATACCCTATAATTGTATCGGGTTCATTGTGTTGGAGTGATTTGTACACTTTGCATTGAAATTCTGTTTCTTTATTCGTTCCGTGCACAACAAGAAGGCAGGCATCGACAGAGGCACCAAAATGTTTTGACGCATCGATATAGTAAATCTCAGCACCTCCCAGACAAAACTTTTGATTCCACGCTCGAAGTAATACCTTCCTTGCGACAGAAATCTTGCAGAGCATAGCAACCGTTCTTTGCATTCCACTAATCCACTCTATTTCTTTGTTAAGCATCCATTCAGAGATGTCGAAATTGCTCTTTCCGGTTACGGCATCCAGCCCCTTAAAATCCTGGAAGTTTGATTTATGAGGTCTATTATTGCTGCCGAGAACACTGAGTCCGGAATTGGTTACCCACGGCGGGTTGCCAATGAGCAATATCGGCTCCGGTAAAGTTTTTAAAAGGGCTTCCCAGTCGTTATGGAAAAAATCCTTATTTATAAATTCTACCTTATTGTGATGTTTGTTATCTTTAAGGTCTTGCTTCGCCGAATTTAAATGTTCGGTATTTATGTCAGCTCCAACAATCTTTTCAAGGTGGGGAAATATATCTGCCGCGGCAATCAGAAAACTGCCAATTCCGCAATTTGGTTCAAGGACGCTTTTGAAGTGTACATTTTTTTTAACCAGATGTGCACAGATTTCTTTAGCCAAATCTAACGGCGTCTGGAAATCACCGAAAGCGGCTTTTGTAGTTTTACCATGTTTATATTTTACAGGATTCATTTTATTCTTTTGATTCCCCCGACCTTTCCCGCCTGTTCTATAACACGGCTGTATTGAAGCCGCCACTGAAGAGCATTGGATATTGTCAGGTAGCCGATTTCAGGGAGATTGTTAAGAATTTCGTCCGCGATTTGATTAGCCTGAACTTCTTCCACCGGTAGCATTCGTTCGTTCATAAAAGCCAGCAAATCGTCTTTGTTGCCTTTGTTTTTGAGAATCTTTTGGATTCCGGTTGTTGTCTGATAGTCTGCAGTTCGGTTTGCTTCTATGAAAACAGCGTGAAGTATGTTTAATTTACCTGTTTGTTTTTGGGCATCGTCGGATTTGTCATAAACAAAAACTAATAGAGCATATCCAAGTCCATATATTTTTTGTCTTGCGTTATGGTATGGGCAGGATGATTGAGGCTGCTTAATGCTTGTAACCTTCATATCGATATTAAGCTCCGGAAAATCTATCCCCTTTGCAGAACTTCCCTGCTCGTATTCATATAGTTTTTTAAGATAATCCTGAAATTTGTGCTCAAAGTAGGTGCCAACTGCCTTGCCGTCCGTAACTCCATAAAGACAAGGCTCATCGTGTAATGATTCCCTCTCGGCAAAACTTGTTGCCTCTTTACAAAGTAATTAAATTGTTAGCTTTTTTTGAGTATTCATAACTGTCAAATTTCAAAAATACCGTTTTTTTGACACTGTTTCAAACAAATTTGAATTCTATTCTGTATTCTCAAGCTTCTTTTTTCGCAAAATGTGGTGGTAGTGCTGGGCGAAGCGGTGGGCCTCATCACGGATGTATTGTAATAATTTTAAGGCGGGTGAATTTCTCGGCAGTTTCAGCGGTTTGGTGCTCCCCTGCAGGTAAATCTCTTCCTCTCTCTTGGCAATTGAAGCGATTTTGACGGCAGGAGCGTTCATTTTCTGGAGGGTTTTTTCAGCCGCCCTTAAATGCCCCAGACCTCCGTCAATTAGAACGAGGTCAGGCCAGAGTTCCTCGCCGGCCAGGGCGTATTTGTATCTGCGTTTGACCACTTCTGCAATCATCGCATAATCGTCAATGCCTTTGACAGTCTTTATTTTGAACCGACGATAGCCGCTCTTGAAGGGTTTGCCGTCGATAAATTTAACTAATGAGCCGACCGATTCGGCCCCTGAAATTGTGGCAACGTCGATACCTTCAATAATCCTGACCGGCTCGGGGCTTTGCAGTAATTTTTGCAGTTTTTCCAGCGCTTCGGCAGGCTCGGTTGCAAAGACCTCCGGCTGGACATCTCTCTCGGGCGCGCCCCGGCGGTCGAGCCTTTCTATCAATCGGATGCGGTCGCGAAAAACAGCCGCTTTTTCGTACTGTTGTGCGCGGGCGGCCGCAGCCATCTGTTTCTTCAAGCCATTCAGCACCGTCGAGCGCTTCGATTTCAAAAACCTTATAAAATCGTTAATGTTTTTCTTATAATCGTCCTTTTTTATCCTTGCTGCACAGGGCCCGCTGCATTGTTTTATGCTGAACAGCAGGCAGGGACGGAAGAATTTTCGTTTTGGGTC
>CAZMCN010000088.1:0-9019 GCA_964564845.1 uncultured Pirellulales bacterium | reverse complement strand
TCAATTTTATCGACCCCAATCTTGATTATATTGTCTATAAGAAGCATTGTTTGGGTGGGGTCAACGGTATCGAGCAGCGCCGTCTTTTCACCGCCCTTTATCAGGTAAGCATTATAACTTGTCCCGTCGGGCAGAGGGATTAATTCGTCAAACAGTCTTCTGTCCCAGTCAATCGTGCCCACAGAATAAACATTCGGTTTTATCTGTCTCATTTTTCCACCCCTTTTTATTTTTTTGAAAGCCGTACCTATAGCACAATAGCAACAACCAACCGTGGTGTCAATCGGCAATAAAAGACCGACTTATTAGTAGTTGACCGCTTCCAGTTCATAATAGCTTTGCGGGTGCGCACAGGCCGGGCACTCATCGGGGGCCTCGCTGCCCGCATAAACATAGCCGCAGTTTCTACACACCCATCTTACCGGTTTTTCGCGCTTGAAGACAGCCCCCTCGGTTATATTTTTCGCCAGTGCAACATATCTTTCTTCGTGACGTTTCTCGGCAACAGCTATATTCCTGAAGACCTCCGCTATTTCAGCAAAGCCTTCTTTGTCCGCAACCTGAGCAAAGTTCGGATACATCTCTGTGGTTTCGTAGTGTTCGCCTGCCGCTGCCGCCTTTAAATTCTCAAGTGTGCTGCCGATGACCCCTGCCGGAAAGGTGGCTGTGATTTCGACCTCGCCGCCCCGGAGAAATTTGAACTCACGTTTAGCGTGCTCTTTTTCCTGGTTGGCGGTCTCCTCAAAGATAGCTGAAATCTGCATATACCCTTCTTTTCTTGCCTGGCTGGCAAAATACGTATAGCGATTTCTCGCCTGTGACTCACCTGCAAACGCCGCCAATAAATTCTTTTCCGTTTGTGTGCCTTTCAGTTCCATTTTTGTCCCCTTAATCAAAAGTCTTTTTTATCTGCCCCTCTTTCTGCATAAATCGCAGACGCCTTCCAAATACACGGTCTTTCTCAACACCGTAAATCTCCTGCTGATACTTTTCGGAACGGCTATATTGTCGAACGGCTTATGATGAAAATCAATAATTCTTTTGCATTTTATACACTTAAAATGCTGATGACTTTTCAGCTTCCCATCGAACCGTTTCGCATCGCCCGAACCCTCAACGGCAAACGCCGCACCTATCTCATACAATGTCAGCAGTGTCCTGTTCACCGTATCCAGAGATACATTGGGCAGCGCCCTTTTCACCTTTTGAAAAACCATCTCCGCCGATGGATGCTCATTGCTTTTAATCAGCACTTCATAGACCGCCATTCGTTGGGGTGTTACTCTCAGCCCTGCAGCCCGACACTTTGCCTTAAAAGCCTCCATCCTGACTTTCAACTCGTTGCGTTCGTTGCGCTTTGACATTGATTATCGCTCTTGCGGCCCTGCTTTATTTCCTCGAAATTGCTTCATCAGAAGCACCGCCGTCTCCTCATTAAAGCTGATATTAGTTCTTCGACAGCCATTCTTATTAAAGTTGTGTGGATTATATCTGTTTATCTGACGATTGTGTAGAAAATTAAAGCTGTTTTTTGTATTTTGTTGCATTTTGTACCTCCGCAATTTCCAAAACCAGTCAAGTACGGCGACTGATAAATCTTGTTTGTGCGCATAAAAATAATGGAGCCACCCTCCTCCGGGCTGCCCCATTATCGGAAACAAAGCCGGTCGTATCTGACTTTTCCCTCGACATCCCGGCTTTTATTCAAACAAAAACAGGCAGGTCATTCCTCATTTTATTTTTATTTTGATGATTAGGATGCACAACCTGTATTCTTCTTGTTTGTAAACAGAATGAAAACATAGAACTTGATTTTGCGGTTATCGCCCGTCTGTGGCCTGCCCGTTTTTTCATTACTATCATAACAATAACTATATAGGAACAACTCCTATTTGTCAACAAATTTTAAAAAATTTTTCCCGCTTCCCTCCTTCCCTGCAACTGCTTTCTGTCCAACCGGTTACTCAATCAGCTAAGTTTTTATCTGTGCCTGAGTACGGCCTTGCTTGTTTTTCTGCCTGTAGGAAGTGCTCAAAAATCTGCACAGCGTTGTTATTTATATGCCCTTAAAATAAAAACAGGGCCAGGCAGCGGAGGGAGAGGAGAAAATACCCAGCCCTGTTAAATGCTTTTTTAAGGTCCTCTGTATAATACTATATAGAAACAATTCTTGTTCGTCAACACTTTTTTTGAATTTTTTTTAAGTATTTTTACTTAGTTTTTGTAACTGCTTTTAATAAAAGGTGTTGCACGCTAAAAAAATGTATAGCAGCCAAAATATTTACCAAATTAACCTTCTCAATATTCCCTGGCCAACGCTCATCGGTAGCAAAATCCGTAAAGCTTTAGTTTGATTTATCACGTCTTTTTCGGCGGCAGCGGTGCTTTGGATATTTTCAGTCGCAATTGACATCTTAAACAACGCTTAGCCTCTTCTATCGCCGTTTTTTCATCAAACCCCTGTTCCACCTCAGAAAAATCACGAACCCTTTTATCTGCATTGAGCAGCGGCATTTCAGCCCTTTCTTTATAGGCGAATCCTTCTCTGCGCCCCAGCAGAGGATTTACTTCTTCATCCGCAACAAATATCTGGTCGATTTGTCCTGCTCCTCCTAGGTATTTATCTATAGCCGTCGCAGCTCCTCTGGCGCTGTTAATTGCTTTAATTACTGAAGCCGGGCCGCTTGACACGTCTCCGCCTGCGAACACACCCTTTTTTGAACAGATAAGAGTCCGCTCCTCTGTAACAATACGTCCCCGTTTATCTACTTCTATTCCGAATCCCGCCGGTACCGATGTTTGTTGGCCTATAGCCGCTATTAATCTGTCCACTTCAGTCGTAAATTCACTGCCTTCAATCGGCACAGGCCGTCTCCTGCCGCTGGCGTCCGGCTCACCCAGTTCCATTCGGATACACTCGACCTCTAATTTGTCGTCTTTCGCCGATGCTTTTGTTGGTGCCACAAGGAAGTTAATCTCCACACCCTCTTCCAGCGCATCTTTTACTTCTTCTTCTGCTGCGGGCATCTCTTTTTCTGTTCGCCGATAGAGAATAGTAACTTTGTCCGCACCTAATCTTAATGAGCTTCTCGCCACATCTATAGCTACATTGCCGCCCCCGACAACAGCTATCTTGCCCTTGAGTTCTTTTATGTTCCCGAAATGTATGGACCTTAGCAGATATATTCCATCCAGTACCCGCTCATCGTCTTCTCCCGGCATTCCGAGCTTAATTCCTTTCGGCGCTCCCATAGCCAGAAAGACTGCGTCGAAGCCGTCATCGAACAGTTTATCGAGTGATTCTATTTTTGTGTTGGTTTTTATCTTTACACCAATTGCTTCTATGTCTTTAATTTCCTTATCCAGAACATCAGCCGGCAGCCTGTATCGCGGAATTCCCACCCTCATCATTCCGCCTGTATCTGCCAGGGCCTCAAAAATGGTTACCGAATGTCCCAGTCTCCGCAGAAACCACGCCGCAGTCAGCCCTGCAGGCCCGGAGCCTACAATCGCCACCTTCTTGCCTGTGGCCGGCGCAACTTTGACTTTTTCTTTCCATCGGCCCGTGTCCTTTTCTGCCGCAAATCTTTTTAACGCCCTTATGCATATAGCGCCGCTAAGGTCGATTCTTCTACACGCTTTTTCACAGGGATGGTCGCATACACAGCCTAATATGTTCGGCAGAGGAGCGGTTTGTCTTATAACCTCTAAGGCGTCCTGGAATCTGCCCTCTGAAATCAGCCGTACATATCGTGGAATATCCACTCCCGCAGGACAGGCGTTTTTACAAGGCAGCAGTACTTTTTCTCGTTCCGCTTCTTCGTATTCTTCCTTGTCAATCAACGCCCCTGTGGGGCAGACCTCCACACACGCCCCGCAGAACGCACAATCGGCCTCCATCAGGGACGAGTCCCCGCCGGTACCGACCGTGCTGTCGATACCGCGATTGAGAAAACCGATTGCCCCGACCCCTCTTATCTGCTGACAGATCTCAACACATCGTCCGCACAGGATACATTTATTGGGGTCTCTGATAAACAGCGGCTCATCCGCATTTACAGGAAGCGCCTCCAGCTCGGCAACGTATCCCGGAAGTGCATCTTTTACACCTATCCACTCGACGACTTTTTTCAGTTGGGACGTCTCTTCCGGCTCGCCCGGATATTGACTTAAAAGCAGCCAGACGAGGTCTTTTCTGAGTTCCCTGAGTCTCTCGGTATCGGTGTGGACAACCATTCCTTCCTGTACTTTGGTCGTACAGGCCGTCGGCAGTCCTCTCATACCGTCGATTTTAACGATGCACAAGCGACAGCTGCCTGTCGGATTAAGGTCCGGATGATAACATAAGTTCGGAACATAAATTCCCGCCTCGAGCGCCGCCTCAAGAACGCTTTTGCCCGCTTGTGTTTCTATTTCTTTGCCGTCAATATTTATCTTAATCATTTTATCGCCATAAAATCACATGCGTTAATACAGGATTTGCATCTTATGCACTTATCTTTATTGATTTTCGCATATTCTTTTTTCTTCCACTCGACGGCCCCGACCGGACAGGCCTTAAAGCATTGTCCGCATTTGGTGCATTTGTCTTCATCGACCTCGAACTCCAGAAGTGCCGTACATACATGGGACGAGCAGTCCTTATCTTTTATATGTTCCCGATATTCATCCGGAAAATACTTGAGAGTTGTCAGTACCGGATTTGGGGCCGTATTGCCAAGGCCGCAAAGTGCCGTCTCCTTTATTGTGGTACCCATTTCCTTCAGAAAACCGATATGTTTTTCTTCGCCTTTGCCTGCGGTGATTTCTTCCAAAACTTCCAGCATTCGCTTTAATCCTATTCTGCAGGGCACACATTTGCCGCAGGATTCGGCCACCGTAAAGTTGATAAAGAATTTTGCAATATCGACCATACACGTTCGTTCATCCATTACGACCATACCCCCTGAGCCCATTATTGCCCCTGTTTTCGTAATGGATTCGTAGTCGATAGGTGTATCCAGCAGACTCTCAGGCAGACACCCGCCGGAAGGCCCGCCTATTTGTACGCCTTTGAAACCGATTCGTTTTTTTACCATTCCACCGCCAGGCCCGAATATCAGCTCGCGTATTGTGCTTCCCATCGGCACTTCTACCAGGCCGGTATTTTTAACTTTCCCAGCTAATGCAAAGACTTTTGTTCCGCTGTTGCCTTCCGTCCCTTTACTGCTGTACCATTTCGCCCCTTTGATGATGATATGTCTTATATTGGCAAATGTTTCAACGTTGTTTATCAGAGTCGGTTTGCCCCACAATCCTTCGACCGCAGGAAATGGCGGGCGAGTTACTGGCCCGCCTCTGCGCCCTTCAATTGATGCGATAAGCGCCGTCTCTTCTCCGCAGACAAACGCCCCCGCCCCCTCCTTGATACTGATGTCGAACGAAAAGTCACTGCCGAGCACTTTCTCACCCAGGAATCCTTTTTCTCTAGCCTGCGAAATTGATATCCTCAGTCTTTTTATCGCCAGAGGATATTCGGCCCGGCAGTAGATATATCCTTCACTGCCGCCGGTGGCGTAGCCGGCTATAATCATACCTTCAATGACGGCGTTCGGGTCGCCTTCCAGTACACTGCGGTCCATAAACGCGCCCGGGTCCCCTTCGTCCGCATTACACACTATATATTTCTTATCACCTTTTGCGCCCCTGCAGAATTCCCATTTTCTCCCTGTTGGAAAGCCTCCTCCCCCTCTGCCCCTTAATCCTGAACTTTTGACCTCCTCCACCACTTTCTCCGGAGGCATCTCCAATGCCTGCTTTAGTGCCGCATATCCGCCGTGTGCTATGTAATCTTCGATGTCCTCAGGGTCAATCTCGCCGCAGTTTTCAAGAACTATTCTTGTCTGTCCCGCGAAAAACTGCTCATAATCTTCGCCCGCCTGCAGTTTTTCGACCGGCTCACCTTTTACTAAATGTTTTTCCACTATTTCTGCAACGTTTTCCGGCTTGACATATTCGTATGTAATTCTGCCGAGTTCCCCCGTTATAATATCCACCAGCACGTCTCTGAAGAGTCCCCTGTCGCCGGTCTTTACGATTTCACATTTATCGCTCAGGTTATGGCGTTTCAGCTCTTCTCTGAAGAGTTTTGCCACCTCTTCAGCGCCGGCCGATAACCCGCTTGTGCCCATACAAATAAGAATTTGGATTTCCATCTATTCTTCCTTATCTGATTCGTATTTAGTCAGCAGCTCATTGAGTTGTTCGATTTTAACTTTCCCGTGAAAGTCGGCGTCTATCGCAACCACCGGAGCCATACCGCAGCATCCCAGACAGGCCACTCTTTCAAGGCAGAACGTACCGTCTTTTGTAGTCTCGCCTTCCTTTATTTCTAATTTGTCCGAAAGATAATCGAGGAGGTCTTTTCCACCCATCACATGGCAGGCCGTGCCCTGGCAGACCCTGATTGTATGTCTGCCCGGTGGAGTGATGTGGAACTGGGTATAAAACGTCAGTATGCCGTATATCTCCACCGGAAAAATGGACAGTTCTTTGGACACCAGCCCTATCGATTCTTTCGGTACATATCCGTAGGAGGCCTCAATGGCCTGCAGTAACGGTATCAGTGCACCTTTTTTATCGCGGAATCTCTCGATTATTTCTTCTGTTTGCCTCAGGTCAACTTTCACGGTATATCCTTTTCTTAAACCCTTACAGTGATGTAAAATATAGAATTATACTAATTATATACTCACAAATCAACGATTTTGTTTGTTTTTTAAAGATGTTTGCCTGCCCTGCACCAATTAGGCTACTGCTGTAATTTGGTGTAAGGTCATTCCGAGCAAAGCGCAGCGCAGCCGAGGAATCTATTAAAAAACTGCTTGCCCCGTACCAAATAGGCATAAGCCGTAATTTGGTGCGGGGTCATTCTGAGGCGAAGCCGAAGAATCGCAACTAAAAAGCCAGTTCTCACTTTGTTTATTGACATTACCGGATTGATTTGGTAGCATTTCTTCGCTCTGCGTACTATTTTTTTGAATATATGGCGAGCCTTTACCAATGCCGGCCATGCCGGGGCAGCAGAAGAAGTGAAAAATTATGTAAAAATTGTTTTAATAAAGGGCACCTCTAAAAATTGCGTTTTAGAGGCGAGGATTTTCAATTAACAGTTTTTGAGTAAAAATTTGAAACCAATATCACAAAATTACGGTTATTTCCATCATTGCGGCCACATTAGTCAATGCCACCAAGGGGCAGTATCTGCTTTTTCAGTTCCACCGCTGTACCTTTGGCAGTCAAGTCTCTGCCAGCAGGCAATATCTGTCTATATTATACGCAAGATTTCGCAAACCTATTTTTCGCTTTGGCTCGCACCAAACCAATTGTTCGTATCAGCAGATTACCAGCCCGCATCGCTTGAACTCCAAATATATGTTCAACCCGGCTGCGAATCTTTGCTCGATTATAGTTGCCCTGAATCTGACGCTGAGTCAATTTCTTATAGCGACATCCTTTTCGCTGGATATGGCCGCGAAAACCCTGTTCGTAAAGAGCTTGTCGTTTTTCAAAAGAGCCATAAGCAGAATCTGCCCACACATCGCAGCTGCTGTTATTTTCGTCAAGAAGCTGCGTAAAAACATTGCTGTCGTGAACAGAGGCGGGCGTGACCTCATAGTTTCTAATAAGCTTATGCTCGACATCTATATCAATATGGTTTTTATAACCGAACTGATTTTCGCCGTTCTTCTTTACCCAGCGAGCATCTGTATCTTTCTGGCGTTTTTTATTACTGCTCCAGTTCGCAGGGATATTGTCGTCCTTGATGGCTTTGTTTTCTTCTCTGCTGTTACGCTGTTTGGGTGCGGCTACTATGCTTGCATCAACAATCTGGCCCTTTTTAGCGGAAAAGCCGCTTTCGCTGAGAAATTTATCGAACTGTTTGAAAAGCTTTTCGGCAAGGCCGGCTTCGATAAGCTGCTCTCTAAACAGCCAGATGGTTTTAGCATCAGGAACAATATCGCTGACAGAGAATTCCAGAAACCGCATAAAGCTCAGACGGTCTCTGACTTGAAATTCAATCTGATCATCAGAAAGGTTATAAAGCGATTGCAATACCATTATTTTGAACATAGCAATTATATCAAAAGGCTTTCTTCCGGCATTGGACTTTCGTTGTTTGTCCCGAATAGTTTCAAGGGAACCGCGAAATTGTTGCCAATCGACTATTTTGTTGAGTTTAACAAGCGGGTCACCGCCTTGTTCGAGTTGCTCAAAACGTTTTTGCCAATCGAAAAGTCCTGTCTGCATCATGTTCAATCCTTTGCCAATGATATGAAAAACCATAATTTAATTGTCAATGAGCTGAATATACCAAATGTGCAACGAATTGCACTGAACTTCGTTAATTTTTAGAGATACCCTAAAGCTTTACTATCGGTAATTGAGCCATTATATTAACGTTGAAAATAAAGACAGAAAAAATGGATTTTTAGAAAGGGGAAAACGATGAATTTTCTGAAAAAACTTGTCCTGTCAATAAGCGTTTTGGCTTTTGTTAATATTGCTTCTGCAGGTTATGACCCCGTAACGGGCCGTTTCCACCAGCAGGACCCGTTAGGCAGAGGCCCAAGGATAGTACATACCAGTCACGGCCCGCAATGGGTTGGCACTAATGGACCGCAGGTTAGCGATCCCAGACCTGTTGCCCCCAATCCTATGGCTGGTTTGGGAAATATTGGCAGCAATCCCAATATGGATTATGCAATAGCTCAGATGAATTCGGTTGGCAGGCCTAATATTCATCCGCAAGTTGCTGCTCAACAGAGATATGCAAGTCTTAAGAGTCGAGTTCAAACTGCCGTTATCAGTGTTCATGATGCTCAAAGCCAATTACAAACTGGCAGATGGTTGGCTCAAAAACAACTCGTAATGCCCGAAGACCAGTATTTGGATGGGATGAATTTGTATCAGTATTGTATATCAAATCCTGTTAGTTATGTGGATCCCTATGGGTTAAAATCTAAACAATGCCAATGTG
>CAZMCN010000087.1:0-9069 GCA_964564845.1 uncultured Pirellulales bacterium | reverse complement strand
GCACGTTAATAAAGATTGGGGCGCCCGGTGCGACCCCGTATACGTTTACACCGGAAGGCTCCGGTTACATAGCTTATCTGTGGCTATGTTGTTTTTTTCAATAGTCAATAATCATTTATCAATAATCAATTTCTTTGCTGCTTCGATAACATTTTCAACCGTGATGCCGAATTTCTCAAAGCACGTCTTCGCCGGCGCCGATGTCCCAAACGATGCCATCCCCACAAAGACACCATTATCGCCAAGATATTTGCTCCAGCCTAATCCAACCGCAGCTTCGATACCAACACGAGCCTTGACCTGCGGCGGTATTACCGAGTCCTTGTATTGTTGAGACTGTTTCTCGAACAATTCCCAGCAAGGCATACTCACCACACTTGCGCTAACCCCCTCGGCCGCTAATCTCTCACCCGCTTCAATCGCAAGAGAAACCTCCGACCCGCTCGCTAAAAGCAGCACATCCGGCTTATCGGCCTTCACCAAAACATACGCCCCTTTACTCAAATTTTCCGCCGAACCGTATTTCTCCTGGTCAAGAGTCACCAGTCCCTGCCTCGAAAGCAATAGTGCCATCGGCCCGTCCCTGTATTCCAGCGCAAACTTCCACGCCGCCGCCGTCTCATTGGCGTCGGCCGGCCTTATCACCAGCAAGCCCGGCATCGAACGCAGACTCGGCAGTTGTTCCACCGGCTGATGGGTAGGCCCGTCTTCGCCCACGCCTATACTGTCGTGCGTAAAGACGAATATGCTCGGATACCCCGCCAGCGCCGCCATCCGAATTGCAGGCCGCATATAGTCACTGAACACAAAAAACGTCCCGCCGTACGCACGCACCAAGCCGCTCACCGATATCCCGTTCATTATCGCCCCCATCGCGTGCTCCCTCACACCGTACCGGACGTATCTGCCGTCGCGGCTGTCTTTTTGAAAATCCTTTGCACCTGCAAATCTTGTCTTATTAGAAGGCGTCAAATCCGCCGAGCCGCCTAAAATCATCGGCATCTTTGGCATCACCGCATCAAGCACCTTCCCCGATGCAGCGCGCGTCGCTATAGAGCTGCCCGCCTCGAACTTCGGCATAATCTCATCAAAATTCACTCTCAACTTCCCCGCCGCCGCATCGCGGAATTCCTCAGCAAGCTCAGGATACGCCCCTGCGTACTTCTCAAACATCTTCTTCCACGCCGCCTCGGCAGCTTTCCCCTTCTCCGCCGTCTTTGCCATATACGCCGAAACTTCGTCCGGCACATAGAAACTCTTTACACCATCCCACCCGAATTTCTCTTTGGTCAGTTTGATTTCTTCTTCACCCAAAGGTGCACCATGCGCCTTGGCCGTATCCTGCATATTAGGGCTGCCGAAGGCAATATGCGTGCGAAGTTTTATTATCGATGGCCGCTGCTTCTCATTCTTTGCATTCTCCAGCGCCGCCTCGAACGACTCCATATCGTTGCCGTCCCCGCCGACCTCCTGCACATACCAGCCGTATGCCTCATACCGCCTAACAGCATCTTCGGTAAAGCAAAGTTCTGTCTTGCCATCGATACTGATGTGATTATCGTCATATATTACAATCAGATTATCCAGCCCAAGGTGTCCCGCCAGCGAGCTTGCCTCCGAAGTAATCCCTTCCTGCAGACCCCCGTCACTGGATACGCAGTAGATTGTATAATCGATGATGGGATACCCTTCCTTATTGAAATAGCTCGCCAGATACTTCTCGGCAATCACCATCCCCACCGCATTGGCAAATCCCTGCCCCAAAGGCCCGGTCGTAACTTCAACCCCAACCTGCCGGTCATATTCCGGATGGCCCGGCGTCTTGCTGCCGGCCTGGCGAAAGTTCTTCAAATCTTCCAGACTCATATCGTAACCGCAAAGATGCAGCAGCGAATACAAAAGCATACTGCCGTGTCCCGCCGAGAGAACAAAACGGTCACGATTAAGCCATTGCGGATTAGAGGGATTATGTTTCAAATGTCGCATCCACAGAACATACGCCGCCGCCGCCATCCCCATCGGCATCCCCGGATGGCCCGATTTGGCCTTCTGAACACCATCCACCGATAAAAAACGTATCGTTTCAACACAAAGCTCATCAAGCTCACTCAATCCCGGATTTTTTAATTCCGCACCCATTACAAACTCCAAAAAAGTCGTTAATACACTTTTTAACCGCCAAAATAGAAACGCCAAAATAACCACGGCAATTCATTTTTGCAAGCATTTTTATCTGCCGACCTTTCCAATTCCCTCAAACCAAATCTTTATTTGACTTCTGTTTTTCTTTTTATTACTATCTCTCTAAACTCTGATAACCGGTACCGTCAGGAGAACAAATGAAGCTGCCAAAACTTCAACTTTACACCAAAATATTCATAGGATTGCTTTTGGGCCTGGTTTTTGGAATACTGGCCAATCAATTTGGATTTTCGGGTCTCGTCACTGATTATATCAAGCCCATCGGCTCAATATTCATCAGGCTAATCAGTATGATTGTTGTCCCTCTGGTCTTTGCATCTTTGCTTGTCGGCACCGCCAGTTTGGATGACATCCGAAAGCTGGGCCGAATCGGCACCAAAACCATCGCATATTATTTATGCACCACCGCTATCGCAATAACTATCGGCCTGTTATTGGTCAATACTCTCAAACCCGGCAAAGGGCTCTCTCCACAGACCAGAACAAAATTGGAGCAGACCGGCCGTACTGAAGCCGACAAACGGATTGAAGCCATAAAAAAACCAAAAATAACCGACACCCTTCTGGAAATTGTCCCCACCAATCCCGTAAAGGCATTCACAGAAGCAAAAATGCTGCAGATTATCTTTTTCGCCATAATACTTGGCATCGCACTTACCGTAGTCCCCGACGGGCGAGCTCAACCGGTAATAAATTTCTTCGAGGCCCTCAATGATGCTATGATTCAGGTAGTGCACCTCATTATGAAGCTCGCCCCTTATGGCGTATTTGCTCTTATTGCCGCCGTCGTCGGAGATTTCGGCCTCGACATCCTGCCGCTTCTTCTAAAATACGCCCTCGTAGTAATTGCAGGCCTCATTCTCCACGCCACCGTCACTTACTCTCTGGCGATAAAGACATTTAGCAAATTAAAAATTGCGACCTTCTATCGCGGCATCCGCCCGGCACAGTTAATCGCCTTTAGTTCCGGCTCAAGCTCGGCAACTTTGCCTGTTAGTATGGAGTGTGCCGAAAAGAACCTCGGCGTCTCAAGACAGGTATCAAGTTTTGCACTGCCCCTCGGCGCAACAATAAATATGGACGGCACAGCGCTCTATCAGGCCGTCTCTGCCGTCTTCATCGCACAGGTTTACAATATGGATTTGAGTCTGGCCGGCCAGTTGACAATACTGCTTACTGCAACACTTGCTTCGATTGGAACCGCAGGGGCTCCCGGCGTTGGTATGATTATGTTGGCAATGGTCCTCGAAAGTGTCGGCGTCCCGCTGGAAGGTATTGCCTTAATTCTCGGGGTCGAAAGACTAATCGATATGTGCCGAACCGCCGTAAATGTCACCGGCGACCTCTCCTGCGCCGTCGTCGTTTCTTCTACCGAAAACAAACTGGCAATTGTAAATACTTAACCATATTTGAAAAGGAAATGATTATAATGACAAATAAAACTTCCACCAAACTATTACCACTTTCTGCTGCATTTATTTTAATCCTCCTGGCTCTGTTGGCGGCCGCACCGGCACGGGCATGCTTCACCATCGTAGCCGGAAAAGATGCCACTGTTGATGGAAGCGTAATTATGGCGCACAACGAGGACGACTCGCCGCCGCAGGTTGTAAACCACTATAAAATCACCCGCATAAAACACAAAACAGCAGAAAAAGTCGAACTGTACAAAGGCGGCCAATTGCAACAAGCCGAGCAGACATGGGCATACATATGGTCCGAAATGCCGGGCATGCTTTTCTCCGACAGTTACGTAAACGAATGGGGAGTCGCCGTCACCTCCAACGGTTGTCCCTCGCGCCAGGACAATCCTGTCCTCACCGACGGCGGTATCGGCTTTATGCTCCGCCGCCTCATCGCCCAGCGCGCCAAAACCGCACGCGAAGGCGTCCTGCTCGCCGCCAAACTCATCGAGCAGTTCGGCTACAACGATTCAGGACGGACCTATACCATTTGCGACCCAAATGAAGGATGGCTCTTCTGCGCCGTCAATGGAAAACAATGGCTCGCTCAACGAGTCCCCGATAACCACGTAGCTTTGATAGCTAATGCCTTTACAATGCACAAAGTTGACCTGGCGGATAAAAACCACTTCCTCGCCTCAGCGGACATCATCGAATACGCCGTCCAAAGGGGCTGGTACAATCCCGAAAGGGACGGCCAATTCGACTTCGCCGCCGTTTATGCACATCCAAACTCACCTTTAGCACTACCTAGCTACAAACGGCAGTGGAGCGCCGTCAACAGGGTCGCTGTCAGTGGCGTTGAGCTCAGCCGGAATCTGCCTTTTTCGGTTGTACCAAAACAAAAAATAGACGTGGCTGCCGCAATGAAAATCCTCCGAGACCACTACGAAAACACAAAATACTACAAAACATCAGCCGACCCCCATAAAGCCAACCGAACCATTTGTTACTCCTCCACACAGACCAGCTTCGTCCTCCAGCTCCGAAACAATCTTCCCGCTGATATAGGAATCCTTTACTGGCTGTGTTTGACCAAACCCTGTACTTCTTTTTACATCCCGTTCTATTTCGGCATCGACGATTTCCCCCGCGCCTTTTACACCCAGAGCCACAGACCCTCACTGAACTTTTATCGAAGAAAAGTCGAGCCTCCCTTCCAGACCGCCCCCAACCAGGCCTTCTGGACCTTCTCAAGTTTTGCCAACAAAGTTGATAGAGATTATGAAACTACAATTACTCGTGTAAAAGCCGAGTCCCGCCGGCTCGAAAACCGCGCCTTCTCTTTGCAAAAGCCCATTGAAGAAATTGCCTTAAAGCTTTACACAAAAGACAAAGCCGCCTCTATGGATTTACTTGCCAACTATTCTAAAGGCCTTTACCTTTCCGCACTCGAAGCAACCGACAGAATCCTCTCACAAAAATAACTTCTGAATTCTATATCTCTTCTTCGCCATTCCCTATTCATCATTCGTTATTCGATACCTCTCCTGTGCAGAGCCGAAGGATTCGACATTTGTTATTCGATATCCCCCCGTCCCCCTCTCAGCTTCCAACCTGAGTTTCATCTTCTCTTATTTTTGGAGCCATCGTAAATCCCATAAAGCCAAATACTATCAGGATAACCACAGCAAGATAGTTCATAATTCCCCCTTTATCATTAAAAGTGTTAATCTTCGAAAGTACCTTTTACTACGGCCTGTTTGTCTCTGACCATTATTTGGCCTCTCGCAATCACCGTCTCTATTTCCAAATCTTTGTCCAGCAACACCATATCGGCATCTTTTCCGACCCCAATGCCGCCCTTGTTATCAAGCTTCAAATTCCTCGCAGGATTCGACGTAACTACCTTCAGCGCAACCTCTATAGCAATGTTCTCATTTCTTACCGCTTCTCTGAAACTTTCATACAAAGTTGTTACCCTGCCAACGTTAAGCCCTATATACTGTCCTTTTTCATCAAACTTAGGCAGGCTTCCTTGGCCGTCCGAGGAAAAACTTATATTTTCAACAGGCACACCATTATCAAGCATCACCTTCAGTGCCTCACTGCATTTACCCTCTTTTTTCTTGGAAAACCGTTTTGGTGTGCTTGTTGTAAGGTCTATCAGCCCCCCCTTTTTGGCATATTCCACCGCGGCTGCAAACAGCCCCGGGCTTCTTCCGACATGAGTTGGCACGAACTGAGTTATTGGAATTTCCGTATCGCTGGCAATCTTTTCCAGGAAGCTCAGTTTCCTCTCTCCGGAGCCCATATGAACATTTACTATACCGGCTTTTCCCGAGAGCATGCCGCCTACCCTTGCAGCCGCTGCAATTTTCGCCACCTCTTCGACTGTCGGCTGGGAAGAACGATGGTCGGATAATGCAATTTCACCGACACCTATTATTTTATCTATTAATATAAGGTCCTCCAGAATAGAGCCGGTCAGCGTCCTTACCGGCACCTGATAGGAACCTGTATAGACGTAACAGGTTATGCCTTCCTCGTGGAGACCTCTGGCCTTTGCGACAAGATTACTCATCGTTCTTGTAACACCATCGGTGCCGAGACATCCGATGACCGTTGTTACGCCGGCTCGAGTGATGTCGGTCAGCATAATTTCCGGAGTTCTTGTCTTATAACTTCCTTCTCCGCCGCCGCCGAGGATATGTACGTGCGAATCTATAAAACCCGGAACTAAAAATTTGCCCCCGGCTTCTATCGTTTCAATCTCAACCGCTTTGCCTATATCGATACTATCCTGAACGCAGCCAATTTTCTCTGCCGTGATTAAAACATCCTTTTTGCCGAGACATTCAGGCCCATAAACTTCCGCACCCTTTATAAGCTTTAACATCTTGTTTCCTTCAGACATTAAATGTCCACCTTTTATAATTCAAAACCAAAAAGCTCCCCGGAGATGCCAAAGCAGCTCAACTGCTTCGGCAATCCCGCATCACCTTTCTCCAAAAAAAGCCTTCTCAGCCCCTTTCGACATTCCTTTATTACTATGAGCCACCCCTTCAACCACTTGCAAGTCCCAGCCGAACTCAACTTTCAATGAATCAGACATCTGCTTGCACGAGCGATAAAATGTATGGCCTCGCTCAAAACGATGTGCACCCTGCTTCATCGCCTGCGGTGTACGACGCAGGCTGCGATGTGTTGTGTCGGTATCCTGGTCGCCAAGCAGAACCGTAACTTTTTTCCTAAACAGCTTCTGCAGGTCTTTTTTGTTACAATTTGTCCCCTTAAGCCCATAGGGATAGAACTCGTTGAAGTCCGGCATTGTGTACCAGCCGGCATTTGCGTAGACGGCCTTTTTTACCTTCGCATCCGGCTTGAAAAACAAAAACCTGTGAACGAACTGGCTGCCGGCAGAATGACCGTAAATAAAATAACCTTTGGATTTGTTCTTCATCTTTGCAGCGACAAAATCAAAAATCGGGTCAATCACCGAAAACGTCCACTTGTTTTCGGGTATGGACGAAAGGATTTTATCAGCCGAATCCGTCTTGAACATATTGCCCTGATGGAATTGCGAGTCCAGAGGAAATTGCTCCTTGGTAAAATGCGGCACTAACAATAAAACGCTATGTCGTTCGGCGATATCGACCCAGGCATTCCGATATCCTTCAGCGCTCCGGCCATTGCCATGAATCACAAACAAAAACGCAGAATCAGCACTGTAATTGCTTGGAAGGTACGTCCAGACGGTAAGAGGAAGTCCGGATATCAATTTTTCGTTCTGAAAGACAAAGCTGCCTTTGCCCTTATCCATCAGAGCTTTACCCGCAGGTTCGGCCATATTAACGGTGCATCCGGCCAAAAACAGCAAAAACACTAAGATTATTGTGTTCAAATTACATTTCATTCGTCTACCCTTTCATTCTTACACTTGCTCTACTGAAATTCAATCTTCAATATTCAATTCAACTGCCCACCTGGGTTTCATCTTCTCTTATTTTCGGAGCCATCGTAAAACCGGTGAGCCCAAAAATTACTAAAATAACTACAGCCGCATAGTTCATAATCGCCCACGGAAGATATTCGAAAGCCGAAACCCCAATTGTCCCATGAACGTACACACCCGCCATACTCCAGGGAACGAGGGGAACAATAATAGCACCGCATTCTTCAACAATACGGGATAAATTTTTTGCGGCCAGACCTTTTTTCTTATAAATAGGACCAAGCAATTCAGCGGGAACAATCATTGAAAGATAGGAGCTGCCTGTAACCATAGCCGCCAGAATCGATGTAGCTGCGGTCGTCACTACGATGCTCCAGACTTGCCTGGCAAACTTCATCACCCGTTCAAAAATAACTGCAAGAAGTCCTGTCTTCTGCATAATACCGCCGAAAGCAAAGGCCGTAAAAGCAACAAGTTGCACCTCCATCATACTCATCATCCCACCCCGAGAGATAAGATTATCAACTACCTCCACTCCCGTTCGGGACACGTAGCCGCTGTTCATAGCCGTCGTTACATCTGTTATTGAAGCGCCCTGAAAAATAATGGCCAAAATCCCCGCCGAAAGAGCCGAGAGAAGCATACCAGGCAAAACCGGTTTTTTGGCAATCGCAAAGTAAAAAACTATCACCATAGGAAGCAGAAGGAAAATATTAAAAGTAAAGTTTTCCTTTAACGTCGTCATAATAAGCGTCATAGTCTCAGACTCGACTTTGTTACCACCATACTTGAGACCGACCAGAAAATAGATAAAAAGCCCGATAAGCCACGCAGGAGTTGCAGACCACATCATATGTTTTATATGGTCAAAAAGGTTCGAGCCGGAAACCGCAGGAGCCAGATTCGTTACATCTGAAAAAGGTGACATCTTGTCGCCGAAATAAGCCCCCGCAACTATCGCACCAGCCGCAGGGCCCATCGGAATCCCAAGAGCCGTCGCAATCCCTATAAAAGCCACCCCGAGAGTGCCGATGGTCCCCCAGGAAGTTCCCGTTGCTATCGAAGTAAGACTGCAAACAAAGCAGGCCGTTACCAAAAAAAATTTCGGTGAAATAATTTTTAACCCGTAATAAATAATCATAGGAATTGTGCCGGCAGCAATCCACGAGCCAATAAGAATACCAACACAAATCATAATCAGCATAGCCGGCAACGCCTTGTGAATACTATCCACAATCCCCTTTTGCATATCCTCCCACTTAAAACGCAGAATAAGACCTAAACAGCCCGTAAGAAAGGCAGCCGAAATGAGAAGAACCTGCGGCTCGATGTGATACATACCATAGCCCACAATAAGAAGAAACATCATCGCAACAATCGGTATAAGGGCTACTATAATCCCATGTTTTTTTCTCGCAGGCATCTCTTCTTCATTCACTTCTTCCATCTTTTACATCCTTCCATAAAAACACTTGTCAAATTTTTAACACCAATATTTTTTATACCCAG
>CAZMCN010000086.1:0-9097 GCA_964564845.1 uncultured Pirellulales bacterium | reverse complement strand
CAAACAGTTGCGTAAAAAATAATTAAAATTGGAGTAGACTTTTAACATAGGAGATGTTATGTTAAGACTTGAGGATTTTCGCCACATTGTACCGGATGAGACATTAGCTGAAGTTTATGCCAGGGCCAGAAAACTTTATGGCAAACACGTTGTCCATCTCAACGCCACATATCAGGGAGGTGGTGTTGCAGAGATTCTCTATTCACTGGTGTTACTTATGAACGATGTCGGTGTCGATACGGGCTGGCGAATCTTGCACGGCAGTCAGGAATTCTTCGAGATTACAAAAAGTTTTCATAACGCCTTACAGGGGGCAAAGCTAAACCTTTCCGAAAGGAAAAAGCGTGTATATCTTCAAGTGAACGAGAATTTTTCGAAGTTTACCCATCTTTACCATGATTGCGTGATAATACATGACCCCCAGCCGATTTCGCTTATAAGTGCTTCCGGCAATAAAAAAGGCGAACCCTGGATATGGCGGTGTCATATAGATTTAACCGCCCCCAACAAAGAACTCTGGGATTTTCTAAAAGGCTTTTTGCTCAAATACGATCAGATTGTTTTCTCAAGCGAGAAATACTTCAAAAATGACCTGCCCGTTGACCAAAGACTTATGTTCCCTGCCATCAATCCACTAAGTCAGAAAAACAAGGACATCTCTGAGAAAACCATTCTGGAGCATCTTACAAAAGTGGGCGTCCCAACCGACAAACCAATAATTACCCAGGTCTCCAGGCTTGACCCCTGGAAAGATCCCGAGGGAGTTATAGATGTTTACAAGCTGGTTAAGGAAAAGGTCGATTGCAGATTGGTTTTCTGTTACAACGTCGCCAGTGATGACCCTGAAGGTCTTAGAATGTTCCACAAGGTTCAGCGAAAAGCCAACAAGCTTCTCAGGAGTGGTGATATTTTATTTGTCGTTGGAAATAATGAAACATTAGTTAATGCGATTCAAAGGTTTTCAAGTGTCATAATCCAAAAATCTACCAGAGAAGGGTTTTGTCTTGCTGTGACAGAGGCACTGTGGAAAGAAACACCCGTTGTAGCTTCAAGCGTAGGCGGCATACCTATGCAGATTGAGGATGGCAAGAACGGATTTTTGCTTGAACCAAAAGATAATGAAGGATTTGCAGACAGAATTGTACACCTGTTAAAGAATCCCAAAGAGAGCAAAAAACTGGGTTTTCAAGGTAAAGAAACAGTCAGAAATAAGTTTCTGATTACTCGCTTACTTTCCGACTACCTGTATATGCTAAATTCCATTATCGCATGATGCAAAGAAAATGATACAGATACCTTATGTGGATTTGGTCGCCAGCCGTTTGAGTACTTGTGTAACTCTTGCCTTGGAAGTTCCCAGATATCTCGCCAAATCAGCACGAGTTTCAATGCCGTTTGTGCCGATTAAGGCCTGCCGTTCGATTGTCCGTTGATTTGATTTGCATATATGTTTATAAGCTTTGGTGGCAGTCCTGCATAATCAAAAAAAGGATAAATACTATACAGGAATAAAATCAACCTCCAAAACCATTATGCAAGAAGCCGGAATAAACCGGCTTGAAAAAAGTAATCGTTATTTCTTAGGAACGACACCCGGCAGGTTATTCAGGTTTCTCCTGGCCTGCTCGGTATAGATGCTGTCAGGATATAAACTGATAAAGTTCGCCAGGATTGTCCTTGTCTGGCCCAGATATTTTTCCTTCTGCTCCAAATTTGCCTCGCTCTGCTGTCTCCACAGTTTCCTCTTCAAAAGCGCCAGTTCATATAACGCCTCCATTCCGCCGTCGGTATTCTGGAACTCTTTATGCAAAAGGCTTAGTTTTTCAGCCCGCAGTTGCTCATCGGCAACAAGCTTTACCTTATCTAACAAGACATTGTCACGAAGAGGGTCTTCGTCGTTCATCTCACCGAGCAGAGCGTCGAGCTGTGCGGCAAATCGCCGGCTGTGCGGGTCGAGCATAACAAACCTTGCCAGTCGTTTCTCTGTGTCGGGCTGTTTGGTTCGATTTTGCGGGCCAATAAGACTGCGCAACTGGTTCAATTTACCTCTTAATTCGGTCAGTTTAAACTCGCTCATCACCGAATCAGCCGGCCGACGAAAAGGCCGCAGGAAAGTGTCGTCAGTTTGTGTCTGTTCTTTTTCGAGAAGTTTCAATCGCTCCGCAGTCATAGCCTGCGCCTCGGCAAGAAGCTCATCTGCCTGCTCGAATCTTCCCTGGCCGGCCCAGTGCTTTGCAATACGCCATCGCGCCTCCAAAGATTCCGCACTGTTTCCGAATTGACTGTACAGCCGGTACCAGATTTCCCGTGACCTCTCATTCGGATAATCACTGTAAAAATGCAATATCTCTTTTTCTCCAAACTCGCTTATATCAGGGTTGTATTCGCCAAGAAGTGCCTTAAAGTAAAGCGCTATAGGCATTCGAGAGCTGCTGGACCGACGAGTTATAAATAAATCGTACTGCTCGAAGAGCCATTGCTTCTTCTGCTGATACTTCAACTCGTCTCCGATAACAAACCAGCTTGGCCAGCGGTCGTAACTTAACTGTGTCTGGATTTTTTCCTTCAGTTCAGCACGAAGCGCTATCGGTTCAGTGGGATAAAAGTAAGCCGTCAGCAAATATTTCTTAACCGTAGGATTTGTAATCGTCTCATCCAGCGCTTCAGTTATGCTGTGGTCGTGAAACTCACTTATCTGTTCCGGATTATTCCTGGCTACATAGAGTTGATAGTCCAGCTCGTCAAAACCAATTGTTAATTCAAAACCAAAAGCCGCACTCAAAAGTACAACAGCAGTAATAATCCACACCAGTCCCGGACGGTAACGCGTAAAATGGCCTATGCCCAGAACGAGCCCGGCTACCCACAGCCCGGTAAGCCAGGCACAAATCCAGGGAGTAAAAGAAAAACCAAATTTAAGAGGGTCTAATCCCCCTGCACCGCCGAACAAGGCCCAAAATGCAAGCTGCGGCGCCGTGCATAAGCCCACCGCAATAAAACGCGACCGAAAACGAAGCGGACGACACGCAACAGCAGCACAGCTTACCAAAAGACTCACCGCAAAAGCCGGTAAATTTGCCAAAAAAAACACCGCTAAGATAAAAGGCAGACTGTAACGAAAACTCATAAGCTGCGAAATAAGCACCGGCACAATCGCCAAAATACCCATCACAAGTCCTAAGACCAAAATCTGCCACGGATATTCAAATATGCTCACACCGGTTATAACCGACCGACCAAGACGCCAAAGTTCGGGATTGACCACGCTCTCAAAACCAAACGACCAGAACGAGCCTGTTAGTATTTTTGACCAGAAAGACGAACTCAAACCAAAAACAAAAACCGCAATGAGCCAGAATCGCAGAACATTTTTATGGCTGTAGTGAAGTGTAGGCCCGACCGTCATAAATGACTTCGAACCAATCTTAGGCGCCTTCTCCGTCTGTTCATTATCCATAAGCCTTACCTCGTCGGGCGTTGCCAATATGCAGCACCTCATAAAAGAATAAGCAATACCGCATATGTTGCGATTAATACGAGTTCGGTTATGTCCCTTCACCGCTGCTGGCAAGATACTCAACCTGTTCGGCTGTAAGTTTGTCTATCGCAATCGACATCGATTTCAGTTTGAGTCTGCAAACCTGACGCTCTATTTCAATCGGAACATCGTGCACTACAACATCAAGTTTGCCCTGTTTTTTTATCACATATTCAGCTTCCAGTGCCTGTGTCGCAAAGCTCATATCCATCACGCTTGCAGGATGTCCCTCAGCCGCCGCAAGATTAATTAACCGACCTTCCGCCAAAAGATGAATCCTCCTGTTATTTCTTAAGACATATTCATCGACGTAATTCCGTACGCCGTGTCTGACCTTTTTGCTTAATTTCTTCAGCGCCGGTATATCAATCTCAACATTGAAATGCCCGCTGTTGGCAACAACCGCCCTGTCCTTCATAACGCGGAAGTGCTCCGAACGTATAGCGTTTTTATTGCCCGTAAGCGTTACGAAAAGGTCACCCACTTTTGCCGCCTGCGCCATCGGCATAACCTCGAAGCCGTCCATAGCCGCTTCAATGGCCTTGATGCTGTCAACCTCGGTAACGATAACTATAGCCCCCATCCCTCTTGCGCGCATAGCAAAGCCGCGACCGCACCAGCCGTAACCGGCCACAACGACTTTTTTTCCGGCCATCAAAAAGTCAGTCGCACGAATAATACCATCAACCGTCGATTGCCCTGTCCCATAGCGGTTATCGAAAAGGCGCTTACTTGCTGCGTCATTTACCGCAATGACCGGAAACTTCAGCTTCCCTTTATTCGCCATCGCCCGCAGACGAATAACCCCCGTGGTCGTCTCCTCCATACTTGCGATAATCCGATGTGCCTCTTTCTTTCTGCGGGTATGCAGCTCGTTGACCAAATCAGCACCATCGTCAAAGGTAATAACCGGCTTATGGTCGATTGCTGCGTTGATATGCTTGTAGTATGTGCTGCGATTTTCATCACAGACGGCAAAAACCGGTATCCTAAAATCTTTAACCAGCGACGCCGCCACATCGTCCTGAGTGCTAAGCGGATTGGACGCACACAGAGCAACGTTGGCGCCGCCGGCTTTCAGTGTCCTGGCAATGTTGGCCGTCTCCGCCGTTATATGCAGACAGGCAGATACGTTTTTGCCTCTCAATGGCTTACTTTTGGCAAATCTCTTACGAATCGACGCCAAGACCGGCATGTCGTTATCCGCCCACAAAATGCGCTTTTTCCCCTCAGACGACAGTGATAAATCAGCTACATCATATTTCATTTATCAAACCTTTCAAAACTATTCGCAAAGGCAGGATTATAAAGCCAATCAACAAGATTTGCAACTCTTTATTTCCACAAATACAGACGTGCTTTATCCCCTGCCGCCTGAAAAACGCTGTCCCCCGGCAGCAGCGAGCCGAACCAAAATGATTACGGCTCAATTTTGTTCCGCAGCTTTCCCTCGATAAGATACATACGTGCGGTCTGGGCTGTCTTGTAGTGCAGCTCGTACCAGCCGGCTTCAGAGTAGTCAGCCACGTGCGGAGTTATCAGCAGACGTCCTGCAAGCCATTCTTCATCATTACGCCAGGCATCGAGCAAAGGATGCGGCTTTGGCGGCTCATCCGGAAGAACATCCATCGCCGCAGAAGCCAGATGGCCGCTTCGAAGCGCCTCTTCTATACAATCCAAACCCGCCAGCACGCCACCTCTTGACGCATTCACCAGTGAAGAGCCGGGCTTCATCTTACTGATAAATTCCGCATCTACCATACCTCTGGTGCCATCCGTCAAAGGACAGTGCAGGGTAATAATATCAGCCTCACGCTGCAACTGCTCAATTGTCTCTGCCCTTTCACATCCTTCGGGGTTTGTCTTCGCATAAGGGTCATACACCAAAATGCGATAGCCAAACGCCCTCATTCTCTCTATCACTGCCGAGCCGATACGCCCTGCCCCCACAACACCCAGCGTCTGCTCTGATGTCCGCTGAATCGGGGATAAAACACTCTGCCACTGGTCATCGCGGTACTTCCGACAGGCCCTGTCGTTTTCCGCCAGTTTGCGCTGAAGGGACAGTATCATCGCACAGGTTGTATCGGCCACCTCGGTCGTCCCGCAGCCGGGCGTATTGCAAAATACTATCCTGCGCTGCGACAGCGCCCCGACATCCACAACATCATAACCGGCGCCGTAACGAACAACTATTTTACAATTATCCAGCAATTGGGCTGTCTCTTTATCGACATTAAAGTGCCATACAAGCAGTGCTTCAACTTTGCGCCATTGTTCTTTGGCCTGCCGTGACTGTCTCCAATCCTGCAAAAAGCAAATCTCTGCTTCCGGAAAGGCCTTTTGTTCGGGGCGTGCAGGCGGCTGAACAAAATCCGAAATCCCCACAAGCCATTTTTTGGTATTTGCCATTACATCCGTCTCCACTCAAAACTGCTCCAATACATCGCATCCATCCCCAGCCTAACAAACGCAGAACCGGCTTAGGAGACGCGTATTAAACTGCTTATGCTGCGCAGCTGCAAACCTTTTTTCTAAAGCCCCATTTTGCCGATATGATATTCGCAATACAAAAACAACCGGGGCCTGTACCCTAAAGCACAGGCCCCGAAATGATGCTTTCACATCAAAACCAACTTATTGTCCTTAACCACTACGGGCAATAGTTGCCGCACGGATAGGACCACGTACCAGGAGTACCTGTCATGATTTCCTCCCACGTCAGGTTACCTATCATACGGTTCAAATCAGCAAGGTTAATTTCATCATTGCCGTCCATATCGGAGCAGTTCTTCCAATATACACCCGTTGTTGGGTCGCCCTCGATAATCTTCCACTGGCCGCTATCAATCTTGGCCGAAGTCAAATCACCGATAAGCTGATTCAGGTCTTGCAGGTTAACCACGCCGTTGCCATCAAGGTCACCAACGCACGTCGCACATTGAGTACCTTCCGCCACTATCTTCCAGCAGGGAACGAGGATGTCATATATCTTGACATCGTCAAGCAAGCCGTCATAGCCTCTGTCGTTGTATTCGGGGTCAAGCCGTCCGCCAATGACAAGGGTGTTTTCATGGGTGTCAAGCGGAATGCCGCCCTCAGGACCGTAGGTATAATCTGCACCGGTAAGCGCGCCGTTAACGTACACCTTCTTTACATTGCAGTCACTGACAACGTAATTCTCCCACGTTATCGCAATGTGCTGCCATTCGCCTATCTTCAAGTCAGCTCCATACGTGCTGCTATCATCCAATGTGCTGCTATAGAAGCAAATTGGGCCATTGGGTTCGGGTGGGTCGTCTTCGAAAGTATTGCGTATCTGAACATTGTTGCCTCTGGTGTAGATATAATCGGTACCATGCGTCTCCTCAGGCTTGGCCCACAGCATAACTGTAACCTGGTTCTGAGCCACATAACCCCAGCAGGGGTCATGAACATCATCTGCATTTCCACCAAGGTCAACAGCACTGTTGGCAACACCTCCGGGTGTGTCCGTCTTAAGTACATTACCTCTCTCGGCGTCAACGACTATAGCAATGCTGGTACTCGGATCACCTTGAACGAGCGTGCCGTGGTGCATATTACCGCTTATATCCCAGGTAACACTGCTGCCGCCGTATTCCTCTTCCATCGGGTAGTAGCCGACCAGACCCGGCTCAGGACTGGTAGCATCGGTCGAGAAGCTCCACACTTGACCTGGAGTGTACCTGGTGCCGGTGTTCGAATCAGCCTTCCAGTAGTAAGTGGTGTCAACCGCAAGAGCCGGGCTGTACACACACGGGTCAGGAGCGACGATTGTGGCTGCGTGCGCGGCATCACAGGCATCGGTAACCCACGCCTCATTGGTGCTGAAGTACACCTCGTGCTTGATTGCAGCGCCGCCGCCACTCCAGCTAAGCTGTTGTGTAAGGGGCACATATTTGCAGCCGTCGAATGGCCACGGGTTCTCAGCCCATGCGGGTTTAGTCTCAAACTGCCAGACATCGCCTTCGGCAATTACGCCGCCGACTCTATTCGAATCTACTCGCCAGTAGTAAATGGTGCCTAATTCAAGATCGCCCATAGGAGCACCGCTGTAGTTTGTAACATCAACTTCTCCTTTATCTACACTGGCATCGCCATTGGCAACCAGCGTTTCATCGGTGCCAAGATACACCCTGTAGTCATACGTCATAGGCATCCCTGACCAGCTCACTTCAGCCAATGTCTTCAGCTGATATGTTGCACCATCTTCCGGAACAGGGATAAACGCCTTGTAATTTCTGGCCCACATCCGGACGGTGGCTTGCGCGGTGGCGGTGTCATACAGGCGGACGTCGTCTATCCAGCCTTTCCAGGTCCGCTCTTCATAATTGGGATTTCCGCCGATAGTAACGTCCCACGTTCTGTCCGTCACCAGGTTATCGGTTTGGGGGTCGCTAACATTAAACTCACCATCCCAGTATAGGATCACCTCTGTCCCGTCATACACACAGGCATAGTGATGCCATTGACCGTCGTCGGCATACATATCTTCGCCTCGGAGTGTCCCGCCGACATCGTCCAAATACACCCTCATATCGTTCGAATCGCTATACCTGGACACCCTGTATGCGTCCTCTTTGGCGAAAACATACTGATAGGTAGGGTCAGGCGGAAACGACCCGTCAACCTTTATCCACGCAGCTATCGTTATATTGTTGCCGATGATATCAGCCCACGTGCAGGGGTCTTCTGGGTTCGTTTTGCCGCCGCCGAGGTTTATCCAGGTACTCTCCGTCCCCGGGAAATACGCAACGGTGCTGTTCATAGGCTCACTCTCTGACCCGACAAGCCCGGTATCGTAAACAAACGTCACCATATTGGGCTCACAGGGGCCGGATATCAGAGTGCCGTGGTGGCCGCCGGGGCCGCTGTCGTTGGCGGTGCTGTCATCAAATTTCCACCACCCTATCATACCGGCTGAAGCATTACTCGCTAAACATAGTACCAGGACAAGAGAAATTGAAAAAAACAACCTCTTATTCATAATACTCCTCCTCTTAAAACATTTAAACTTCGTCCTTTCGACACTTTGGCACAAAGCCAAAGCACTCATTATTATCAACAGGTATCGAAAACCACGTTTTGGCAACGCACCAAAACACCTTCACCGGAATTGATACCCGTCTCAAACAACTATATATTATATTAAACAAGCTGCAAAAAATCAATGCAAAATCTCAAAAAACATTATTGTGCGCTTATTTTACACAAAAGTTTTATAATTTCACCCTGCTCTCCGGAGAAAACCCTTTATGGATTGTCGAATGAAATATGAAAACCGCTCTCTCCGAAATACTAAATAACACACTCTCCGAAAAAAGTACTCAAGGCACTGCCTTAACATCCCATAACTTATTACAGCTTTATACCCTTCATATTCATTCACCACAAAGCCATATACAAGTCAGGCAGACCACTGTTTCAATAATTCATTTTACTACATCCGCTGACTTCCCGTCAAGGAAAAAACCCAAAATATGGTAATCCCTCAGTTATGGGTGGGTATTCTTCTTTTGCTAACTGAACCACAACATA
>CAZMCN010000085.1:0-9104 GCA_964564845.1 uncultured Pirellulales bacterium | reverse complement strand
GGCCCGGGTAGACTCGAACTACCGACCTCACGCTTATCAGGCGTGCGCTCTAACCGACTGAGCTACGAGCCCGTATATCAGCTTCAACTTTTTTAAAGCGTACAGTCGTCGAAAGCCTGAATCAGCTTTGGCCGCCAGTTTACCTATAGACTTAATAAAGAGCAATAAAAAAAACCGCTGCTTTAACTGCCAGCGGTTTGCGTGGACATTAGCTTATGTCTACCAACAGTTTAAAGCAAAAATTTGAACGTTATCAAAATTTCTTCCAAAACCCTAACCTTAAACCTTTCCAGCGAGCTGTTATATATCTCAGCTAACACTTCTATTGTACAGTCTATTACGGTATCGACGTAACGTCAAGAATTTTTTAATGTTTTTTTAATATTTTTATTCCTCCCTGCGCTCTACGCTTAAATTCGATAGATTGTTCACAAACAGGGCTAAAAATTGAGTATTCGGCCATTTTTTGTGGATAGCCGGAGCAAATTCAATATAATTATCATCTCACATCAAATAAAGCCGGCTTTTTAATACCGGCAAGGTGGTTACGATTGTATGTGGTAACCGTGCCAGAGGGTAGGATTTGGTGAAAAGAATGGTTTTTTTATATTTGCATATCATTTCAATATCAACCTGGACTTTCGGCGGTGAGTTCCCGGTTAATACGTACACATCCAATAAGCAGGAAAATGCCGCTATAGCGATGGATTCGAACTCAGATTTTGTGGTTGTTTGGAGTAGTTACCTGCAGGACGGCAATTCAAACGGTATTTTCGGGAAGCGATTTGACGCAAATTGCAGCCGCCTCGGCAGTGAATTCCCAATTAATACCACAACCATCGGCAATCAGAAGGCCCCGGCAGTCGCAATGGATTCTGCGGGTAATTTTGTGGTGGTATGGCACGGGCCGGGAGTTAGCGAAGAAGATATTTTTGCACGGCGATTCGAGCCTAACGGCGCACCGTTAGCTGATGAATTCCGCGTCAATAGCAGAACCGACAGCAGACAGTTGAGTCCGGCTGTTGCAATAAATGATAATGGCAAATTGATAATTGTCTGGGAGAGTCTGGATATTCCCGACCCATGTACAAAATCGATACGCGGCCAGGTGTATGACAGTTCCGGCTCAAAGATTGGCGGCGAACTTTTGATAAGCGACCAGCCAACAGTTTGCCGATTCCCGGATGTTGTCATAGATGATACGGATGAGATTATAGTTGTCTGGACAGGGCAAAGCACACTGAATTCGGTTCGTGTCCGGCACTTCCAGGCCGACGGTAACGAACCATTTCTTTTTTCCACGAAGGTAAATAAGGATAATTTCAGTTCACTAACCAGGCCTTCCATCGCTGTTGATGCTAATGGTAATTATGCAATTGTCTGGGACGGTCATCCCGATACTTATCTTAAGGATGATGTATATCTTAGGAGATACCATTGGAGTCACTTTACACATGAGCAGCCCATACTTGTTAATACTTACCAGGATGGCGCCCAAAGAAATCCTTCCGCAGCTATGAGTGGAGACGGCCGGTTTGTTGTGGTCTGGGAAAGCGACACAGAGGCGGTTACCACCCAAAAAGACATCTTTGGCCAGCGTTTTACAAGTGCAGGTGAGTTTATAGCGACTCCCGTAACAGTAGGCGAGCAGTTCCGGATAAATACCTACACTCTCGATGAACAAGAGCGTCCAGCGGCAGCAATGAGCGATAGCGGTAGCTTTGTCACGATATGGCAAAGTAACGGTCAGGATGCCGCCGGCTTAGGTATTTTTGGCGACATCGGGCCAAAGGTCGGATGTGCGGACTTTACCGAAGATGGCTTTGTGGATGCGCGTGACTATTGCGTTCTCGCCGATGAATGGCTCAAAAACCAAAATCCGCTGACAGCGGATTTAATTGACGATAATAAAATCGACGGACAGGATTTGGCGGGTTTTTGTCAGCAGTGGCTAAGGCCATGCTACGATTGCAGCGAAGTCAATATAAATAACGATGGCAAAATTGATTTTAGAGATTACGGATTTTGGGCTGATAACTGGTCAAAGGAGGGGCCGGGACTTGTCGGGGACTTTACCGCAAACGGCTCGGTAAATTTTGAGGATTTAAGAGCCTTGCTGTTTCACTGGGCCAAAAACTGTGACTGATGGTTCTGAGTTTTTCGTTTGAGTTTATGCGTGGTTACTGAAACTGTTTTTCGACCTCGGCGTTTATGAGTTTTGCTGCGTTTTTCAGAGGGCCGGGTAAATGGACGCCTGCAGCCATTATGTGTCCGCCGCCGCCGAACTTGGCGGCGATTTTACGAACGTCAACCGCCCCCCTGCTTCTAAGTGAGCACTTTATTCGGCCATCCTTTAATTCGACAAATAAGGCTGCGGCCTCAACAGTGCCGATGCGATTACATTCGTCAATTAAATTTTCCGTGTCCATACCTCGCGCACCGGTTTGCTCAAAATCCGCCTGGAGAATGTGCTGCGTTGCATATCGGCCGTCCAGATGCAACTCGAGCGTGTTGAGCATCGCTGTCATCAGCTTGAATCGCCGTTGTGAGAAATTCTGGTACAAATTATGGTAGATTTCGGTGGGGTTTACGCCTATCTCAATCAGTTCGGCGCAGCTTCGGTAAACCCTGCTGTCGGTGTTGGCGAAATGGAACCAGCCGGTGTCAGTAGCTATTGTGACAAAAAGGGCCTGGGCAATTCTTTCGTTTAGCCTCCATTTGGCGTATTTAAACAAATCAAAGACAATCAGGCCCGTAGCGGCGGCGGTTGTGTCAATCAATTCGACGCTTCCGAGGCCGTCACCGGTTACATGGTGGTCGATTACCAGAACCGGTAAGCCTGTCTGTTTCAAGTATCGGTCAAATTTCGGTAATTGATTGATAGCGTTGGTATCGACAATAAAAATCAGGTCAAAATCACCTGCCCGGCCTTCTGTTAACTGCTCGATGGTAACATCTTTATCGAGTATCGCCGGCTTTTCAGTAAATAAAAACTCGTACCATCCGGGCAAGTCTGACAGCAGTAACAGCTTTACCTTTTTGCCGAGAGCGACCAGCACATCATACATCGCCGCAACCGAGCCGCAGGCATCGCCGTCCGGCCGTGTATGAGTCGTTAGTAAAACATCGCTCGATTTGTTAATTAACTCAACGGCTTTTTGAAAATCCATTCCAATTCCTTTTTAACCACGGATTTCTTGGCGCGGCATCGGGCTTCGCCCTTTGGCCGCAACCAAAAAGTTATAGAATCTAATCTATAAAAAACTATAGTAGCATCCTAATTAATATTCAAGTTAAAAGAAAGGATGCTACTATGAAACTAATGGAATTGTTGATTAAGCAACATTTTTTCTGTAAATTCTTTTTTCCTTCGAATCAGCGGATTCGTTTTCGTTCTCCATTTCCACATTCATATCAAAATATCTTTTGCCGGCAATCCAATCCTCGCTGAGCTCCATCTCGATCGCACTGACCAATCTTAAAAGTGAAGCCTCATTAGGAAACAGCCTGGCGACACGTGTCCTGCGTTTGATTTCCTCATGTAATCGCTCCAGCATATTAGTCGTTCGCATCCTGCGGCGATGCTTGCCAGGCAGAGCAAAAACAGCCAGCCCTTCGGGGATATTCTCCTCAATCCACTCGGCTAACCGCGGTGCGGATTTGCTGTTTTTCTCGACGCACTTTTGCAGCACCCATTCGAACTTTTCTCGTTTAAGCAGACTCTGGTACAGTGTAATCTGCGTATCCGGCTCACCCATTGCTCGCCGCCTCTCTACCACCTGCCCTGCAACTTCACTTCGCCTGACATTTGTCAAAAAAACCTCGAATTCTGCGCCCTGATTATCCAGCAAGATAATGTGTTCGCCGTCGCCGATACGCAGCACATTACGAATCTGCTGCGCCTGCTGCCCTGTCATCACCACCTCGTCGCCCCGCATACTTTCTGCAGCAACAAAAAATCGATGCAGCCCGTGCACCCCCTTGTTCCGGCTGGTTTCGCTTTTTGCACATTTTCCTGCTCATTAAACGTCTCTCTTGTCTTTTTTCTTTGCCGGCGGCACTGAAAATAATACCTGTTATATGGCTATTTATCAAGCTGTCCTTTTTTGCCGTTGCTTTTCGACAAAGTCTATGCAATAATTACCCACAGCTAATTACAAAATCATAAAATACGAAAGGCTGAAATTATGAAAACAACACTCTCAACATTATTTAGTATCATCTGCTTCTTCACACTTGCTCTTACAATGACCGCAAATGCCTGCACAAACATGCTCGTAACCAAAGGCGCCTCAAAAGATGGCTCAACAATGCTCACTTATACCTACGATGCTGAGGCCCACCCTAATCTCGTTTACGTTCCTGCCGCCGACCACGAACCTAACAGCTTCGTTGAGAAAATACCAATTTACAGAACCGTAAAGGGTGATGTAAAAGAAGCCCCACACACATATGCCGTCATCGGCTCGAGCAGCGAGACCACTAAGGACGGCGGCCTCGGCCTGATAAACGAACATCAACTCGTCATCTGCGAGACAACATTCGGCGGACGAAAGGAACTTACCAATCCACAAGGCCAATTGCGATACACACATCTTATGACACTTGCCCTTCAGCGAGCTAAAACTGCCCGCCGAGCAATCGAGGTTATGACCAAAATGGCCGAAAAATACGGCTATTGCACCTCAGGAGAATCATTCTCTATCGCCGACACAAAAGAAGTTTGGTATATGGAGATGATTGGCCCCGGCCCGGGCGGCAAAGGCGCAATCTGGGTCGCACTTAAAGTGCCTGATGGATACGTATCCTGTCACGCAAACAGGGCCAGAATCGGCCGGTTCCCCTTAAACGACCCGGAAAATTGCCGCTACTCGGAAAACGTAATCTCCTTCGCTATCGAAAAAGGCTTTTACGACCCGGACTCTGGCAAACCCTTCAGATTCTGCGACGCATATTGTCCCGAAAAGCCCAAGCACCGCCGTTCCGCAGACATCAGGGTCTGGAGTATGTTCCGCAGGGTCGCGCCTTCAGAGCATCTTTCGACCGATTATCTCCGCGGCATCGAGGCTGCCCAGCCGTATCCTTTATGGGTCAAACCGGATAAAAAGCTCTCAGTCTCCGATTTATTCTCTTTGATGCGAGACCACTATGAAGGCACCGATTATGATATGACAAAAGGCATCGACGCAGGCCCCTTCGGAACCCCGAATCGTTACAAGCCCGCCCAATGGACTGTCGATGACGTCAATTATACCTGGGACAGACCCATTTCAACTTTTCACACCGCATTTTCAATTGTTTCACAATCACGGGATTGGCTGCCTAATCCTATCGGTGGTCTAATCTGGTATGGCGTCGATGATACCTACACCACCTGCTACACACCACTATATTGCGGCATAAACAATCTTCCAAAAGCTCACGTCGTCGGCAACCGTGACAAATTCTCCTGGGACTCCTCCTGGTGGATATTCAACTTCGTCGCAAATTTTGCAAATATAAGATATTCGGATATGATAGAGGACATCCAGGCCGTCCAAAAACAAATCGAAACAAATCTTCTGGCACTTCAGCCGATCGTTGAAAAAACAGCACTCGAACTGGCCGAATCCGACCCGCTCCTTATGAAGCGTTACCTGACGGATCACTGCGTTGCACAGGGCGAGCTAATGGTATCACGATGGCGAGACCTGGGCGAATATTTGATAGCCAAATACAACGACGGCTACATCAGGGATGCAAACGGAATACCACTGGAGAAAGGCTACCCCGAACACTGGCTGCGAAAAGTCTTAAAGCTCCAGCCGGACAAATTCCAACTGAAACCGGAACAGAAAAACTAACAATCGCACTGGCTCGCTTTAGCTTAACTGCACTTGAATTTAAAACCCTCTACCGTATGCTGCAGAGCCGCTTGTAGGGGAACAACTATGGTAAAACCAAAGCAAATTCTAAAATTAGTCGTCACTTTGGTTGTATGTTTTGGTCTCAGCGGAGCAGGTGCTGTTTTCACCACTCAGGATTCTATCACAAACTGGTATGCACAGTTAAGAAAACCTTTCTTTACGCCTCCCGACTGGATATTTGGCTCCGTCTGGACAATTCTTTATCTGTTGATGGCAATATCATTTTCCATCGTATGGAATAAGGGAGTAAATCATCCTAAACTAAAACCGGCTATCGGCTGGTTCCTGGTTCAACTGGTTCTAAATGCGATTTGGACACCTTTATTTTTTGGATTTCACTTGATTTTACCCGCCTTCATCGAAATCCTTCTATTATGGCTAACAATACTTATCACTTTTTATGCTTTTAAACGTATATCTTTTTACGCTGCCGTTTTATGGATTCCCTATCTTGTATGGGTTAGCTTTGCTGTTATATTAAACGGCTCAATATGGTACTTAAATCGACCGCCCGTTTTAAGGAATTCAGGTATGGAATCTGACTATAATAAAAATAGCTATAACAAACTGACATCGCAAGAAGAAGCCGTCATTGTTCATAAAGGCACCGAAAAACCTTTCTCCGGCAAATATTACAAGCATAAGGAAAAAGGTGCATATATCTGCAAGAGGTGCGATGCAAAGCTTTTCACATCCGAGGATAAATTTGATTCCAACTGTGGCTGGCCCAGTTTCGATGATGCCATTCCTGATACTGTAAAACAGATACCTGACAAGGACGGCGTGAGAACAGAAATAATCTGCAAAAATTGCGGTGCTCATCTGGGACATGTTTTTACCGGAGAAGGTTACACCGAAAAAAACTCACGATATTGTGTCAATTCAATTTCCCTGGGCTTCATACCGTCGAAACAGCCCGATAAGCAGAAAAAAACGTATTTTGCCGGTGGCTGTTTCTGGGGCGTAGAATATTTTTTCCAAAATGCAAAAGGAGTAATATCAACAACAGTCGGATATATGGGAGGCCATAAACCAAATCCAACCTATAAGCAGGTCTGTAGCGGAAACACCGGACACGCCGAGGCCATTGAAGTTGTTTATAATCCCTCTGTAACCTCATTTGAGCAATTGACTAAAATATTCTTCGAAATACACGACCCTACCCAGCTTAACCGACAGGGACCTGACATCGGCGAGCAATATCGGTCCGCAATTTTTTATACCGATGAACAACAAAAAGAAACCGCACAAAAGCTTATCGGGTTATTGAAGCAGAAAGGTTACGATGTAGTAACCAAGCTCGTCAAAGCCGGACAATTCTGGAAAGCCGAAGAATATCATCGGCAATACTACCAGAGAAAGGGTGAACTGCCATACTGTCACTCATACCAAAGAAAATTTTAACTTCTTATTACATTACTTGAGATAATCAAAACTAAAAACGTTAACCCCATACATTTTAATTTTTCTTTGTCTTATTTTCTTCATCCAATCGCTTTATGCCCCCCTTTGCGCTAACCAAATGCCACATCAAGAATCATCATAATTAAAAACCCTAATATGGTCCCTGCCGTTGCCAAATCTGTATTACCGTTGCGCTGAGATTCTGGGATAACCTCCTCAATCACCACAAAAATCATAGCTCCGGCGGCAAATGCCAACGCATAAGGCAACAAAGGTGTAGCCCATAGAACAGCACCTGCTCCGATAACAGCAGCAATAGGTTCAACTACGGCAGATAACTGCCCATACCAAAAACTTTTTAGACGGGACATTCCTTCGCGCCGAAGAGGCACGGAGACCGAAAATCCTTCGGGAAAATTTTGGATTCCTATTCCTATCGATAAGGCAATAGCGGCAGGCAAAGTTGCCGAAGGAAATCCTGTTGCAACTGCACCGAAGGCAACCCCAATAGCCAGCCCCTCAGGAATATTGTGCAGTGTTATGGCGGTAACAAGCAAGGTGCTGCGCTGCCAGGACGTTTTAATACCCTCCGCCTCCTCTATCAGAAATCCGATATGAAGGTGCGGCAGTATTTTATCTATCAGCCTTAAGAAGATTGTACCTAATAGAAAACCTGCTGCTGCCGGTATCCAGGAAGCAATCCTATGGTCAGCAGACATCTCAATAGCAGGAGCCAGTAATGACCAAAAACTTGCAGCAATCATAACTCCGCCGGCAAAGCCCAGCATGGAATCAAGAACCTTTTGGCTGACTTTTTGGGTCGTGAATACAGCCGCCGCACCCATAGCGGTCACAGACCAGGTAAAAATTCCGGCAACTAAAGCCTGAAGAACAGGATGTAAATTCGCAATCCAACTTAACATATCCACCTTTATAACATTGACTATATTGTATGCTTTTTACTAATTATACCATCAGGGATAGTAAATGTCCGCGAATAAAACCGTAACCGGTTGTTTTTGAGTTACTTACCCGCGGATAAAAGGGAAAATGCAATTGAGAACAGTATAATACAACCTGCTGCATTCACTTAGCACAATGAGTCTTAAAAATAGGAGGGTCATCATAAAGAATTAAAGGTGACCATCCTTTGTGCTGTCATTTTAAGAACTTAGAAACAAACGGGGAAGTTTCGCCGCGGCGCAGAAAATGCCCGGATGGCCCTTCACCAAGAAACTCAGAGAACCATGATTCATGTTCAATCTCTTCGTTAAGTGCAGATGGCAATTACCAATTCATCTTAGCATAAGCTCTTAGAAAAGCTAATCTTACAAACATATAACTTTATTGCCGCCGGAAGATTCCCCACAGTGCGACATACTAACTGATCCGACCCCGAATTATGTGCTACATTCGATTAGAGAGTTGGTTTCATACCAAAAGTTAAATAAACACACGTTTCTGACAATTTGACTCGTAAGACTTCCGCCAGTATATTACCCGTAAACTAATATACAAGGGCGGGCTTTAGCCCACCGCGTTAGCTTTTCCGTGCAATCAGCGATAAAAAAATAAGCAGTGTCAATCCGTGTTAACCCCTGTCTAATTTTTATCTTTTTTGTGCCTTTTTGCGGCTAATTTTCTTTTCGCGCCTTTTTGCCTTCGCGGCTTCTTTTTTCGTTTTGAATTTTGCACTATGGTTTTTAGCTTTTCGTTTTAACTTTTAATTTTCTTCTCTGTGTCTTTTTGGCTGTCCTGTATATCCACGTCGCCTTTACTGGATTAGCCACAGCT